>NZ_PDYL01000014.1:0-98082 GCF_002743035.1 Sporosarcina sp. P12(2017)
AAGAGGTGGCATGTATGGCGATTATAATACCTTTCAAAACTAGACACCAATTAGAAACAGAAAAAGCGGTTAAAGTTATGCGTGATTGGGAAGCACATTTAGAATGGGAAGAAGCGAATTGGCATAATGTAATTGCTAGAGAAGAAAAAGAAGATCCCTTGTCACAAGAAGAAATTAACTGGCTTAATAATTGGCTTAGTGAAGAAAAATAATAAACGTGGAAGTTATTAAATAGAAGCTGAACTATTTATGTGTTTTAACATGTTTTGGAAAAATTCAAAACAAAGAATGCAATTTGAAACCATATTTATTTAGCAGCTGATTGCCGAATGTTTTAGGAAGATATTAGCATAAAAAAGTGTTTACTCTGTCAAAAGAGTAAACGGCTAAAATGCACAATAAAATGATTATGCACAAATTATACACAATCATTGCCGGAAGTATTGTACCTAAAGTATCCATAGGCGATAAAAGAAACCGGCCTCGGGTATCATCTGGTCTTTTCCAGTTAAGTTGAGAAGGCCTAAAGCATCTACAAACGTTGATAACACAGCGTTTGTAGATGCTTTTTTATTTTGAGTGAATACGAGAGAAAACGATAGGATTTGAAAACTTTATGCACAAATTGTGCACAAGGATTACACAAACATGTTCTCAAAGATTGAAATTTTTTCATCTTCATCTTTTTCTCTCATCTCATTTAAGATGTGCGAATAGGTCTTCCAAGTTGTCTCTTCATCCTTATGTCCAAGTCGTTCACTCACATAGTTCATAGAAACCTTTTGATTGGATTCACACAGTGGACCCAACTGGTCTCCTGATGTCCGGTATGATTAATTGGTGACTGCTTACGAAGCCAATACTTCATATTATGGACGGCGACCTATGCTGTTTCGCACCATTCAGAAAGTGCTAGTTCGCTGTTCTGATATTCATCGATCTTCGCAGACCAATATGCTTCTATCTCTTTTCTTTTCAAATAAATACCTCCCAAAATATGTTCTAAGGGAGGAGTATCTCACGAATTTTCTTCTATTAATATGTGTTCAATTTTTGACGGTTCTTTGCATTGTTAGTCGAATTTACGAGATTCAAGTAATAATAATTTATTCCGTAGAAGTTCAAAACTATTTCTGCCATACATGATCCGTTTGATAGTTTTTAACTTATTTATGCTTCCTTCAGCTAATCCATTGTTATATGGAAGCGTACATGCATTTTTAACCGCAACTATATCCTTTTTAATACCATTGAGCAAGCTAGTCAATTCATTTATTTCAAGGGCTGCTACTTCTGAAATCCATCCATGTAATAACTCTTTCTCACCCGATTGAAGAATTTCTTTGAAACGCCAAACCAGGCGAATTAATGTACCAACTAGTGGATATTTCTTAACAATAAATTCTATTTGTTCGGGGAAAATTGCCTTCGCCTTATCTAGTGGCTTGTAGAGTAACTTTATAAGCCACTTTCTTTCCACAATCTCCGTGGCACCAGCAATAAAATCGCTTTGTAAATCACCTTGCAACCTTTTTTCTTTCGCTATAAATTGTCTAATCGCAGCTTCTGATCCTGTATATCCTTTTCTACAAATGGAAATAGTGATTTCTTTATATGTTGTTCCTTTCAAGCGCAAGGTAATTACTTCATTTCTAAAAGGGGACAATTTTCAGTGGCGTTGAACACCATATTGACCTTGATAGGGTTGAAATTAGGCGATAAATATTTTTTTATTGTAAGTTTTGTATAGCCTGTTTCATCAGCTATTTTTCTATTACTATATCCTTTTTCGTGTAAAGCTTTCACTTCTTTGACTTTATCCATAATCCTCTGGATTGCTTCAGTATGTTCACGGCCGAGCTAATCCACTGAACTTTTAGGGATTTCTTCTTCTCGCATTTTAATATATTTTCGTATAGTTTGTCAGTTACATTTTGTCTGAGTTCGGATATCTTGGATAGTGCGACCTTGAGACGCTAAGGACTTAACCCAGAGGATTATAGTACGTCGTGAAAGTTTACTCGTTAATAGTCCGTTCACAGCGTTCTGTTCCTTGGTTATTGGAATGACAATTCGTCCAGCCAAAATTCTATACATACAGATCGTACTTGCGTCCATCAAATTTTTCACTAAATGGAATCGATCACTGATGCGGTGGGCTTTTGGATGAGCTTCTCGGATAGCAGCGGAGTAGGTAAGAGATCCATCTCTTGATACATATTTTATGTTAGGAAAAAGAGAAAGCCAGATAACTACATCTTCTTTCTCTCTTGATTCTATGAGATCGATGACCCTCCTACATCTTTTTTAATTAATTATATCGGAATACACCAATGATTCAACCAACGGTGGAAAGAACCTTTTTGACGCTTACGTTACTACGGCTAAAATTGCCGACTTAGTGGCGAGTCATCAACTGGATATTGGTATTGTCGAGGGGCATTTCAGTAATTCCCAATTAATTGTTGAAGAACTTTCGGAGGATTCGATGGTTATTGTTGCATCAGCTGAACATAGTCCTATACTAAGGAAAGCTCAAGTGGGAATAATAGATTTAGAAAATGAAACCTGGATTGTTCGTGAACAGGGATCTGGTACAAGAGAAGCAACGGAAAAATTGTTTCAACTTTTTGAAATCACGCCCGCTAAATTAATGCAGTTTAGTAGTACTCAATCGATCAAAGTCTCCTTGGAAGCGGGTTTAGGTATTAGTCTGCTATCCCAGTGGGCTATCCAAAAGGAATTTAAGAATGGGGATTTAAAAGTTATAAGAATAAAAGGTTTACCACTTTCACGCCAATTTTCTATTGTTACCAAAACTTCATTTCAGACAAAAGCATTGAAAGTTTTTATTGATCTATTAAGGATGAATAAAATATTAACTACTTTATAAAAATATCAGAGTATTGTGAGGATAGCTTAAGACGACTCAATGGTGATCAAATTGATTTGTTTCAAATACATTGTCCATCAATGGAAATTTTAAGGGATGATCATTATTTGAAGTACTTGATATTTTGAAGGAACAAGGGATAATTCGCTATTTTGGTGTTAGTGTGGAAACCGTTAAAGATGGTTTATTCTGCCTTGAGCCACCTAATGTTAGTACATTGCAAGTCATTTTTTAACCTATTTCTTCAAAAGCCATTAGAAGCACTATACCCACAAGCAAAAGTACAAGGCGTAGGCATCCTTGTACGTGTTCCATTAGCAAGCAGATTGTTATCAGGTAAATTTAAAGCCAATTCTCAGTTTGAATCAGATGATTATCGTAATTTTAATCGAGATGGGAAAGCATTTAATATTGTGTGAACTTTTGCAGGGTTAAAATTTGAAAAAGGTGTAGAAATAAGCAATAAACTTTCTTTGATTGCTGGAAATAGGGGCAATATAACACGGGTAGCACTAAAGTGGTTTTTAGAACATGATGCGATTTCTTGTGTAATACCCGGATTCAAAAGTATTGCTCAAGGAGAAGATAATTTGCAAGCAATAAACGTAGAAGATTTCACAAATAGGAAATGGCCAAATTGATACAGTTTTACAAGGATGAGGCACATCTAGAAATTAAAGGGGCGTGGAAAGCGGGCAATGGGTAAGCAAAAACCTATGTACATGCTTCTGTGCTAGCTTTAGTAAAAGCATTTAATAATACATTGCCCACCTTAAGAACACCGAAGGGAAAAATTCCTCTTGGCGTTTTTACTTTACCTCGTTCTATCGGAACAGTCTCACGTTTAGGTTGATATGTGTTTACAAAAATGAAGACAACCTGAAAACATCTAAGTACAAGATGTAAATACAGGACTCGGGACATTATGTCTAGTTTTTATAGTTCCCAGCCTAAATCAAACACATCATATAGTAGCATTACAGATTCTCTGGAAAAGAGAGAATTTTGTTTTGTGGGTAAACCACAAAAAATATATTCGCTGTAGGTGTCTCTAATGCCTACTATTACTGAGTTCCCATTTCTTGATTATCTCAGAAATTCACTTTGTCCCGAGTCCTGTTATATCAAAAAAATATGCCTATTCTTTACAATTTCTCAATTTTTGCTATCCTGTAGAAACAATGAGAAAGGAGAAATCCGAAGTGAAACTTGATTATACTAGTGCGATACCATTGCATATTCAATTAAAAGATATCATTGAAAAACAAGTAGCGGAAGGGATTTTTTCTGAACAAATTCCGAGTGAACGCCAGTTTATAGGAGAATACAACATTAGCCGTAGTACGGTGCGTGAAGCCATCAATCTATTAGTTCGGGAAGGGATTCTTGAAAAGAGGCACGGTAAAGGTACATTTGTTTCGTTAAAACCGATTCATGATTGGCTTGGGAATTTAAGTAGTACGACGGAAGCCATCCGTGACATAGGAATGAAACCTGGGGCAAAACTAATTACGCATTACAAAACTATACCGTCGACTTATATTCAGGAGCGAACTGGGTTTACAGAAGCCTATTTTATAAAAAGAGTGCGTTATGCGGATGATATTCCAATTGGTATTGAACGACATTATTATCCAATTGCGATTGGAGAAGAATTAATTAAATATAATTTAGATAATGCTACACTTTACGATTTAGTTCAAAATGAACTAGGTATACAGTTCGCCGAGGCAGATCAAACGATTTCGAGTGGGTATTTGTTGCCAGAGGATATGGAGTATTTGGATGTTCCAGCTAATACAAATTTTATGATTGCAGTGCGAATTATTAAAGATCAAGCTGGTTCTGTTGTTGAAATGGAAGAAGCATTTTATCGGAGTGATATGTATTCCTTTAAAATGAATCTATCACGAAAATTCGGGTAGTATTAAATGCTATCTCCCAATAATTACGTATTGTAATAAGATGTATTGAGTTTTCAAATATCTGAATTGAAAAAAAACATTGTAAACTAATACCACTTTCGTATACACTATTTATAAACCTACTACAACTGGTCCGGACGTCACGACCTATCGCATAAATGTTGTGCTGGTTAATTAAGGGAGAATGGAGTGATTTTCATGATTATTGGGGTTCCTCGTGAAGTTAAGAACAATGAACACCGAGTTGCACTTACACCATCTGGAGTTACGGCTTTTGTGCATGCAGGACATCGTGTGTTGGTGGAAAGCATGGCAGGTAATGAAAGCGGTTTCTCGGATGAGGAATATAGAGTAACAGGTGCTGAAATTGTAGCTACAGCGGGTGAAGCATGGGCGGCAGAGATGGTGATGAAGGTCAAAGAACCGCAACCTGAAGAGTATAGTTACTTAAGGGAAGGCTTAATTCTATTTACGTACCTCCATTTAGCTGCCGAGGAAAATTTAACGCGACAACTTGTTGAGAAAAAGGTAACTGCAATCGCTTATGAAACAATTCAGAACAGTAATGGTTCATTACCACTTTTAGCTCCAATGAGTGAGGTTGCTGGGCGGATGTCGGTTCAAATTGGTGCACAGTTTTTAGAAAACTCCAAGGGCGGAAAAGGTATTCTTCTTGGTGGTGTACCAGGAGTTAAACCAGCAAATGTTGTCATCATTGGTGGTGGTGCTGTAGGAACAAATGCCGCGAAAATGGCGATCGGTCTAAGAGCGAATGTAACCATTATTGATATCAATGCAAATCGTCTCCGTGAATTGGATGATATGTTTGGTGGAACTATCACAACCTTAATGTCAAATCCACTAAACATTCAAGAGGCAGTAGAACATGCAGATCTATTAATTGGGGCAGTACTGATACCAGGCGCTAAAGCTCCGATATTGGTTTCTGAGGATATGGTAAAGAAAATGTCCAAGGGGTCTGTCATTATTGATGTTGCAGTTGATCAAGGAGGATCGATTGAAACAATTGACCGTATTACGACACATGATGACCCAACATATCTGAAAAATGGCGTATTGCATTATGCTGTTGCAAACATGCCTGGTGCCGTAGCGAGAACATCAACTATATCATTGACGAACAATACAAGTCATTATGGTGTTTTACTCGCGAATAAAGGATTACAGAATGCGGTTGAAACAAACGAAGCATTTGCCAAAGGTGTAAATACACATGATGGATTTGTAACATACGAAAAGGTTGCCACTACACACAACATGCCTTATAAATCACTATCTACTATCTTTACTGAAAATCCAGTTTCTTCCTTTTGAACCTACTGTTAAGTTAGAATGATAATAGAATGGGGGAAAGACCTATGAAGACAGCAGTTGAAATGAGTAATATGATGGAAAAAACAACATCTCATTTATGGAATGCAATGCATCGCCACAATCCAAATGCACAGCAAACGGTTGGAGTATCAGGTGAAGGATCATGGTTTACAGATGAGAACGGAAATAAATACCTCGATGGTGTGTCAGGTTTGTGGTGTTTGAATCTTGGTTATGGGCGTCAAGAAATAGTGGACGCAGCCACAGAACAAATGAAAAAGCTATCTTATTTTCCGTTAACAATGAATCATCAACCTGCCGTCGGATTGGCGAAGAAAATAAGTGAATTGTTAGGTGCGAGTTATCAAACCTTCTTTTCTAATAGTGGTTCTGAGGCAAATGAAACGGCTTTTAAAATCGCGCGTCAATACCACAGCCAAACGGGGAATCCAGGCAAATTTAAATTCATTTCGCGTTATCGTGCTTACCATGGATCGACACTTGGGGCATTAAGTGCAACCGCACAAGCAAATCGCCGTGTCAAATATGATCCAGGGGCGCCAGGGTTTTTACATGTATATCCACCTTATAGCTATCGCTCAATCTTTGGTGGAGATCCGGAAGAGTCTGATTTAAAAGCTGCGCAAATGCTTGAAGAAATGATCAATTGGGAAGGAGAAGAGACTGTAGCAGCCTTCATTATGGAACCGTTCATTTCAGGTGGAGGTGTCATTATCCCATCTAATAAATATATTCAACGCGTTGCGGAAATTTGTAAAAAGTACAATGTATTACTGATTATGGATGAAGTCGTTTCCGGTTATGGTCGAACAGGTGAAATGTTTGGCTTCATGCATGCAGAAGGCGTTCAACCCGACATTGTGACAATGGCAAAAGGTTTAACAAGTGGTTATTTACCGCTTGGAGCTACAGCTGTTAAATCGGAAATCTATGATGTGTTTAATCAGGAAGGAAAAGATAATCACTTCCGACATGTTTCCACTTATGGTGGTCATCCAGCTTCATGTGCTGTTGCACTTAAAAATATTGAAATTATTGAGAGGGAAAATATCGTTGATCGTGTACGTGAGTTAGGCGAAACGAAATTAGGTAAACTTGATAGTCTAATAGACCACGAAAATGTTGGGGAAGTTAGGCGGGTTGGTTTTCTACTTGGGTTGGAAATGGTAAAAGATAAACAATCAAAAGAACCTCTGGATGATTTGAAGATGGCTGAAATCGTTGGCAAGTGCAAACAAAAAGGCTTGATTATTGGTAAAAATGGTGACACTGTCCCAGGTCAAAATAATGTTATCATCGTTGCACCACCATTAACAAGCACGGAAGAGGATTTGGATTTCATCGTTGAAACAGTAGAATCTGTTATTCGTAGTCTCTAAATTAACCCTGACTCACATGCTGCTAATCTGGAGTAAAGAGCGGGATGGATGGGAAGGTAATATAGATGAATTACGAAAGATTAAAAACATTTATTGCGGTTGCTGAAAAGAAAAGCTTTTCTGACGCAGCAAAAATATTGTATGTTACTCAACCTACGATTACATCACAAATAAAGGCGCTGGAAGAAGAACTAAATACTAAGCTATTTGAGCGAACTACGAAAAAGGTAGCAATGACTCTATCCGCACATGTTTTATTGAAATATGCCAAAGAGATTATCCGTTTAAGTGATTCAGCTCAAAAGGAAATTTTGCAAATGGAAAACACTATAACTGGTGATTTAAGTATGGGATGTAGTCTAACAATAGGTGAGTATATACTTCCAGAGTTCTTAAAAAGATTTATAGATTCGTACCCACTCATTCAAATGAGTGTTAAGATCGAGAATTCAAACAAAATCGTAGATAATCTTAAAGATCAATTAATTGATGTTGGGTTAATTGAAACACCAATAGAGGATCCACAAATTACTCTGGAACCAATTTTAGAAGATGAACTTATTTTGATTGCTGCACCAGATTATTTTTCTAATAATGAACTGAATATTTCATTGGATCAACTGAAAGAAACACCGCTTATTATTAGGGAAAAAGGATCAGGTACACGAGCTGTTGTGGATAAATATTTAAAACAGGCCGGACTTTCATTAAATGATTTAAATATAGTTATGGAGTTTGGAAGTACTGAGGCTATTAAAACGGCTGTTGAATTAGGCTTGGGAGTGTCGTTCATTTCAAAAAGTGCGATAAAAAAAGAATTAAAATTAAAATTGCTAAAGACATATTCAATTAAAAATATATCTTTTTATCGCTCCTTTTACATCGCATTTTGTAAAGATCGCGTTTTAAAATCATCAACTGAATTATTTTTGGATGAGTTACGAAGTATTATTCGGGAAAAAGAAGTAGGTACTCTAATCCACCTACCGACGAGCAATGCTTGATGTAAATAGATTGAAAAATCAGTAATTATACTTGGAGGAGGAATTTAAAAATGGTAAAAGAACAAACAATGGTGAAAAAAGCAACGAATCAAAAGGTTAAAATGACACCAAGCGAGGCAATCGTCGAAACACTTCTAGCGGAAGGTGTTAAAGAGGTTTATGGTATTTTGGGCTCGGCCTTTATGGATATGCTAGATTTATTCCCGGCAGCTGGTATAAAATTCTTATCGGTTCGTCATGAACAAAGTGCTGGACATATGGCGGATGCCTTTACACGTGTTTCCGGTGTTGCAGGGGTTCTTGTTGGACAGAACGGACCAGGAATTACAAATATGGTAACGTCCGTTGCAGCTGCGAACCAAGCACATACACCAATGGTTATTATCTCCCCTTCAGCAGGGACGCCTACAATTGGTTGGGATGGATTCCAAGAATGTGACCAAGTTTCCATCTTTAAAGAAATTACGAAAGAAACAGTCCGCGTAACACATGTGAGCCGTGTAGCTGATTGTCTGCGTACTGCTTTCCGAATTGCGTATGCTGAGCGCGGACCAGTATTGTTCGATATTCCACGTGATCTATTTTATGGAGAACTGGAAGAACAAATTCTGCAGCCACATCAGTATCGTGTTGATGCCAGAGGTTGTGGTGACCCCGCATCGATTAAGAGAGCTGTGGAACTATTAAAAGACGCAAAATACCCTGTTATTATTTCGGGACGTGGCGCAGTAGATGCAGATGGTATTGATGCGGTTGCTCAAATAGCTGAGCATTTAACAGCACCTGTTGCAGTAACATATATGCACAATGATGCTTTCCCTGCAAATCACCCACTTGCAGTTGGGCCAATTGGTTATATGGGATCAAAAGCTGCAATGCATACGCTGAAAAAAGCAGATGTCGTTCTAGCGATTGGAACACGTCTATCGGTATTTGGAACATTACCTTGTTACGATATTGATTATTTCCCGAAAAACGCTAAAATAATTCAAGTCGATATTAACCCACGACAAATCGCACGAACACATCCCGTGGAGGTTGGAATTATTGGCGATGCAAAAGCAGCGAGTGACGAGATTTATAAACAATTAATTTCTGCCCTACCATCTCCAGAGAAAAAACAGGATCGTTTGGAAGAGCTTGGCAAGGTCAAGGAAGAATGGGAACAAGAACTGATCGACTTGGCAATGGTAGACGGTAGTCCAATCAACCCACGTCGTGCCTTGTTAGAATTAAGAAAAGCCTTGCCTGAAAACACGATTATCTCATCCGATATTGGAAACGTATCATCGACTGCCAATGCATACCTGAAATTCAATCAATCTAGACGTCATATCGCAGCATTAACATTTGGTAATACTGGCTTTGCTTATCCAGCAGCACTTGGAGCTCAGCTGGCCGAGCCGGATTCACCAGTAGTAGCCATCATTGGTGATGGTGCATGGGGAATGAGTTTGCATGAAGTAAGCACGGCTGTGGAACAAGATATTCCTGTTATCGCTTGTGTGTTTAACAATAAATCATGGGCAGCAGAGAAAAAGAATCAAGTCGACTTTTATGATAACCGCTTTGTCGGCGCCGATATTGATGCGCCTGATTTCGCTGAAGTAGCTAAATCAATGGGAGCAATTGGCCATACGATTACTAATCCAGAGGATATTGGACCGATAGTAAAAGAGGTTTTGGAGCAACGTAAGCCAGCAGTCCTAAACATCTTCGTGGACGGGACACAGCTTGCACCACCATTTAGAAAAGACGCATTAAAAATGCCAACAAGATTTTTGGATAAATATAAACACCTAGATCATGATGCATGGAAAAAATAAAAATAAATAAGTAAGCAAAAACATCTCCATACTGGCCTATGCTAGCATGGAGATGTTTTGTTATGAGAAAGAGATAACATTTATCATCTATTAACTAACCTTTCAGGCACAATAAATAAGTTTTCGGCCTTGATGTAAAATGGCTGAAGGAGGTAAATTATCAGGCTATACTTGAATAGAGAAACAATTGTTGTGAAAAGTCTTGTGAATTTGTTCGTCAGTTATAAGGGAATCTGCAGCTAACACGGTACCTATTAGTTCAAAATAGTCAATAGGTATTTGGTGAAGTGGATCATCTCTACTTCATTGCAACACACGTAAAACAGTAAATCAATAAATAAATGCTTTGTAACTGAGGCACTGAAATTCTTTATCCAATCGTAAATGAGAATTTGTTACATTGAAAATACATTCAATCGCCCAGCTTCCTTTACTGATTGCCCGGCTTCACTTATCAATGCTCTAATTCGTTTGAGATTGACCGCAAATATGGCCATCGCACCTTGTATCTGCATACCGATAGACCTGCGTGTTATCAATACACACTGTACTGACGAAGTAGTTGTCCTAAAGTTGCCTAGGAATAACTAGCGAAGGCACCTTTTTAGTGGGAGGCATCCAAAATGCACCAAAGCGTGTCAAATGGACAATTCGTAGTTCAACCTATAATCCAGGACTTTTTCAGTGGCCTCGGCGTGGATGTAATACCCGTACAAGACCTGCGGAAGCACATCCTAGAACACTATGAAACCAGCAAAATGGAACCCCTTTAGGGTGCTTCTAGGCACAGCCTGTCCGCAGGGAAGAAATCCCGAAACCTGATGGTGGAGTGCGGTTATTAGGTATCCCTACCGTGACAGATCGTCTCATTCAACAAGTCATTGCCCACGAATTAACCTCTTTATATGATCCGACATTTTCAATCCATAGCTTTGGGTTTCGAACAAATCGATGCGCCAGTGATGTGATAAGGAGAGCAAAAGGATATATTCAAGGGGGGAATCGTAGGGTTGTGGATATGGACTTAGAGAAGTTCTTAGACATGGTGAATCATTATAGGTTCACGAGAACACTTGTGAAGCAAATTGAAGATAAACGTCTACTCGGGCCAATCCGTAGCCGTCTGAAATCTGGAACCATATATAAGTGGTCTGGTGACAACAAGTGCAGAAGGAACTCCACAAGAAGGACCTCTTAGTCTTCTACTCTCTAATGTTGTCTTAGATGAACTGAATATAGAGTTGGAGAAAAAGGAACATAACTTTGTCCGATACGCCGATGCCTGCAATATCTATGTGAAAACAAAGAAATCGGAAAATTGATTCGTGGATTCCATCACTTCATTTATCGAAGGGAAACCTAGGTTGAAAGTTAATCAGAATAGATCCGCGATGGACCGCCCTTGGAAGAGGAAGTTTCTTGGATTCATCTTTACTTTTCAGAAAGAATCAAAGGTTCCGATTCCTGAAGAAAGTTTAAAGCGGATAAAGAATAAAATCCGCGAGATACCTCTAGGAAGAAATCCTATCCCATGGATTATCGAATCAAGAAATTAAATCAATACCTGTTGGGTTGGTGCAGTTCCTTCGTTTTGGGGGAGGGCCAAGTGTTTTCGGAGACTTTGATTCTTGGATTAGAAGAAGGCTTCGAATGTCTACGTGGAAAAACTGGAAGAAACGAAGTAAGAAGGCGAGAAAACTCATTGGATTAGGTGAACAGAAAGTTAAGGCATAGGAATAGGGTAACTCACGTAAAAGTTACTGGAGAACTTCCAAAAGTCCTTTATTATATAGAGCCCTCGGAAACTCCTACTGGAGTTTTCGAGGGCTCAAAAGTCTACTATCACGATACGTAAATTTACGTCATCAGTCTTAATTGAACCGCCATATACCGAACGATACGTATGGTGGTGTGAGAGGTCGGGAGGTAATCACTCCCTCCTACTCGTTTGAATATCGGCGCTGATTATTTAATATCCTCAATACTTGCAGCTGTAACAGAAGTTAAGGCACCGGAACATCCTCTGTTTTTTTATCAACATAATCCATTTCAACATTTGGCTCTTCAATATCTGCACTTGCAGCTGCCACAGGAGCTAAGACAGATGTAAAATCCTCTGCTTTTTTATCAACATAATCCCCCAAAACATAATGATCCATTTCACCTTTTGGAATGGCACTATAACTTTTAAATCTAGTAATAAAGAAGATACCACCAAGTCCAACCCAAATAGATAAGGCGATCCATGACGGTGTTCCTAGGAATCCGGGTGAACCTGGTACGACAAGTAAAAGGAAAAACCCTGTGCTACTGATTACACCTAGTAAACATAAAAACTTACGTGTTGGTGCAACAATGGAAATTCCTTTTGGATTCTTTGCGGATGCATCTGACCATTTAAGTAAACGGTAAGCTATAAAACAGGTATAGAAGTAGGCGATTGTTACTCCAAGAGCCGACATATCAACTACCCATAATAACGCTTGTCGTCCAAATAATGGAGCGAAAACGGTTACAGCCAAGGTGAATAAAATACCAATATATGGTGTTTTATATTTGGGATGTAATTTTCCAAATGCTGCTGGAAGGACTTTGGCTCTTCCCATTGCGAACAGTAGTCGACTAGTTGATGCATAAAAACCATTAAGTCCGGTAAAGATACCCATCATTAAAGCAAAGGAAAGTAAAATAACTCCCCAAATCCCATAGGCATTTTCGACAATAGTACCTGTTCCCCAAATAGATCCTGTTTCAACAGCACTAGTCCAAGATTGACCTACACCAGTAGCTATTATGGATAAACAATAGGCAAAACCTGCACAAAGTAGAGCGATAACAATTAATTTAAATGACTTTTTAGGAGAAAAGTCAAATTCTTCAGCCGCTTGTGGTATATTACTAAACCCAACATATGCCCAGGGTGCAATGGCAACGATGGCAATGATTGATGACAAAGCTCCTACCCCTGGATTAAACAGTGGTTGTATGTTCGTAAAAGAGCTGGCTGGATGTAGAATCATACCGATTGTTAGTAAAGCTAAGCCAACTATTAATGCGACACAAAATACAAATTGAGAAAATCCGGATAAGTCCGCTCCTCGTATATTTATAAAAGCAAAAACTACTAATGCGATACAGGCAATGACAACCTCTCCCGCATAAACCTCCCATCCAGCAATACTATACATAAAACCTCGTTCAACAATAGATGGTAAGACAAATTTTCCTAGAAGTGCTATAGCAGATGCATTTAATGCTACAATCGACATATAGCCAAGCGTTAAAAACCATCCACATACAAATGCATGATATCTACCTAATCCATAATAAGCATAGGTAAACTCACCTCCAGATATGGGTAACTTTTCAACAAGGAAACCGTAGCTAATTCCGATGATTATCATCAAGAGCGCTCCAATTAAGAAACCAATAATGACCCCGAGTGGTCCCGCCATTCCCATCCAATCAACTGGTAAAACAAACGCTCCCCATCCAACCGCCGAACCAAAAGCAATTGCCCAAACCCAATGTGGTTTTAATGTTCTCTGTAACTGTTCACGTTGTTCCATTTGTATTCCTCCTCGTCATTATTTTTTGTAAGCGCTATCAAAATAGTTTTTTTAAAAAGTGTCTATGATTCACACCCGAAAAGCCAAAATCGCCTTGATTGTTTCCTGACCGAAACTGAAAAGTGGTAAAATAGTAAATATCGCACAAAAAGGATCCGAGGAAGGGGGAAATTAGGTACACCAATCGGAAACGCAGCAGAAGTATACCGACACATGTTTAACAAAAGCGATAATAGCTTATAACTTCAAAGCTGTGATAAAAATATAGAGCTAAGACGGTTTACTTGGCATGTTTAAAGTCGCTCCTCTCCGAAATTACTGCCCATTGTAAAAAAATATTTGAATTCACAATAAACTCTTAAGGGATTTTCAAACCTTATCTTATTGGGGTTAAATCATGTCTATAGATTAAATTCTAGCGGTTAAATACTGAATAATCAACAATTTCTGTAAATTAGAGTTATTGGAAAGTGAGATAAGGTTTATGGTTAATTTTTATATACCGTCGTGTTTTCATGAAATAATAATTCGAACTGAATAATTAGCTTTATGGTGAATATGTAAAAAGTTGGTTGGTCCCGTCAATGTAACGAGGAGAATACTTTTTAAAACCACTATCTCATTTAGAAATGGGAAGGGGAAAAGGATTTGAGGATTCAAAGCAGCACTGCCATAAGGTGAAGTGCACATTACCCTTCGGAGGATAAGAGGGTGTTTGTTCCACGGTAAATTCCTTTTGATGGAAGTTCCTTTATGTAGTGACATGTAACCATCTTCTATTTGTGATTAGCAGTGGCTTGCAGGACTTTATGTATATCCCGTGGATTAGAGTAACAACACTTGAATACATCCAGTAACATTTGCCCCGCATTATGCATCGCAATTCGCAATACATCCAGAAATCGCTTGTTTTCCAATTCTAGTTCCAATGAAGGTTGATCAGTCGTCTCTGTGGATGCCCTTCCAGGCAATGAAGAAAGCTCCTCTCTAGCCGTATGGATCCGTTTCTCGGTTTTTTCCTTTTGTTGCGCTAGCTTCTACATGTCATTCTGCTGTAGAAGCTAACGCAACAAAAGTGAACTTACCTAGCGATATGAGCCATCTATCGGCCTGTTCTTCACCGCTACTAATCATAGTATCTCAACTTTCGCAGACTGAAATCGGCAAATAAGCCTTGATATAACTAGGCAGAGCAGCGATCCACCGTTCCAGTTGACTTTGAATTAACTTTTTGATTTTTGAATTCGTCTGTTTGCGAGCATCTTCAAGTAGACCGATCAACTGCTGTAAAGCGATAGCCCAATCGAGTTTATTTTCTTCGTCGCACAGCTCATAAAAAAGCCCACCAAGTGTGCGTTGATCAGTATGGCAGCGGTTTTGCCACGTAAGTACGATATAGCGCGCGAAAACAATTATTGTATGACTGATTAGCACGTCGAAAGAGCGATTTTGAAATTCCTTCTCCAATCTTAAAAGGGACTCGGCCGTCTTAAAGAAGGCCTCAATATCCCACCGCATGCCGTAAATCCGGACGATTTCCTGTTCGGCTAGACTGCAGTCGGTACTAAGGATGGCAAGCCATTCACTGCGTTTATTCCTGTTCTGGATAAAAACAATCTTAACAGGCGTTCCATTCTTCATCACCGTGTCGATGGAACGAAGAATCCCTTTCTTGGACTCGACAGGCTGCGCCAGTTGATACAGTTGCTTCAAGGAAACCGGTTTTCCATTGACGAGGTAGCGCTGCTTTGTTTTTTTTACCATGCCAATGACGTCCAATCCCTGCTTTACGATGGCTTTGACAAGTGGAGGCAGGGTGAACCATGAATCCATCAAGACATAGCTGGCTTCCACTTCGTTTGCCAGGGCCCGTCTAATCATGTCAGGCAATCTGTTTAGGGGCTGACTGAAGCGTATTCTCTCGACGTTTATAGCCGCAAGTGCGTTTTTCGATATCTTGAGAAATGCTATTAATTTGAGACTTTTTCGAACTGAGCAGGGAAAATCGATAGGCAGGAACGTATGGCCATCCGACCATCCCAAGGTTAACATGCGAAAACCTTTGTAAAAGCGCATTTTCAGGGACGCATGATCAAAGCAGCGTGCTAATAATTCTACTTTTTTACTACGATTTCGATCATACGCAGAATCATCGATGATCAACACTTTCGGCCGATCTTTATCTGTAAGGCGAGTCACCTTTTGAATGGTGAATGTACTTAAAAGAAGGAGAAAACGATGCCAATTGAACGTGGATTATTTCAAAAATCGATACACGGCATCTTGGCTGGATAGTTGTCTGCTTTCTTCGAGTCGAGTAGAGAATACCAATTCTTGTGCTGGAAAATCAGGCAGAACACCAGCTGGAATAAGTACGAACAGCTGAAACCAAGGGATTTTCGAATGCCTGTTTCGCGCAAATGCTTATTGATTTTCAGCTCGGTAAAAACAGAATCCAATTCCTTTGGCAGTTGATTATGTGGGCTCGTTTGATCTATCATAGTAGGGACACCTCTTCTGTGGTAGTGATTTCTTAGACAATCTCACTTTACCAAAGAATGAGGTGTTTTTTCATTTCTTATTGTAGATGTCAAGGTTACTAATCGGCAAGCCCTAGTGCTAACACTATCAATGGTTACATACTATTTTTCTAGTGCGAAAGTTAAGTAAATGCTTTTTTGATTCTTTCAATTTGAGCCTATATAATAGAAGGAACAGATCTTATCGGAAGAGGTGGCATGTATGGCGATTATAATACCTTTCAAAACTTGAAAAAGGCACCGTCTTGGGCGGTGCCTTTTTTAAGTTTTTTTCCTTGATATTACTATTTGGCTTGTGAAGCCTGTTTCATATTTCAATTATAAAGGGAAGAATCATCGGCCTTCTTTTTGTTTGAGTATATAATAGATTTTCAATTGATTTTTTTAGATTATGTTTTAAATCATTTCGTTTATCCCCATTCGATTGTCTTGATTCGTTAACGATAGTAATAACTAGCTGATTCACTTCATTCAAAATATCCTCCGCAGCACGTTCATAAACGAATCCACGGGAAATTATATCAGGATTTGAAATGATCTGCCAGTCAGTTTTGCTTAGGGAAATCACAACAATCAGCATTCCCTCCTCTGAAAGCAATTTACGATCACGTAATACAATTTTCCCAACGTCTCCAACACCTAGTCCGTCCACGAAAACATTACCGGCTTGTATTCGTCTTGTTTGACTAGCAGCAGTGTTGTTAATATCTACTACATCTCCATTGTTAATAATGAAGATATTCTCACTTTTCACGCCAACAGATTCGGCTAATGTTCGATGTTGCTGAAGCATACGAAATTC
This sequence comes from Sporosarcina sp. P12(2017), assembly GCF_002743035.1. NCBI lineage: Bacteria > Bacillati > Bacillota > Bacilli > Caryophanales > Caryophanaceae > Sporosarcina > Sporosarcina sp. P12(2017). The sequence continues at coordinate 17,295 of NZ_PDYL01000014.1, forward strand.
ACCATGAATGGGAATGAAATATGTTGGTTTCATCAAGGTTAGCATGAGTTTTAATTCTTCCTGGAAGGCATGTCCCGAAACATGCATACCTGATGTGCTACCGGATCCATAGATAACTTTGGCCCCTAAATGGAATAAATTATCAATGATGCGTGACACACTTTTTTCGTTACCAGGTATAGGGCTTGATGCAAGAATGACCGTATCTCCAGCCAATACAGATACTTGACGGTACGTTGAAGTCGATAAACGTGATAATGCTGCCATAGGCTCTCCTTGACTGCCTGTGCAGATAATGACAATCTCATCAGGTGCCATCCGATTGATTTCATTTGCCTCTATTAAAGTGCCATCAGGTATTGTTAAATATCCGAGTTCTGCTGCGACGGATACAATATTCACCATACTTCTACCAAGCAAGGCAACCTTTCTATTTGTTTTAAGGGCAGCATTTATGATTTGCTGAACCCGATAAACGTTTGATGCAAATGTAGAGATAAATATTTTTTGGTTGGCCTTGCGAAAAGCATCTTCAATATGTTCGCCAACTACGCGTTCAGATTGTGTGAAACCAGGGCGTTCAGCATTAGTGCTCTCGGATAATAGAAGCAGCACTCCACGGTTCCCGATCTCGGTCATTTTATGAAAATCTGTATACTTCTCATTTATAGGTGTTAAATCAAACTTGAAGTCGCCTGTGTGTACAACGGTCCCTACTGGTGTATGAATCGCAATTCCTAGACAATCGGGAATACTATGATTTACAGTGAAAAATGTCATGTTTAGCGTACCTGCCTCAACATTCGAATCCGCATTAATCGTCTTTAGTTCCGTTGCACGTAGAAGTCCGTGTTCTTTCAATTTCAATTTAATTAAACCGAGGGTCAAGTTAGTCGCATATATAGGAATACTTAGCTGTTTTAGTAAGTATGGAATACCACCAATATGATCTTCATGCCCGTGAGTCACAATCAATGCACGGATTTTATCTTTATTGTTTTGTAAGTATGATATATCTTGAATAATTAAATCCACACCTAATAAGGTTTCATCTGGGAACTTGGCACCACAGTCGATAATGATGATGTCATCTTCATATTGGAGTACGTACATATTTTTTCCGATTTCATTTATGCCACCCAAAGCAAAAATAGATAACGTGTTTTCTGCTATATTCAAAACGAAAAACCTCCCACAAAGTTATGTTCAATAAGTTAGATGTAGGTTAAGGTGTCCATAATAATGAAATTTATGTAACATGAACAAATATTATATATATTCGCCATTGGTTATTTTTAATCCGCTTATTTCTTATTGTGATAAGCCACTGCCTATATAATCGAATAATTCTTCACATCGTTAACTATCTCCAACTAAAAATTGACTCAGTCTTATACTACAAACGTTTCTTGTTGAAGAAAGTCCCTTACCTCTTTTGAATAACTTCGCGTTTCTTTAAAAAAAATTTTCTATCAAACCATTTGTCTTTTCCGTCGTTTCCTTTAGTAGAAGTACTATTTGAAAGGTGGTCGAGAGGATTGAAGAAAATTTTTTTTTTTGCTGCTCGTCATTCTGACTGTTGCGGGATTGATTTTGATGACTGGCATGGATAGTGAAAAGCAAGTTAAGTCGAAAAAGGATGATAATATTGTTTATGTTTATGGTCCGGGTGGTCCTTTTGGTCCGATGGAAGAGTTAGCGAAGCATTTTTCTAAAGAAAAAGGCATTCAGGTTCAAGTGATTGCGGGACCGGAAGGGGAATGGATTGATAATGCAAAACAAGATGCAGATATTATTTACGGTGGCTCTTCCTACATGTTACGTAACTTTTTATTTTCCCATCCAGGATTAGTAAAAGAAGACTCTTGGGTTGAATTATATTCTCGTCCCGCAGGAATTCTTGTGAGGAAAGGAAATCCAAAAAGTATTCAAACGTTTGCTGATTTAACGAAAGATCAAGTCCGCATTGTCGATGTCAACGGAGCCGGTCAACTTGGACTTTGGGAAGATTTGGCGGGTCGTAAAGGACTAATCCCCGGTATACAACAAAATATTGCGTTTTCAGTTAAAACGAGTGCTGAGGCAATAGAACTCTGGAATTCAGATTCGACAATCGATGCATGGATCACATATGAATCTTGGCATTACCGTCTTCAAAATGAAACGGACTTGGTAACGTTTCCGGAAGAAGAAAAGTTATATAGAGGGACGCCAGCAGCCTTAACAGTAAAAGGTGCGAATAAAAAGGCAGCGGAAAGCTTTTTAACTTATTTACAAACAGAAGAAGCCCATGAAGTTTTTCGAAAATGGGGATGGAAGTAAAGAGTTTTGAAAAACAGCAAACCGTTTATCCATTCAAGTCGTTACCTTAAGTGAACGCGTAAAAAACTTTGGTATAGGGGGAATAAATGATGAAAAAATGGTTTTTGGGATTACTGTTGTTAATTGTACTTGGCGTAGTAGCTGCATGTGGAAATGAAAGTACAGAATCAGTCAAAGACGAGAGCAATGGGTCAGAACCGGTTGGGCCGGCCCTACAAGTCCTATCGAATGACAACACTGGCGAGTATTTAGCGGATGATGAAGGGATGACATTATATTATTTCAAAAAAGACGCTGAAGGAATGAGTAACTGTACAGATGACTGCCTTGTAAACTGGCCGCTTGTAAAAGCTAGTGATTATGAAGTGCCAGATGGTTATGATAAGGCCGACTTCGGTAGCATCACTAGGGAAGATAATGGTGAAGAACAGTTGACGTTTAAAGGGTATCCACTTTATTACTTTGTGAAGGACGAGGCACAGGGAGACGTTAATGGGGAAGGCGTCAAAGATGTCTGGTATGTAGTAAATAACGAGACTGAGTTAGGAAAATAACTTGTGTAAAAGGAGAAACCTTAATGGTTTCTCCTATATTTTTGTATGTCCATAACTTTCTTCCTGTTAACAGTAAGCGATCTAATTGGTATGATTAAAGAAATGAGAATATTCTCCCAGGAAGGGGTGCAGTTGTGTGCGTACAAAAAACGATGAGGAACTGTTTCGGTTAGTTAAAGTGAAGAACCGCAACGCACTTGAGGAATTATATGACCGATACGGTAAGCTTGTATATAGCTATGCTTACAAGTTTTCCAATAATCAAATGGAAATGTCAAAGGAGATTACCCAACTTGTCTATTTGAGGCTTTGGACGACTCAAAGTCATTATACTGCGTCAAAAGGGAAATTTATCAATTGGCTATTAACAATTACGAGAAATATTTGTCTAGACTATGTAAAGAAAGAACGGCGACACAAGTTTATGAGCGACGATGATTCGATTGAATATATTGCGGATCCGAAAAATAAAATTGACGAGCATATCGACGTGCAGTTAATACAGAATGCAAAACTTGAACTCACAGAGAAACAAAGGCGTTTAATCAATCTTTTATATTGGAGAGGTTGCACACTTAAGGAAATCGCCAAAATCGAACAAGAACCTCTTGGTACAATAAAAAGTCGGCTTCATCAGACATTAAAACAGTTAAGATTAAACTTGGAAAGGGGAGAGCAACAATGAAAAATGACAATAAAGATCTAGGCGAAAAAAAGTCTTTGTCTGATCAATCCCTTCTAAGTGATCTGATTGGAGCGGAAGATGAAATATGGGAAGCTATGCATTTCGATTTTGAAGTTGTAGAAGAACCATTAGGGTTAAAAGAAGAAGTGTTGAATTTTGTGCTCGAGAGTGAAGATGAGAACGTAACGCCATGGGGAAAAATAAAAACTTTAATCCAATCGGTACGTAACCAGTTTACTCCGCTGACGACTAGTTTGAGTGCCGCGATGTTGTTAGGTATTTTTATGTTAACTACTCCCCTTATTCAGGGACCATCAGTAGAGAAATTCAGTGAGATATCAGCTACCATGAAGTTAAATGTTGCAGAAGGGGAAGAGGGCGAAGTATATGGTCAAGCATTTTTACTAAACAAAAGTGGAAAAGAGGAGCTCGTCGTAAATGTATTTGATTTCCCTCAAACGAAAGGGCAAGAAGTATACCAAGTGTGGTTGATCGACAATGGTCAACGCCAAAGTGCGGGTATCTTTAGACCAGATAAGGAAGGTTACGGTGTCCTAACAGTTGACATGTCAAAACTTAATTCATTTGACACTATAGGGATTACTTTGGAACCGAATACTAAAAGTAAACAGCCTAGAGGAAAGAAAATTGTTGGAACTTGAAATTCAATTTCAGGTACTTAAATGAATTCCATAATTATTAGCCCTTGGCTCCCACTGGTTTCAAGGCATCAAAAAAGAAGTACCTCCCAAGTCTTGTATAATGGTAGTCGACTAAAACACCCAAACGACTGGAGGTACTTCCTTTGACTATTATACGACAACAGAGCCTATGTGGTATCCATGGAGAAATGATGGTGAATGCAATCGCGTTATATCGAACGTATTCCGACCATCAAGGACTTAGTAAAACGCTTAAAATCTGACCTGTCTTTCAAGCTGGATTAGCGTGTTCTAGATCTCGGACTCAATTCCTCCTCGGGCTTCTTACAGCCACCTTCTAACTAAGGCAAGTGAAACGTACGTCCATGAATACTCATTCCCTACACTAATTAGTCGCCCAATTTACGTTTGGAGGTACATGCTAATACCCGAAATTAATTTGTCGGTTGATGTAAGTTTTTCCACAAGTTAATAGAAAAAATGACAGTCGCAATAACGATTAGAACTCCGCCAATACTCATCAATGGAATACCTAATGCATTGTATCTTAGCCCAAAAGCAATCAGACCAAGCAACATAATTGGTAATCCAATATTGTGAAGCCAAAAATGAACTTTTGCTAATATATTCTGGGTGATACTAGGGAATGAATGATAAATCAAACCAAATAGCGTCATGGAAACCCATCCTAATAAGTTGATATGTGCGTGGGTGGACATAAATTGATACAAACCTGCCATCCCCATGACCATTCCTAATACAACACCAACTACAAAATATAAACTTGATATTTTAATAAGTTTTATCCCCAACTTTAACCACTCCTTATTTGATGATGTACAACAAACAACTACTTATTAGAAATAGTAGCTGAAATTTTATTTAATACTTGCAGGCAATTGTTTAATTCATCTTCATTAATTTCACTCACTGCATGAGCCATTGTTTGTTTGACTGTTTTAATTAACGATTGATGCAAATCCTTTCCTCTTTTTGTTAAATATATGAGATTACTTCTTTTATCTAAAGGATTTGGAGAACGATATACCAAATCTCTTTTCACTAGATTATCAATGATTCTTGACGTACTGGTTTGCTGACGAAAGGTGGCTTGCGCTATTTTCAATTGAGTTAAACCATCATTAGACCATAGTTCATCGAGAATAATCCATTGCTCCGGTGTAATCTCCTGATTGGCTAATATAAAGTTTTTATGTAATAAATCTGTTATTAACTTTGCTGTTTGGTTAATAATAAAGCCTGGTAGATCTTCATGTCTGTATACATCATTTTCATTCATTTACTAACCTCCGTTCGATTTTACCCATAATTAAAGCTACAAGTTTACTCACTATTGGCATGGCCAAAAAAGCTACTGGAATTGCAACAATTGTCCCAATTACTGTACTTCCTAGAAACGCTTTTATAAAAATACTAGTAAAACCAACATTCACAGCAGTCATCACAAATGACATTGGGACACTCATGAATGTTGACATGAATACAGAGAAAAGAATAGCATCTATTTTTCTCAAAACCTCACCCCCTATCCTAAGTACTTGTATATGCAAGTATTATAATCTATTGTATCCTCGAAATACTTGCATATGCAAGTGTTAAAGTTTAATTGATTTAATTCTTATTTTTTCTATTTAATGAATGACTTTTTAATGATTAAAAAGTCATCGTTTGTGGCGGCGTTGATGTTAGAGGATCTAGCGTTACGCTCATTCACAGAAGAGAGCGTTTTACAGCACATGAAACTAGTGTGAATCAGCTGATGCAATCAAAGGTAGATGTGAAAACATCGCTTTCTGTGAAAGTAATTGAATGATCGAACGGGGAAATTACTGAAGTTGTACTCGCATCAAGGGATGGCAATGAACAGCGAATAGCGGCTGATCACCTTATTGTTAATTATGGAAATATTACTTCGCTCGGTCCGTTGCAACAATGGGGTATTGAATTGGAACGAAATTGTATCAAGGTCAATACACGAATGGAAACCAATATTGAGGGAATCTATGCAGCAGGGGATGTTACGACATTCGATGGAAAAGTGAAGTTAATTGCAACAGGCCTAGGTGAAGCACCTATAGCCGTGAATCATGCGAAAGCATATATAGACCCAAAAGCGAGACTTCAACCACTTCATAGCACAAGTGTTTTTACTTAACATGAAATATTCTTCAGATTACTTCTGGCTAGCTCTAGCCCACCTCTTTGTACAATGGAAAGCTATAAAAATACCTGCTGCCTGTCAAAATGACAGGCAGCAGGCCATAGAGGAGAAATATGAAAGGGTGTTACTTAGTAAGGGTTCATTGCCATGGACATAGTTGGTAATAGGTCATTGGTCAATGTGTAAAGGGTAACGAGTAATTGGTTTCAGCAAGTTTAAGTTCATATTCCCCACTCTATGCCTCAAAAAGGAGTCTCACCTTTTTGAGGTTAAAAGTAGTTAGCGCCATCAAAGTCAAGAACGATTGTATAGTTTTTCATGTTAATGCGATTTGATAGTTGGTGGGCAGCTTTTTCTGCTTGATGTGCTTTCAGTCGATATTCTTCTGGATCAAATAATGCTACACGATAAATCGTAGTGGATTCGGCAAAACCATATTGTATTTCTTCTTTACTAGCTAAAGAGAATTGTTTATAGTAAGAAGACTTTGCACGCAATTGGATAGCTAGTTCAATGGCTTCAACTAATGATAATTGTTTGTCTTCAAATTCTACTGTATTTGTGCTGTTTGCTACGTAGATGAGATAGTCTAGTTTGCGTTGATCTAGTCTAACTTGTTCCATCTCGGCTTCTACGTCTTTTAATGTTCGGCTTATTATTGGACGTGGTGCACCTTTTTCAACCGTTATGAAAGCGACTCGTTGGGCTTCTGTTTCCAGTTCACGTAATTGTTTAGATAAGATACTTTTTAATTTAATACCTTCAGCTAATGTAATGTTCATGATTTCACCTCGTCTGTTAGTATAAAGTCTGGATTCTTACTATCCAATACAGAACTCTGATAGTCGCCACCATTTATGCTGGTGAACATTTTCCCGCAAGCTTCAGCTAATTGTTGAGCCTTTTCTTTATCTAGCGAAGGATGAATGAAAAGCAATTGAATGATGTTTTCGGTTTCCTCTGTTACGGCTGTTCGTATTGAATCAACATATGGACTACCAAACGGACTGTATCCGTCGCTTAGAAGTAAGATGTTTTCAAAGGTATTGAATTGATTATTCAATCCTTCGTAGCCGTCCTCAGCCGTGCCGACAGATAACATAATATCTCCCGCTATTTTGTCAGCATCATAAATAACTGTTGGGATTTCGTATTGCAAGGAAAAGAAAGTGTTCAGATCTTCTGCACTATGGAAGGACGAGGTATAGCGACGATCTTTGATCTGTTGTAAGAGTAACTGAAGAGCTGGCGGCTTAGTAGACGAGTCTGCACCGAGAGTTGTCCAAATGGATTGCCATTCCGCTAGACCGTTGAAATCCGTCAAATCTTTGTCGAGTAGCTCGAAATATAGTTGTTCTTGGAATAATTGTAATCGTCCTTTTAGCATTTGAGGTGATGCAGAGACGATTGTTTTGTTATAATAGATTATGCCTAATTTAAAATCAGGGATTTTCGTGAATATAGAAGAATCAATAGTAAGTTGCATCAGTATCACCTGCTTGTAATTTTACTTCATCTTATCATAAGGGAGGCGGGGAATGGTGAATGTCGCTCAGTTACAGCATGAAATACAAACGTTTGCGGCGTCCATTGGAATAGACAAAATTGGTTTTACGACAGCAGCCCCGTTTGTGAAATTGAAAGATCGTCTGAAACAACAGCAACGATTGAACTATCAATCCGGTTTTGAAGAGCCGGATATAGAGAAACGAACGGAGCCTTTATTATTACTAGATCAAGCAGAGAGTATTATAGCTATAGCAGTTGCATACCCTTCGAAAATGTCAGACAGTCCCCGTGGGAAAAAAGGGGAACGTCGTGGTATGTTTTGCAGGGCTTCTTGGGGTGAAGATTACCATACCGTGTTGCGTGAAAAATTAGCACAGCTGGAATTATTCATTCTTACTAAGGTACCAGATGCGCGACTTCGTTCTATGGTAGATACAGGAGAGCTTGTCGATCGTGCAGTAGCAGAACGTGCGGGTATCGGTTGGTCGGCTAAGAACTGTTCAATCATTACGCCGGAGTTCGGATCCTACGTTTATCTAGGCGAGATGATTACGAATCTGCCATTTGCACCAGATGAGCCGATGGAAGATCAATGTCTAGACTGTAATTTATGTTTGGATGCTTGTCCGACTGGCGCGCTTGTACAGCCTGGACAATTAGATGCCCAGCGTTGTATTGCATTTTTGACACAAACAAAGAAACCTGTACCTGAAGAATTCCGACACAAAATCGGGAATCGGTTATATGGATGTGATACTTGCCAAACCGTTTGTCCAAAAAACAAAGGAATGAATCACAAGCATCAACTGTCATTTACGCCTGAGCCCGAGCTCGTTAAACCTTTGTTGCTGTCACTATTGTCCTTATCCAATCGTCAATTTAAAGAGCAGTATGGTCATATGTCGGGCTCTTGGCGCGGGAAAAATCCGATTCAGCGAAATGCGCTCATTGCATTGGCTCATTTTAAAGATGAATCGGCGATACCGGAACTAACGAGATTAATAAAAGAAGATCCGCGACCAATGATTAGAGGAACAGCGGCATGGGCACTTGGGGAGATTGGAACGACAGAAGTACAAGAGGTGCTTAAAGAATGTTTGGTTATAGAAGAAGATGAGTTTGTGGTAAGTGAAATTACGCAGGCTCTAGAACAGCTGCATATTAATTGAAAGAAGGTAGTAAGATGACGATTCACGTTGCATTATTCGAACCACAAATTCCGGCGAATACAGGAAATATATCACGTACGTGTGCGGGTACCGATACAGCCCTCCATTTAATAAAGCCACTTGGTTTTTCTACTGAAGATAAAATGTTGAAACGTGCCGGACTGGATTACTGGGAGCATGTTGATATTACGTATCACGATGGAATCCAAGAGTTTATAGACGCGTATCCCGAGGGCGAGTTTTATTTCATTACAAAATTTGGAGAGACGAGCTATGACACGTTTGATTATTCGGATACCGATAAGGATATTTTCTTTGTGTTTGGCAAAGAGACAACCGGTTTGCCAAATGAAATAACGGAGCAGTATAAAGAAAGTTGTTTGCGTATTCCGATGAATGATGAGCATATCCGTTCATTGAACTTGTCAAATACTGCTGCGATTCTAATCTATGAAGCGCTTCGTCAACAGAGTTTTGCACATTTAACATAATGTATAAAAAAAGGGGATTGGCTCATGGCCAATCCCTTTTCTATTTACTTCATTTGATTCGTTTTTGATTCGCCTGGCTTATTTTCATATCCGCCAGTCAAGATTGCAGATAAGAATGCAAAACAAACGGCCATAATTAGAATTAGTCTCATTGTTTGTACCTCCTATGAAATCGATAGTCCTTCATATAGTATACCGTAAAAATTGCATAAATGAAATATTCTTCGTCATTTTATGTGACAGGTTACTAACAAATCTTAATGAGGCAGGAATAGCAACTGATAGGTGAACAATACCGCAAAGATATACATCAACACAGGAACTGACTTACCTTGCCCCTTTGTAATCTTCAGTAACGGGTATGTGATGAACCCAAGTGCAATACCTGTCGCAATACTTGAAGTAAGTGGCATCGTTAAAATAACTAGAAATGCTGGGAACGATTCGTCGAATGAATCCCAGTCAATGTTTTTCACCGCACCGATCATCAAACTACCTACAATGATCAAAGCAGGTGCCGTAATGGCTGCGACGCCAGATAAGGCGCTAACGATCGGACTGAAAAACGCAGCGGCTATGAATAGCACGGCAACCGTTAATGTAGTTAACCCTGTACGACCGCCTACGGCTACACCAGAGGACGACTCGACGTAAGCGGATGTAGGGCTAGTTCCGACCATTGAGCCGACTGTGGCGGCTACTGAGTCGGCTAGAAGCGCATGGCGAGCACGAGGTAAAGAATTACCTTTCATGAGTCCTGCTTGCTTGGCTACGCCGATCATCGTTCCCGTTGTATCAAATAAAGTAACGAGTAGAAATGATAGTACGACACCGTATAAGCCGTATGAAATTACATCTTCCATGGCCTGTACAGGATTCCATACAAGAATTCCTTCAGGCAGGTGAGGCATTTTCACAACACCATCGAAGTGTAACTGCTTCGTGAAGAAGGCGACGATACCTGTTGCAATCATACCTATAAAAATAGCTCCGTAGACATTGCGATTCATAAGAATAATCGTCACGAGCAATCCGAACAAAGTCAGTAATACGGCAGGCGAGGTGAGTTCACCTAGCTGTACGATGTTGGACTCATGAGGAACTATTAATCCCGATAATCGCATCCCGATGAAAGCGATAAACAATCCAATTCCAGCTGTAATACCATGTTTAAGATTTTCGGGAATTCCTTCTATTAGCTTTTCCCGGAAAGAAGTCATTGATAATAATACGAAAATCAGACCTGCTATAAAGACCGCAGAAAAAGCTGCTAAATAGTCCAGTTGACCGTTTGATCCTATGACGACTGAAGCAAAGTAGGCGTTCAACCCCATACCTGGTGCAATAGCGATTGGGTAATTAGCGAATAAGGCCATCCAAAGTGTACCGATGACAGTAGCTATTATAGTGGCTAAAAAGACTTGGTCAAATGGGACACCGGCCTCCGATAAAATAATGGGATTGACGATGACGATATAGACCATCGTCAGGAAAGTGGTCATCCCTGCCAGTAGTTCTGTTTTGACAGTCGTTTGATTCTTCTTTAATTGGAACACTGTGAATTCTCTCCTTATATTACGAACATAATAAAGTCCATAGACAATAATATTCGTTTTTACAGAAGAAATCAACCTGTTATATTGAAAAAGCATTCGTAAATTCTGTGAAATAATGTACAATTACCCTATGAGTGTATAAAGGAGGATTTTTTATGTCAACGATTTTTGATCAGCTGGTTACACTGAGCAACGGTGTGCAAATGCCACAGTTCGGTTTAGGTACGTATAAAATGACAGAACCTGAGCAGACCATGCAAGCTGTCGAGAAAGCGGTTTCACTAGGCTATCGCGCAATTGATACAGCATCTATTTATGATAATGAACAAACCGTGGGGGAAGCTATTCGTCACTCCGGTATCGCACGTGAAGACTTATTTGTGACATCGAAAGTATGGAATGATGAGCAAGGATATGATGAAACACTGCGCGCATTCGAACGTTCGTTAACCAGATTGGACATGAATTACTTAGATTTGTATTTGACCCATTGGCCTGTTGCTGACAGTTATGTGGATACATATCGTGCGATTGAAAGACTGTATGATGAAAAATTGATTCGGGCTACTGGTGTTTCGAATCATCATGAAGCTCATTTACAAGAGATATTTACGTTTGCCAATATCCGTCCCATGGTGAATCAAATAGAACTCCATCCCCGTTTAACTCAAGAGCCATTGCGGCAGTTTTGCAGTGAGCATCAAATTGCGGTAACTTCTTGGAGTCCGCTAGCTAGAGGGCAAATTCTTGAAGATGCAACACTCACTGCAATCGCTGCACAGCACGGAAAGACTGTGGCACAAGTGATTATCAAATGGCATATCCAAAATGGATTGATCGTTATACCAAAATCCGTATCATTTGACCGTATTCAAGAAAATAGTGAAGTGGCTGATTTTACATTAACACTTTCGGATATGGCGATGATCGATGCGTTAAACTGTGATGAACGGACAGGTATGGATCCAGATTCGTTTTAAGTGAATTTATTTAGTTAAACGAATCAAGTTGAAAAGAAGTGGACAACTATTTAGACGATATGTAGCTGTTGTTAGTGTGTGAAATTTTTTGCCTTTAGACATTATTAGATTCAAGTTCAAATGCTCAACAGTTTGCAAGTCACTACCTACTTTCCAAGTAATTAATCAAACAGAAATAAAAAAGAGCTGTCACAAGTGGTCTCTACGACCTCCTGGACAGCTCTTTTTTTATTCAGTTTCCACTACAATCAACTCTGACGTAATAGGATGTGTGAAAGCGACCTTTGTAGCGACTAGCTTATATGGTCCTCTTGCCATTGTCTCGCTGCCATACAGCTGATCTCCAACTAGGGGGTGACCCATATGAGAGAAGTGGACACGAATCTGGTGTGTTCGGCCTGTTTCCAACTGAGCTTCAACAAGTGTCGTATCCGGTTTACGTTCAATCACCTTAAAATGCGTGACTGCCGATTGGCCGGATGGTGATACTCTGCGCTTAGTGGCATGATAGCGATCTTTACCAATAGGCATATTAATCGTGCCACGCGGTTTTCTTAGCTGGCCTTCAAGTTCAGCCGTATAATATCGTTCGATTTGATTCTGTTCCAACATCCGATCGAACATAGTTTTTGCTAGTGGATGTTTTGCAATAAGCAAAACTCCAGCCGTGTGTTGATCTAGGCGGTGGATATGCTCTGCATAGCTGCCACCTTTTGCGTCGATATAGCCCATGACTTCGTTCATCAATGTGTCAGTACCAGGTACGTGTTCTGGGTGTACGGACACTCCAGCGGGTTTGTGTACCGCAAGTATATGCTCGTCTTCCCATAGCACACGTAAGGAATCGGAAGGTTCTGGTTTGTAGTCGGACTGTGCCTCAGAGAAACCGAAGATCAGCTCCGTGCCCTCGGGGAGGGGTTCTTTCCATTCCACTGGTTGTCCTTCCGTATCCGTTACGCTCTTATCCATGCGCATTTGATGAACCGATTTCTTACCGCCTTGCCATTTTTCTCTTAGTAATTTTTCAATCGTCTCACCGGGTTGTTCAGTTGTATAATGAAAACTTGTCATCTACGTAGTCTCCTTAGTTGCTTTCGAATTCATCAAAGAATGCTCTAATTTGATCGTCAGGCTGTGAGCCGACTGTTCTGCCTTGTTCTTTTCCATTTTTATAGTGGACTAGTGCAGGCCATGCTGTAATATCGTATTCCTGTTTTATCTGATCTCCATACTCAAGCAGATTATACTGGTAGACATGTGCATTATATTCGTCTGCAATCGGCATTAAACGCGGAGTCATATCCATACAGTGCGGGCATTCCGGACTGAAGTAATAAACGGTTGTTGGCTCGCCACTTTCAATTTTTTTGAAGATATCTTCAGGAAGTGCGACGTTCTGATAATTTTCATTGTCTAATAAATCAATAGTGGATTGCTGTAGATTATTTGTACCGTACGGATTGTCAGCCAGTTTTGTCTCATTGGATTTATTATTAAGGACGATGATCAAAACGAAGATCACGACAATAATTCCACCAATGGCTAATAATTTTTTCAATCTGTTTCACTCCTTTGTCTGTTTCAAGATTACAAGACTTGCGATGAAAATAAAAGCGAATGCTATCAATGCAAGAAAAGGAATCGTGATAAATCCGAAATAATTGATGTAAGCACCTGTACAAGAAGCCCCGCCACATTCAGGAGCGCTGTCTTGTAGGAAAGCCAGTTTCTGAATACCGTAGTGGTAGAGAGAAATGCAACCGCCGATAAAAGCGAAGGAAGCTGTAGTCCAGGCCATTGAAATATTTTTCTGAATGAGTGCGATTAAACCAATTAATACAATAGGATACATGAAAATCCTTTGATACCAGCACATCGTACAAGGTATAAAACCTTTGATTTCTGAAAAATACAAAGAGCCAAGAGTAGCGATTAGTGCGACGGTCCATATGGAGAGGAGCCAGTTTTCCTGTTTTTTATTCATGGAGCATCTCCTTATAATTAGATAATAGATAAAAGCTTTCCCGTTTAAACAGGAAAGCTTTATTTGGACGAATCGGTAGCCTCATTGGTTGCGATGTCGGGAGGTTGCTTTTTTGCTTCTAGATAAAGAATGTGATTACCGTCTACTTCTTTAACAGTAAACTCATATCCTTGTTCAATAATCTTTTCTCCTTGTATAGCCTCAAAGCGTTGATCCATGAACCAACCGCCGATTGTGTCAATATCTTCTTCAAGAATTTCGATATTCAATGCGTGATTGACGTTTTCAATCAACATTTTAGCATCTAAAATATAGTGGTCTGGACCAACATTCTGAAGTTCAGGTAGTTCATCCATGTCGAACTCATCGCGGATTTCGCCAACAATTTCTTCTAATATGTCTTCAATAGTGACGAGACCTGAAGTCCCTCCATATTCATCCAATAGAACAGCCATATGAATACGTTCGCGTTGGATCTTTAAGAGTAAATCTCCAATTGGGATTGTTTCAATGACTCGGATAATTGGCTGCATATAATTGGTGACCGATTTACTGCCATTTGACGGATCTTTAATATAAGCCGTCAGTAAATGTTTCATGTTGATAAGTCCGATCACGTGATCTTTGTCTCCGTCGATAATTGGATAACGAGTAAACTGTTCCACGCCTAGTAATTCAAACACTTCGGATAACGTCATATCTTTATCGACTGTCATCATTTCTGTTCGTGGAAGCATAATTTCTTTAGCGACTCGATCATCAAACTCGAAAATACGATTGACGTATTTGTACTCTGCTTGATTGATTTCACCGCTACGCAAACTATCGGATAAAATAATGCGCAATTCTTCTTCTGTATGACCTACTTCTAGTTCGGAAATGGATTTAAAGCCTAGCAATCGTGTAACAAGACGTGCCGATCCGTTCATTCCTTTAATGATCGGGTACATAAGACGGTAAAATAGATTCAGTGGGACGGCAAGGGATAGGGATAATTCTTCCGCCTTGTGCAATGCGATGGTCTTTGGAGCTAGTTCTCCTACCACGACATGCAAATAGGTGACGATCGCTAAAGCGATAGTGAAAGAAAGAATGGTTTCGACATTGGCATCGAGCATAAACATGTCAAAAATGGGAGCTAGCATCATGCGAACTGTTGGTTCCCCGAGCATACCTAGGCCAAGTGCCGAAATCGTAATTCCGAGCTGACAAGCGGATAAATATTCATCTAAGTTATCGGCAATTTTTTTTGAAAGAACCGCGCGTTGATTACCTTCATCGATTAATTGGTCGAGACGCGATGAGCGGACTTTCACGATTGCGAATTCACACGCAACAAAAAAAGCGGTGATTGCGATCAAGGCAGCAAATGCTGCCAATCGTATGGCAATATCCAAATAATAGCTTCGCGCTTAACCCAGATGAGGGAAAAGAACAAAGCGTACACCTCCTGTAAAGTAAAGTTAGTTATCTTTTATAATAATTTATTTATAGAGAAATTACAATTCGATTTGCTTACAGAAGGGAAAAAATTCATTTCAGGGGTACATAATGTGTCGATCTTAAGAGTGGAGGGGGACGTGGTAACACCGCCACACGGAGAAACCAGCTTCGACTTATGATTAATTTTGTTGTTATTCAAATCTTTATAAAATTTGTGAAAAAGACTGAAGACCAAGTCCTTTTTACAAGGAAAGTGTCTTCAGTCTTAGGTAATACGTTTACTCGCCGTATTGTGGTTGGGTTTCTTTAAAAGCATTTTGTTCGTCGGGGATGCGGCTTTTGTCTTCAAAGACGTTTTCAGTTTTTTGGTTTTGTAACTTCAAACGCTCTTTTTCTAACTGTTGTTTACCTTTTGATTGTTCGTTGCCCATAAAAGCACCTCCTCTAGTTAGAGGATGGTCGGTTTAAGTGGATCTCATTCATAGACGTGGAAAGTCATAAGATCATGAACCATTCGTAAAACTTTTTCTTCCTCTGGCGGTGTGCCGTTTGTCCAGTGGATCGTACCATCTTTATGGTAGTCGCCTTTGTATTGTTTGTTTTGGTAATAGAAAGAGATGGTCCATCCTGGTAGATCAGTGTCTTCAAACATTTTTTTGTAACTGAAGTGTTGTAGCATGTTGTTTTCTCCTTTATCGTTCCATTAGTGATATCCTGTTCGTCCATTTCATAAACTGACCAAAAGGAACGAAAGGATGAGAGTGTGTTTGTTACTCAACTACGTAATGCAGTCGAGGAAAAGTATAAGTCGTATTTTTATTATAAGTCCATGTATCAACTGACGAATGATTTGCTATGGCAGGAATTCATTCGCCATGCGTATGAGGATGAAAAAAGTCATTACGAAATGTTCCAGCAGTTGCATTATATAATGACGAACGAGTTTGTGCCAAATCCGAAAAAGCCAGCGCCTTGTACGAATTTGAAAGAATCGGCCAAAAATGCGCTAGTTTCTGAACTTGAAGCAGTAGAACAATGCAAGGAAATGTTTCTGACGATTCCTTTTGAAGAGGCATATGATCCGATTTTCATCGCGTTACATGACGATATGGAGCATGCGATTCGAATGTCTACCATATTCAATGGAGCAAATTAAATCAAACGTCGAAAGAAAAGTCTTTGAAATACTTAGCACCTTCAAGCATCCGAACCCCATACCAGAACATTTCGCCGTCAATTAGCTGGATCGCTGAATCAGGTAGCATTTCTTGGAACTGAATTTGCTGCTTTTCTTTAAAGGGATATGGTTCAGATGATAGCAATACTAAGTCGAGATTAGCTTCCTTGAATTGCTCTTCTGTAAGAGCTGGATAGCGGTCAGATGATTCGACAAAAGGCGTGATAAAACCGAGTTTTTGCAACAACGAGTTAATGTAGGTGTCTTTGCCCGCAACCATATACGGTTTTTGCCAAATGACATAGGCAACTCGCGCAGCAGGAAGAGTAGGGAGTTCTGTGAATGCTTGCTTAATTTCCGTAACAAGCGACTCGGACTGTTGCTCATGATCAGTCAATGTTCCCATATCTGTAATCATTCTATAGGCTTCTCCGATCGTCTGTACTTCCGCTACATATACCGGATAGAACTCGGCAAGAATTTCGACCATCTCTTTTGTGTTTTCTTCTTTTTCCATAATAATCAAATCGGGTTGTACTTCATGTATCTTTTCCAACTTCAGGTCTTTCGTTCCTGCAACTGCGGGAACGTTCTTGGCTTGTTCGGGATAGATACAATAACGTGTGCGTCCGACAATCTCTTTCTCAAGTCCAATTCCGAATAATGTCTCCGTAATACCAGGACATAATGTGACGATTCGTTTAGGTGGGAAATTATACACAACGGTTCTTCCCAAGTGGTCAATAATTTCTTTCTTCAATGAAATGAAAGCCTCCTTTGGCGGTAGGTGAAAACGTAGGTTCATAGTAAGGAATACTCTACTTGCAACGTACCTGAACGGCTATCAAATGTAAAGTCAGAAATCTCCGCCTCAAATTGCTTTTCATTCAGCTGGTTTTTGTTATAATTGGAACGAAGACCAAGTGGAATAAGGTGAAGCAATTGAAAATAGTGCTAACTATTTTGTTTATGGCGTTTATTGGCGCATTGATAGGTGGAGTAACGAATCATTTGGCGATTAAGATGCTGTTCAGACCCCATGAAGCAAAATACATTGGAAAAACTCGTTTGCCGTTCACACCCGGCTTGATTCCTAAGCGCCGAAATGAATTGGCGACTCAGCTTGGTAAAACGGTGACAAATTATTTGCTGACACCTGATCTGTTCCGGAAAAAGATGTTGACGCCTGGGATGGAAAAGCGTGTAGAGACGTTTATCCAAAGTAAAATGGATCAATACATCTTGCAATCAGATAAGACATTGAATGACTGGCTCAAGCTTGCAGGTGCCGACAAACTTCCTGACCAAGTGGAAGACAAGTTGGTTACTTTAATCGACCAGCAGCTATACGAGATGAAAACAAAAGTGACAACAGGTACTGTAGAAGAAGTCATGCCGCTTCGTTGGCAACAACAAATTGAAGAAAAAATTCCTTTAGCTTCTGACTTTGTTCTACGACGCGCAAGTCAATTTGTTGATTCGGCAGAAGGAAGACAGACATTCCAAAAGTTGATAGATGATTTCTTAGCTTCAAAAGGGACATTCGGCGGTATGCTCAATATGTTTTTCGGAGAATCGGAGTCGCTGGTCGGCAAGGTTCAACGGGAAGCATTGCGATTTATAGAAGCACCTGGAACAAAAGATTTATTAGATCAACTGATTTGGAAAGAATGGCAGAACGTTCAGCAACAACCGATGGAACAGTTGACGTCTGGATTCGACTTTGATAGTGTGTTTGCTTCAGTGAGAAAATATGCACTCAATCAATTGGCACTACATGAAAGACTCGATCACAGCTTGTTACATTATTGGCCACAAGGTTCCACATGGACGGCTGAAAAGGTTACACCACAGATTGTCAGCTTTTTATTCGCTCAAGCAGAAGCGCAGCTTGAACAATCGTTGAAGAAGCTAAAACTGGATGAAATGGTGAAAGAGCAGGTAGATACGTTCCCTGTGGCGGTTCTAGAAGATCTAGTTCTTGGCATTTCACGCAGAGAGTTTAAAATGATTACGGTTCTGGGCGCATTTCTAGGTGGGATCATTGGAATTGTGCAAGGAATTATTGCGCTTACACTAAATGGATTGTAGGAGGAGATAGTATGTCAGTAAACATTTATGATGATATGAACAAATTGGAATCTACTTTACGTAAGACAGATGAGTATGTAGCGGTGAAAACAGCAATGGCTGATGTGAAAGGTGACGAGAATGCTCGTGCATTGTTCGAAAGCTTCCGCGAAATCCAAATGAATTTGCAACAGAAACAAATGGCAGGTGAAGAGATTGAAGGAGACGAGCTTGAGCACGCACAGAAAACTGCACAACTCGCTCAAGAAGATCCGAAAATCTTGGCTATGCTAACTGCTGAAATGAAACTTAGCGAATTGATTGAAGAAGTAAACCGTGTAGTATTGAAACCAATTCAAGATTTATATGAAGGATTTAATTAATAGACACATCGAAACCGGCCTTGGCCGGTTTTTTTCAACAGATGGAGAGTAGGAGAAAAAATGCAGCAATTACATGTAAATCAACCATTCCCCCAAGATTGGATCCGAATGTTCACGCATTTAGCCAATTTATTTTTCGAACAGTCTAAACTAGTTACAGAGCAGGCAGATGATACAGCGATTGATCTGCGGTTTACCGAAGTTTACGAGGAATCGCCAAGTATAACTGCAGAAATTCAATGGCAAGGTACGCACTATACGTCGCGTTTTGCCGAAGAGGTAAAAGAGACAGAAGAACGCGAGCAGCTACGTCAGCGTAAGAGAATGTATTCCCACGTATTGCTGGACGTGTTGGAACAAGCAACAGGAATGAATCAAGAGTGGGGGATTCTAACGGGGATCCGTCCTACAAAGTTGTATCATATGTACCGGCAAGACGGTCATACGATCGATGAAGCAAAGCAATTACTTCAGCAACGTCATCGTGTATCGGTGCGGAAAAGTGAATTGATTGCAGAAATTGCAGACGTTCAGCTGAATGCATTGCCAGATTTGTATTCATTGAAAGAAGAAGTGAGTATATATATTGGCATTCCGTTTTGCCCGACAAAATGTGCGTATTGCACGTTCCCGGCCTATGCCATTCATCGTAAAAGTGGGCGGGTAGAAACTTTCCTCGACGGCTTGCATGAAGAAATGCGCGCGATAGGTAAATGGTTAAAAGAGCATGATATTCGCATCACAACAATTTATTTCGGTGGCGGAACTCCAACGTCTATTGAAGCAGATGAAATGGATGCGCTCTATCAAACGATGATGGAGTCATTCCCTTATATGGAACATGTTCGTGAAGTGACAGTGGAAGCCGGCCGTCCCGATACGATTACGGTACCGAAACTTGAAGTACTGAAGAAGTGGGGGATCGATCGAATCAGTGTCAATCCACAGTCTTATACGGACGAAACATTGAAAGCAATTGGTCGTCATCACACTGTACAGGAAACAATCGATAAATATTGGTTGTCCCGAGAGCAAGGAATGCGCAATATTAATATGGATTTAATCATCGGTTTACCGAATGAAGGTCTTGAAGAATTTGAACATTCTTTAGCGGAAACAGAAAAGATGCAGCCAGAATCTTTGACGATTCACACGTTGTCGTTCAAGCGTGCATCTGAAATGACACGTAACAAAGACAAGTATCAAGTAGCGGATCGTGAAACCGTAGGAAAAATGATGACGCGCGGCGAGGAATGGTCACGCAATAACGGATATATTCCGTATTATCTTTACCGCCAGAAAAACATTTTAGGAAATCTTGAAAATGTTGGGTATTCAAAACCCGGTGAAGAAAGTCTCTATAATATTTTGATCATGGAAGAAGCACAAACCATTATCGGTTTAGGTTGCGGGGCCTCAAGCAAGTTCATGGAACCAGCAACTGGCAAGTTGACGCAATTCCATAATCCGAAAGAACCTGGCGCTTATATATTAGGATTTGAAGAAGCTATTGATAAGAAAATAGCGTATTTAGAAGAGTTATTTCCGTCCTCGGAAACTATAAAATAATGCTGATTCCCCCTTCGCAAAAAATGTCGGGGGAATTTTTTGTTAAAGTTATGCAAATGCTCAGGTAAATGTGTATAATGTAATGAATGAACAACCATTCATATAAAGGGGGAATTAATTTTGACAAAACAGATTGACGTGGAAATTGAAGGAAGATTAGCGACAGTAACTTTTAACCAACCTGAAACGATGAACGCGTTAGACGGGTTCATGATGAAAGAATTGGCAGATATCGTAGATCAATTAAAGGAAAATTCATCAGTACATGTCGTACTGTTCAAGGGAGCAGGTCGAGCATTTTCTGCCGGTGGAAACGTCAAGGCGATGTTAGACCCGAATGGTCCGATGAAAATGGAAGATATTATGGTCGATTTGTCAAGATTAGCCTTGTCTATGTACAGCATGCCACAAATCACGATTGCATCCGTACACGGTGCGGCTGCAGGACTTGGCTGCAGTATCGCCATTGCATGCGACGTCGTTATCGCGGAAGAATCAAGTAAAATTGCTATGAACTTCATCGGTATCGGACTCGTACCAGACGGTGGCGGTCACTTTTTCCTGAAAGAACGCGTAGGTACAGCCAGAGCTAAACAACTGATCTGGTCGGGAAAAGTACTCAATGGGAAAAGTGCTATGCAGATCGGACTCGTGGATGAAGCGGTAGCAGACGGTGAAGCTTGGAACACGGCACAACAACGTGCTCAAGTGATCCTGAACTCCCCAACAGCTGCCATGGCAGCAACAAAGAAAATACTCCATGCGGCGGGCATCGCAGAACTCGAACAAGTAGTGAAACTTGAAAGCGAAGCACAAGCAGCCATGCGTTCCTCAACTGATCATCGCGAAGGCGTACAGGCATTTGTCGAGAAAAGAAAACCGAGCTTTATAGGTCAATAAATGGCATGCAAAAAGACGCGCTACGAACACTGCGCGTCTCGTTTATATCTATGAATATATTTGAAGAATTATTGATACTTGGCGGCTGTTTCTCTCCATGAGAAATAGCCTTTTTCTATAGCGCGCAATAGTAACTCCGCTGAAGCTAAATTTGTAGCGAGAGGAATACCATAGACGTCGCATAATCGAAGTAAGGCGCTCACATCAGGTTCATGTGGCTGTGCGGTCAACGGATCCCGGAAAAATAAAATCAAATCAAGCTCACCCGTCGCGATCATAGCCCCCATCTGCTGGTCGCCACCAAGTGGTCCCGACATGAGTCGTGTGACAGAGAGATCGGTTTCTTCCATGATGCGTAATCCTGTTGTGCCCGTTGCATAAAGAGTATGCTTAGCAAAAATCTTCTCGTAAGCAATTGTGAAATTGACCAATTCAGCCTTTTTTTCATCATGCGCAATCAAAGCAATGTTCAAACGAGTCACTTCCTTCTACGATTTCTTAACGACCATAGCGTATCACAAAGCTCTTGAAAAATCTTGTGCTATTTTTATAAAAATTTGTAAAACTGTGCGCAATACGCTTTCCTGTGATGCATGATCATCGTATAAAAAAACAAAACCTCCTATAACGGAGATTTTGTCAGTTGTTCACGTATGGAATAATAATAGTTTACCAAGAGGGGAAGCTAGGCGGTGCGTTCGCTCGAGCAAGTCTTTTTCCGTCAGCAACTGACGACCTTGTTCTTTTGCTGCATCATCAGATTCAGCAGTGAAAGTTTCTTCTGTAATCAATGAACCATCTTTTTCGTAAGCTGTAAGTTTGTACGTTTTCATTGTATCGCCTCCATTAAGTTTTACTTAGTATACTATGAAATGAATAAAATGAATAATGATTCAGTGAATTAAAGTGCAAAAAGATACGTAACGTTTAGAATATAGTAAATGAATATTTATAAAAGTGAAACATATTGTCAGTTGAAACGTAGAACGTGATAGAGAGATTATTGAAGGAGATGATGTGCATGGCCTTAGAATTAGAACGAGTAACTAAACGGTTTGGTGACTTTACAGCAGTGGATCAGCTGTCATTGATGGTAGAAGAAGGGACGATGTACGGATTTCTTGGAGCGAACGGTGCCGGGAAGACGACTACGTTCCGGATGATATTGGGATTGTTAACTCCAACAGAAGGAAATATATCGTGGAATGGACGCACGATATCGTATGAGACGAGTCCGCTCATCGGCTATTTACCTGAAGAACGAGGTCTTTATCCGAAAATGAAAGTGCTAGATCAGTTAATTTTTCTAGGACAGCTGCGCGGAATGAAAAAGTCAGCAGCGAAAAGTGCTGCACTTCATTGGTTGGATCGTTTTGAAGTGCCACAAAATACGAATAAAAAGGTGGAGGAGTTATCCAAGGGGAATCAGCAAAAAATACAAGTCATTGCTGCATTATTGCATGATCCGCAATTGTTGATCTTGGATGAACCGTTCTCGGGACTTGATCCAGTTAATGTTGAGATGTTGAAAAAAGCGATTGTTGACTTCCGTAATAGCGGCGCGACGATCCTTTTCTCGAGCCACCGCATGGATCATGTGGAAGAATTATGTGAGCAACTTAGTATTATTCATCATGGTAAACAACTGGTCAGTGGCAAGTTGCGTGACGTAAAACGTTCATTCGGCAAACAGAATGTTCGAATTCGTGCTGACTTCCCTTTATTAGAGTTAGAAAGCATCGAAGGGGTAACGACTGCTCATCATTCATTGGAAGGTGCAGTCTTTCAAGTAGAGGATGAACAAGTGGCCCATACGTTGTTGCAGGCTACATTGCAAAAAGGACCGATTCGTCAGTTTGAAATAGAAGAACCATCTTTGCAGGATATATTCATTGCGAAAGTGGGGGAAGGGCATGCGTGAGTTTTGGATTATTTTCAAACAAAGTTTCCTAACAAAAGCTAAAACAAAATCATTTTTCATTACGACACTTATTATGGTAGCTGGGATTTTCCTCTTCGCGAATTTACCGAGCATTATTGATAAGGTCGGTAAGATGATGGGAAGTGGAGAAGATGATCGTGTACTAGTTGTGGATGAGAGTGGTGTCTTGTTTGACCGCCTACTCGAGCAACTTCAGCAAAATGAACAAGGCATTTCATTGGAGCTGACGGAAGAAACGCAAGATCAGTTATCAGAGAAAGTAAAGTCAGAAGAAATCGAAGCGTTTATGGAATTGAGTTTTGACGCTGAACAAACTATCCACGCGTCTTATACAACGGGTAGTTTAGTTGAACAGTCTTTGCCTTCTGCTCTACAGGATGCATTGCAGAACATTCAAACGGAAGTGAAAGCTGATCAGCTCTCCTTATCCGGTGAACAAGTTTCTAAGCTGTTTGCGCCGATTCAATTTGAAAAGCATAATATTTCAGAAACGGCAAAATCAGAGGAAGAGCTGAACCAAGCTCGTGTCTTGGTGTATGTATTGATGTTCGTCATTTACTTTGCCGTTATCATTTATTCATCGATGATTGCGACTGAAGTAGCGACAGAAAAATCATCACGCGTGATGGAAATTCTTATCTCAAGCGTCTCGCCGGTTAAGCATATGTTTGCGAAAGTGCTTGGAATCGGATCACTCGGAATTGTGCAAATTTTAGTCTATGCAGTATCAGGGTTTTTAGCTTATACACTTTCTTCCGCTGGAGAGAAAAATGAGCTATCCGCATTCTTCAGTTTAGAAAACTTAGAAGTAAGTACGCTTGTTTACGCCGTAATATTCTTCTTACTCGGCTATTTCTTATATGCCACACTCGCAGCCTTGCTTGGTTCGTTAGTGAGTCGTACAGAAGACGTACAGCAAATGATTATGCCGATGTCGTTGTTGATTGTTGCGGCTTTCATAATCGCGGCAACTGGGCTTGGGAATCCAGAATTGGGCTACTTGAAAATCGCGTCATTTATCCCATTCTTTGCCCCACTCGTCATGTTCCTACGGGTAGGCATGCTCGATTTGCCTTTATGGGAGCCTTTACTATCCATAGTTATCATGGTTGTGACTATTTTCGTCCTTGGCTGGTTCGGAGCGAAGGTGTACCGTGGTGGTGTCTTGATGTATGGGCCATCGCGTTCATTGAAAGATTTGAAGAAGGCTATTCAGCTTGGAAAAGAATAGGTTTACGTGTCCCAAGAAGTTACAGTGCTTCTTGGGATATTCTTTTTTGCGTGGATTTAAGTTCAAGTGTAAGTGGAGTTAGTTACTATGTGGGAATGGAAGCTCCAGCTTGCGGACGCTTTCCCATGGGCCCGCGGTGAGCCAACTAGTCACTGCGTTCCTTTAGTTGTCTCACCTGATCGGGCTGATCCATCGGGAGCGCCGCCAGCTTCCGCTTCCAACCTACTTTTATAGTGGATGGACGTGGATCGCTTACTGGCGATAATGTGTGACTTAGGGTTGTGTTTTTAATTTTCTACAAAAATGATACTAGTTGTCCTAAGTGGATAGCGTCAGCCTGGAACGTCAATCAACGGTGCATTCTCGTCACTTCTGTTTTTCGTATCCACCTTTCCCTCAATTGATTGAATATGGTAAAATAGGAACGAGTATTCGTGGAAGAGGTGCAACCTATGGAACCCATACGTTTTTTACATACAGCCGACCTGCATTTGGATAGCCCCTTTAAAGGCATGGCCTCAGCAGGACCGGACGAGTTAGCCAGACTGCAGCAGTCTACATTTGCCGCGTTCGACCGATTCATAGCCTACGCAGTTAAAGAACGACCGGACTTCATTGTCATTGTTGGTGACCTTTATGACGGTGAAGACCGTAGCTTGCGTGCGCAAATTCGTTTCCAACAAGGTATGCAACAGCTTCAAAAAGTGAATATCCCGGTCTACCTATCGTACGGAAATCACGACCACCTAGCAGGCAGATGGACTAGAGTTTCCTTGCCTGAAAATGTACATGTTTTTTCTGAACAAGTAGAGCAAAAGCAATTGATGATTCGTGACGAAATAATATATTTACACGGCTTCAGCTACCCGCAGCGCCATGTTAAAGAATCGATGATTAGGCAATATCCTAAAGCTAGTGAGGGAATACATATCGGTCTATTGCATGGAAGTGTGGCAGGAGATGCTGAGCATGCTGTGTATGCACCGTTTACAATCGATGAATTACAGAATAAGCACTACAGATACTGGGCGCTTGGACATATTCATAAGCGCCAAGTATTATCACAAGAACCGCCAATTGTTTATCCTGGCAATATTCAAGGCCGGCATCGCAATGAGCAAGGTCTTAAAGGTTTTTATGATGTCTCGTTGACACCTATTAATGATTCCATGAAATTTGTAGCCACATCCGATGTTGTATTCACTACATTGACTGTTTCGTGCAAAGGAATCGAATACGCAGATGACTGGATTTCTGCTTGTCAGGAAGCGATCGATCAACTGACAGCTGAAACTGGTAGTGTCGTCGTGGAGTTAGTGATGGAACATACGGAAGGTCTTACAAAAGACTTGGCTAGAGCAGAAGCAGAATGGCTCGACATCTTGCGCGAACAGTATGAAGCTATGGAACCTTTCGTTTGGATTTCAGCAATTGAATGGCCCAAAATTAGTTATTCAGTAGTTCCGAATTCATTACTGGAACCAGTGGAAAAAACCATTTCCTCTTGGGAAGCGGATGACTGGAATGACTTGGCGAAAGTAGTATACAACCATAAAGCCGGTCGCTATTTAGAAGCACTGACGTCAGCAGATTTCGAGCGGTTGAAACAGCAGGCAACGGCATTGCTGGAGAATGAAATGATGAAGGAGGGCTAAAATGAAAATCCGAAAAATACTTCTTTATGGGTTCGGTCAGCATGAGAATTTGGAAATTGATTTGCGACCTGGTATGAATCTCTTGTATGGACCGAATGAAGCGGGGAAGACGACGATTCAGCAAGCCATCCTTCATATTTTATTTGGATTTCCTCAAAAGAATCAACAGGAGCTGCGTTATGAGCCGAAAACAGGTGGTAAATATGGCGGTTGTCTCTATATAGAAGATCAGGCGTACGGTAATTGGATGATTGAACGGGTGCGTGGAAAATCTTCAGGTGACGTTTTAATCCGTTTTGAAGATGGGCGTATGGCGGAGGAAGAGGAACTGAAGAGGTTACTAAGAGGTTATGACCGACAAGCTTTTGAATCAATTTTCTCTTTCTCCTTATTTCAGTTGCAAGATCTTGAGAAAATGGATGAAGATGATTTAAGCCGTACATTACTTGCTTCCGGCACGACTGGTCTCGACACACTTTGGAAAGTGGAAAAGAAGATGGAGAAAGAAATGGGGGGCCTCTTCAAAAAATCTGGAAAAATACCACCGATGAATAAAAAAATGGCTGAAATACGTGAGCTTGAACAAGCGATGCAAAAAGAGCAGCAGAAGCTATCGACGTATGAACCTCTGACTATTCGCAAGCTAGAACTCGACGAGCAAGTAGCAGCATTACGGTTGGAAGAACAACGCCTTTATAAACAGTCTGAAGAACAACGAATCGCCATGCAAATCGTTCCGCTGCAGCAACAGCGCAATCAATTACTTGAACAACTTTCTCATATGTCGGATGAATTCCCGGCAGCAGGAATCCGGCGTTATGAAGAATTGGCCAGTAAACAATCAGAATTGCAATTAAAGAAAACCCGCTTAGAGAAAGAACAGGCAAAGTGGCAATCGGAATTAATTGATTTGCGACCTGACAATGAGCGGCGGCAGTTAGAGCGCTGGGTGGCACAAGAAGCGGAATGGCATCGGTTGCGTACAGATCGACTATCTGCTGAACAGGAAATTCGTTTGCTTGAGAAAAAACGACAGCAGTTCAGCAATCGCTTAGGATTAACTGAGGATCAGCAGTTGTCGATAGGGCAGATAGACGTCTCCATACAACGCGAACGCCAACTTGAACCGATCCTTGAAGAACAGAAAGAACTGGATCAGCAACAAAAAGCATTACAACGTCTGTTGGCAGAAGTGGAAAATGAGCGTCAAGAAGCGGAGCAACGAAAAGAACGTAATGACCGTTTGCAATTGACTGAATCGGAGCGAGCGAAACTAGCAAAATGGCCCCAACTGCAACGTCAACTTGCGGAGGCAAAATTCATTGTATCTGCGGGAAATAAGCAGGCACTGAATCAACTGGTTCCGATAGTGATTTTGCTCATTGGACTAGCGATCGGGGCATATAGTATTTTGCAGCAGCAATGGTTGTTCGCAGGTCTCGGTCTGATAGTTGCGGGGGTCGGTGCTTGGTTATGGAAACAACGACCTGATTCTGTAGCAGATCAGCAATCGTTCATTCGAAATAATGAAGCGTTAGCAGCAGAACTCGAAAGATTGGCTGAGCGTGATGATCGGCAACAGCGCGATCAACGGCAAGTGTCAACGGAGATTGAAAGACTGGATCGTAAACTGCAGAATTATGCGGAAGAAATGGAACAACTTCATTATCAGAAACAACAAGCGGTGAAGAAGTTGCAAGAACTGATGCAAGATGAACCATTTGATCTGACATTCAATATTGAGGAAAGCTTCCGTTTACTGCGTGAGTTCCAGGATGCGGAAATAGATCAGAGAACATGGCAGCAACGTTTGCAAACGACGACGCAACAATTGCAATCGCTGACCCAAGAAGTGGAAAGTATGCTTGGACCTGTTGCGGAAGAAAGTTTATTCGAACGGATTCGCCAGGAACTACTTCGTCAGGATAGCTTGCAAGAAAAGCATCTGAGCAAACAACAAACAGTACTTGAAATCCAAGAGCAATTACAAGAAACGCATGAGTTGTTGGAAAAGACAGCAACAGACATTCAAAATTTGTTCGATAAGGTTGGCGTATCGGAAAAAGAGCAATTTTACACAGCCTATCAGCAAGATCAAGAGGCACAATTGCTGAAACGACAGCTGAAAGAAGTAGAAGCCCAGCTGTCCTTATATAGTAAGGAACCATTAGTAAAAGAATGGACCATACCAGAACTTGAACGGCAGCGCAGCGAAACGACGAACCGCCTACAAATGATTCGTCAAGAAGTGGAGGTACTTGTAGATGAGCAAGTCAAGGTAGCTCATGAAATCTCGCAAATGGGTGCCAGTCAAACGTATAGTGAGCTTCAGCAATTGTTCGAAGTACGAAAAGCAGAGCTGGAAGAACTGACGCAACAATGGGTAATCCGCAAAGCTGTCCGTGAGTCGATTCGGCAGACGATGAGTGAGTGGAAAGAACATCAATTACCGGCGGTTCTCATACAGGCCAATAATTGGTTCAGCCGTTTAACGAGGAATCGATACGCGACGCTCGGTTTAACAGTGGAAGGTTATTTTGAGGCAATCACTGCTGAAGGACAATCGTTCATGATTAATGAGCTCAGTCAAGCTACAAAAGAGCAAGCCTATCTTTCATTGAGACTAGCGTTAGCGTATGAATTATTAGAGCGCGCACCGTTTCCCATTATAATGGATGACCCATTTGTTCACTTTGATAATGAGCGACTTTCGCGTATGATAGACATACTTACTGAGTTACAGCCATCTCATCAATTTCTGTATTTTACTTGCCATCAAGAAATGAAATCGAAATGGCTAAGTGAACCGCATACAATTGAGATTGGACCAAAAGTAAAAGGGGAGATCCACTGATGAAAAAACTACTTGACTATCAAGTCGGCGAAACGATCGACATGTATTTGTTGATTAAGCAGGCAACAAAAGGCATCACACAGCAGGGGAGTCCATTCATGACATTGATTCTGCAAGATAAAAGTGGAGATCTTGAAGCGAAACTTTGGGATGCGGGTGAAGAACAAGCCCAGATATATAAGGGGGCGACCATTGTAAAAGTAGGTGGAGAAATCCATGAATACCGTGGGAAAAATCAACTTCGACTTAAAGCCATCCGTCCTGTAAAAGAAGATGAGGGCGTGACAATTGCAGATTTAGTGCCGTCATCTGAAAAAAGCAAGGAAGTATTGCTAGATGAATTGATGCAGTTTTTCTTTGAAATGAAAAATCCGCAAATCCAGCGTGTCACTCGTCATTTACTGAAGAAGCATCAGCAGGACTTCGTGTTGTATCCAGCTGCTACGAGGAACCATCATGACTACGTATCTGGCTTACTTGATCACGTAGTTTCGATGTTGAAGCTAGGTAAGGCGATCGCGGAGTTATATCCGACGTTGAATAAAGACTTGCTGTATGCAGGAATTATTTTGCATGATATCGGAAAGGTTATTGAATTGTCAGGTCCAGTCGGTACGCAGTATACGATTGAAGGGAACTTATTAGGTCATATTACGATTATGGTCAATGAAATTTCCAAGGCGGCAGAAGAATTGGAGATTGAAGGCGAGGAAGTGATGTTGCTTCAGCATATGGTGTTGTCTCACCATGGTAAAGAGGAGTGGGGCAGTCCGAAGCGTCCAATGTTGAAAGAAGCGGAGATTCTTCACTATATTGATAATATTGATGCGAAGATGAATATGCTGAACCGCGTGATGTCGAAGACTACGCCAGGGGAGTTCTCCGAGCGTGTATTCCCGCTGGATAACCGTTCGTTCTACAAGCCCACGTTTGAGTAAACTAGGGTGGAACGACTATGCGGCTGCGGGTCTTTGTCACTTTTGGTTGGAATCGTTGCTCGACTGGTGGTTGGGCACTGGAGTCACCGAGTGTCTGCTTTCTAGACCCGCACAGGCACGTGGGGGATTGCCTCCAGCCAGGAGCCAGCTGGCGGTAGTGCTGCCAGTTGTCTCCTGGCCACGGCCTACCCCGCAGTTGTGCCTGCGCTGCTGAGTGGTATTTATTTTGGTTGTGGTTCTAATAGGAAGAAGATCGGCGACTTGGTGATACTGATTTTGTACTTTTGAAAAAGAAGTATACGAACTGCCTTACACACGATCTAACGAAGGCGACTGCTGTGGTAGGCGTAGCGATGAGACAAAGACAGGTGAACTTCCTGTCTCTGGCTCCTCGCGAAAGCCATCCACCAGCGCCGAAGTGGGGATAAAGAATTTGCCACTTAGATTGCTAGCTAAACCACAACCTCCTGGACGAACAGGAAAAAGAAAGGCACGTGCAAGAACCACAACCGCACGCCGCTTATTAGGCATGCTAAATAGAAACGTAATCCATGGTCACTTACTCACTTACAACAGAACAGTGACCTAAAGAGCACTAAAAGTCTATTGAAAACACAAAAAAAGGTCTGCCGGCGGAAGTTGTCACTTCCAGAGCAAACCTTTTTTCATATATTACTTACCTTCTTCAACTTCCACTTCAGCATCATCAGCTGGAGCGTCTTCTGCAGGTGCTTCTACGTCAACTGGAGCTTCACCTTCAGTTGGTTGCTCTTCCATCTTGAACAAATCAAGTGAAGCTTTCAAATCTTCGTCTTTAATTTTTACATCTGCTGCTTCTACAAGCTTCGAAACTTTAGCCAATAGCTCATTTTCGTCAGCCTTTTCCATCAATAGTTCGTGACGAATTTCATCTTTCTTTTCATCAGAGATTTTCTCATCTTCAGCTTTGCGTTTTTCTTTTACTTCGATGATGTGGAAGCCATTATCTGATTGAACCGGCTCACTGATTTTGCCTGGCTCTAAGTCGTATGCAGCGTTCCAGAATTCAGGAACCATTACACCGTATGCGAACCAGTCAAGATCTCCGCCTTCATCTTTAGAACCTGGATCAGTAGAGTATTCTTTTGCTACTTTCGCAAAGTCTTCTCCATTATCCAACTTCTCTTTTACTTCTTTTGCTGTTTTTTCATCTTCAACTAAGATGTGACGAGCGTTGATTTCTGATTGAGATTCTTCAAGGCGTTTGTTTAACTCTTCGTCAGAAACTTCAATACCGTCAGTCAATGCAGCTTCCTGCAATTTATTCAAACGAATCATTTTTTTGAAGCTGTCAGGTGTTTGTCCTTGTTGAGCTAAAAATGCTTCGAAGTTTTCACCGAGTTGTTCTTTGTTTTTATCAAATTCTGCGTCTACTTGCTTATCGTCTACGTCATACTTATCATCCAGAACCTTTTCTAAGATGATCATTTGTAGAGCTTGTTCACCGACAGATGTTTTCATTTCTTGATAAAACTCATCTTTCGTTACATCTCCTGCTTTAGAGGTCATAACCTTTTCATCCCCGCCACCAGAACAAGCGGATAAAGCTGCAACCGAAGCTGCGAGTGTAAATGCTAACATCTTCTTTTTCATGTAATTAACTCCCCTAATCTAAGTATAGATTCTGTATATTCTTTAAGTAAACACTATACCATATAACGTATGAAAAACAAAAAGGTTCCATTCATTCAAACTGCCCAACCGCTTTTTTCTACTTTCGCATAGGATACAATGTGAAAGGGGGTGCCTTCATGAGCGGTTACACACATGGCGGATCAGGTTCATCAGGCTTTGCTTTAATTGTTGTGTTGTTCATTTTGTTGATTATCGTCGGTGCGGCATACTTGTATTAAAAAAAGCCCTGCCTCCAGTACTGGGGGTGGGCATACATAGTGTCAGGCGCTAAAGAACACTTCTACATATAAGGATAAAATGAGGATTGTAATCAGAATGTTTACAGTACGATAAATCTTTGGCTGCTTTTCTTCTGGGATCTCTCTAGATTGGCAAAGAGCAAATGTCATTTTATTAATTTGATATAAGTAGAACAATGAAAATAGAATGGTAATCGCTATAACCATTTTAGACCTCCTCTTTCTGCTTCTGTACTATCATAGCAGAATTTATGATCAAAAGGAAAAAAACTAAACTGTGTGAAGAGCAGGTAGTTATGACTCTACTTCAGATTTTGTAAGGTAATCATTCGAATCGACATAGGTCTTCTCAATGTTCTGGAAACCGCGTTCAAATATATCCATGAAATCATCTCCGTAGATGTTACGTAATACAGACATGACTTCAAGGAATTCAGGGAATTTACCGTAAATATCGCGAATAGGAAGAGAACCTTGAAGTACGCTATAATCTTCATTATGGTAATTTTCATTCATCTGGATGAGTAATGCTTTGCCTTCTTCTGAAACCGTCACGTATGTATTGCGTCGGTCATCATCTTTTTTCGAGAAGTACAAAAGCTGACGTTGTTCCAACTTTTTTGAAAAGTTAAAGGCGGTTGAGACGTGCATTACACCAAACTTCGCAATGTCTGAAATTGTGGCGCCTTCTAAATGATAGGCGATCCATAAAATATGATGTTCATTAATGTTGAGTTCATACGGTTTAATCCATTGTTGCCAATCCTTCTCTACAGCTTTCCATAATGCCTTGGACATTTGGGCTACGCGTTGATTGAAGATCATGGCGTCTTTACGTGAAATATG
This sequence comes from Sporosarcina sp. P12(2017), assembly GCF_002743035.1. Lineage (NCBI taxonomy): Bacteria > Bacillati > Bacillota > Bacilli > Caryophanales > Caryophanaceae > Sporosarcina > Sporosarcina sp. P12(2017). Next base: position 50,310 of record NZ_PDYL01000014.1, read on the forward strand.
TTGATCGGCCATCGAGACACCTGCTTTCTTTCAGTCTTTTTATTTATTATACCAAAAAAGCAACAAATAGAGAAGACGGAATAATAAAATAAATCAGTTTGAGTGTATACGCCCATAGAATCCAGATAGTTCATAGCTGTTTTACTATGGGTCACTCAAAGATTAGCAAGTAAAAAACTGATGCCTAAATGGAAATGCGTTAGCGAGTACTAATGGATTTCTCGAGATCATCCAGTGCTGTTTGGATTGCAGAAATTTCTTTCTCCAAACGTTTCTTATTATGTTCGGTTGAGCGCTTCCAGTCTGCCACGGAAACTTTCATTTCTTCAACTGTCTCTGGTACAAGTTCTTTTGCTTCTTTCGATAAATCGGTTACGGAATCTTTTAGATCTGCGACTTGCCCTTTGACATCTTTCAACTTATCCTTCAATTCGAGTGATGCATTTTTGACACTATCACGCAGTTCGCTGCCAGCTTTAGGTGTAGAATATAGAACAGTTACCGCAGAAGTGACAGCACCTGCTGCCAGACCAATAAAGAATGTGGACGCTTTCATATAGAGAACACTCCTTTTGTATAGTTATTATTTTATTAAAGCATGTTACTACGTAGTTGAGCAAGAAAATGAATGAAATATTATTCTAACAAAAGCTTTTGTCCTAATGGAGGAGAGGATTGGATAGAAGAGTGGAATCCATTTCAAGTTATGCAACATAGTCCCGCACTCTTCTGTTTTACATCCTCGACGTGTTATTCTTGCAGTCGTCTTGAAATATTGGTAGCTAATTCAGATACTACGTCCATCGGGAACTGCTCTATTTTTGTGTTAAATTCTACTTTCAGACCATCTGTTTTATCATAGCGTGGAATTAAATGCATATGGAAATGATAGACTGACTGACCTGCGAAAGATCCGTTGTTTTGTAATAGGTTCATCCCGGACGGTTGAAATTCTTCTTTTAATGCGTTAGCGATTTTTGGTGCCGCTTTAAATAAATTCGCAGCTTCTTCTTCAGTTAATTCATACACATTTTCACGATGTGTTTTTGGAATTAGGAGTACGTGCCCTTTCGTGACAGGCATAATGTCCATAAACGCGATCACGTGATCATCTTCATATACTTTTTCTCCTGGAATCGTGCCTTCTACAATCTTGCAGAAAATACATGAGGTCATTTCTACACATCCTTTCATGTTTGGATGTATTGTAGCATATTTTCAGATAGTTAACGAAGGCGGATAAAGCAATTTTACAATTTTTTTGCTAAAATAATAAAAGAAGATAGGGGGAAAAATAATGGCAATCCTAGAACTAGAACATGTAACAGGTGGTTATACGCGTAAGCCCGTTTTACATGACCTTTCATTTCAAATCAAAGAGGGGGAATTGGTCGGGTTAATCGGACTAAATGGTGCAGGAAAGAGTACGACAATCAAACATATTATCGGTGTGATGAATCCCCTCGAAGGAGTAATCAAGATTGACGGTGCGACGTTTAGTGATAAAGAACATTACCGCCAGTCATTTAGTTATATTCCAGAGACTCCAGTGTTATACGAAGAACTAACATTACAAGAACATTTAGAACTGACTGCGATGGCATACGGGTTGGACAAGCAGCAGTTTGAAATCCGTACCGAACAATTGCTGAAAGAGTTCCGTATGGAAAAACGCTTGAAGTGGTTTCCTGCTCACTTTTCTAAAGGTATGCGACAGAAAGTCATGATCATGTGTGCTTTCTTAGTAGAACCAAAATTATATATTATCGATGAGCCGTTCGTCGGTTTAGATCCGTTGGCGATTCGCGCATTACTCGACCAAATTATTGAACGGAAAAATTCGGGTGCTTCTATACTGATGTCGACTCACGTTTTGGCGACGGCTGAGAAGTATTGTGATCGTATTATTTTGTTGCACGAAGGACGGGTACGTGCGAACGGTACGATGGACGACTTGCGCAAGGCCTTTGGACGACCGGATGCAACACTTGATGACTTGTATATTGCAATGACTGAGGAACCTGACTATGAACAACATGCATGAGATTTGGGGACAACGATTCTTCCATTACGTCAATGAATTACAGAAATATATGCGCTATGTATTCACTGGACATTTGGCTATAGTCTTCATGTTCGCCATTGGAGCAGGAGGCTATGCGTATAGTGAATGGCTGAAAGAAGTGCCCGCTACATTCCCATCTGTCTTCATCGTATCCGTCGTCATTGCTCTCTTGTTAATGAAAGCTGCACCGACTACGTTACTAAAGCCGGCAGACATTGTCTTTTTCCTGCCATTGGAAAACCAATTGCCGAGCTATATGAGACGTTCAATTACTTGGTCGACGTTTTCTCAACTTCCTTTGCCGTTGATTGCCATGGTCATTGCATTGCCTTTATTAAAGGCAACGGAAGTGGGCGCAGGCACTGATTATCTCCTCGTGATATTGCTGATCATTGCGTTTAAAGGATTGTTTGTAGGGACTGAATATAGTGTTCGAGTAGCCAATCATGATTTCGTTTGGCCGGACCGTGTGCTTCGTCTGGTTTTAACATTTTCAACAATCTACTTCGCTCTTACGTGGAGTTCGGTTGCAATCTTTATCGGAATTTTGATCGCCATGCTCTATGCGAAGTTTTGGGATAAAAAAGCAGAGCAGTTTCCGTTTCCATATGAGCAGTTTATTGAATTGGAACAAAACCGCATGATGCGTTTCTATCGATTTGCGAATTACTTCACGGAAGTACCGCATCTAGTCGGATCAGTAAGTAAGCGTAGCTGGTTAAAAATTGCTATGAAACGTTCTACGTTCAAGCGCAAAGATGTACAAGATTACTTGATCGTCCGGACATTTATTCGTACAGATGATACATTTTGGTTGTGGGTTAGATTAACGGTGCTGTCTGCGTTGGGTGCATTCTTAATACCGATACCGATCGTCTCGTTCATCTTTGTAGGGGCATTGGCGTTTGCGACTGCTGTTCAGTTAATATTGGCACTTGAAGGCGGCTTCGAGTTCACTATGGATCAGCTGTTTCCTGAAGAACAGGAAAAATCGCAAATCAAAGCGGTTCGTTTGTTAGTAAGAAAATTGATTTGGCTACAAGCAATCATTCTATTACTGGCGGCATTACCATTGTACGGATTAAGTGTTACACCACTCTTGATTGCAGCTATCGCACTCATTGTCGGTGAAGCAACAATTCGATTGACTAAAGAGCAAATGATAGATATATGATGCTAGACAGTAGATAAGTTAAAATAGTGATAGTAAATCAGCATTTCTTAAGTAAAAAATTAATCCTGTCGCGGAATTTTCTGGATATATGTACCTAGTGAACGTTAATCTAATTAAACAGAAGTAATTAAAAAGTTAGAATAGTTAAAATAATGGTTGCAATTCGTATTCTATTGCATATATAATTACTAAAAGGTATCAGGGGTGAGAGAGATGAACAATAACAACTCATATGCTGAATTTTTGAAAGCGGTAGGTAACAAAGGCACTTCTCTCCAAGCGGAAAAGCTGCTGAACGAAATCTATTGGGATCTGTTTCTACAACACATTCATTGGGAACAAACACAATCGCGAATCATGCTATTGATTGACGATGCGCTGGATCAAAATGACGAAGAAGCATTCGACCTGTATACACAACAATTACTCGACATTTCACAAGAACACGGATACGAACTTAAAACAAAATAATGTTTTCATAGGCACTGCTAGGGCAAAATTCTAGCAGTGTTTTTTTATTGTATAGAATGTCTAGCTGCAAGTTTCTTTCACAAAGTACAAGGGTACAATAAGTACATAGAGAGTTAGCTTAAAACGTACGTTCGTTATTTCTTTAGAAAAAAACCTAGTTGTGGTAAAATAGAAGGACAGGTGTTTAAGAAGAGGAGTGGAACCATTTGAACGAAACATTTCAATTGCAGGCACCATATACGCCGCAAGGAGATCAGCCAAAAGCGATCGATAGCCTTGTTAACGGCATTAAACAAGGTAAGAAACATCAAACGTTACTTGGTGCAACGGGTACAGGTAAAACATTTACCGTTTCTAATGTACTGACAGAAATCAATAAACCTACACTGGTCATTGCGCACAATAAAACGTTAGCAGGCCAATTATATAGCGAGTTCAAAGAGTTTTTTCCAGATAATGCAGTAGAATACTTCGTCAGCTTCTATGACTTTTATCAACCGGAAGCATATGTTCCGCAGACAGATACTTTCATTGAAAAGGATTCATCGATCAATGATGAAATTGATAAACTTCGCCACTCCGCAACGAGTGCTTTATTCGAACGCAATGATGTCTTGATTGTGGCATCCGTTTCGTGTATTTACGGCCTTGGTTCGCCGGAAGAATATAATGACATGGTTTTTTCATTACGCAAGGGGATGGAAATACCTCGTAATGAACTATTGCGCACGCTAGTGGACATTCAGTACGAACGCAATGACATCAATTTCACGCGTGGTACATTCCGTGTTAGAGGCGATGTAGTCGAAGTCTTTCCGGTGGCACGTGACGAGCGTTGTATACGTCTTGAGTTTTTCGGAGATGAAATTGAACGAATCCGTGAAGTAGATGCCTTAACAGGTGAAGTCATCGGTGATCGTGATCATGTGGCTATTTTCCCAGGATCTCACTTCGTTACACGCGAAGAGAAGTTACTTAAAGCGATTGAAAATATTGAAATCGAGTTGGAAGAACAGCTTAAATATTTACGTGACAACGATAAGTTATTAGAAGCGCAACGCTTAGAACAACGGACGCGCTACGATTTAGAAATGATGCGGGAGATGGGCTTCTGTTCTGGTATTGAGAACTATTCCAGACATTTGACGTTGCGTGAAGCAGGTGCAACTCCTTATACGTTGCTGGATTATTTCCCTGATGACTTTTTGATCGTAGTGGATGAGAGCCACGTCTCCTTGCCGCAAATTCGCGGTATGTACAATGGAGACCAGGCACGTAAAAAGGTATTGGTGGAACACGGTTTCCGCTTGCCGTCTGCATTAGACAACCGCCCATTGATGTTTGAAGAATTTGAAAAGCATATTCGACAGGCAATGTATATTTCTGCAACGCCAGGACCTTATGAAATTGAGCATACAGACGAGATGGTAGAACAGATTATACGTCCTACAGGATTACTTGATCCAATCATTGAAGTGCGTCCGATTGAAGGGCAGATTGATGATTTATTGGATGAAATACAACTTCGAATTGCACGAGATGAACGTGTCTTGATTACAACTCTTACGAAAAAGATGTCAGAAGACTTGGCGGATTATTTAAAAGATATTGGGATTAAGGTTCAGTATCTCCATTCTGACGTCAAGACACTGGAACGGACAGAAATTATTCGTGAGTTACGTGTCGGGACGTATGATGTGCTGATTGGAATTAACTTACTGCGTGAAGGGATCGACATCCCAGAAGTTTCATTGGTCACGATTTTGGATGCAGATAAAGAAGGGTTCTTGCGTTCAGAACGTGCGTTGATCCAGACAATTGGTCGGGCCGCACGTAACTCAGAAGGACGCGTCATTATGTACGCGGATAAAATGACGGATTCCATGAAGAAAGCTATTGATGAAACGGAACGTCGTCGTGAAATTCAAATAGCTTATAATGAAAAACATGGTATAACACCAACAACCATCGTCAAACCGATACGTGAATTGATCCGTGCCACTCAAGTGGCTGAAGAAACGGAATCGTATTTGCAAAAGGTGACCAACGGCAAGAAGCTATCGAAAGACGAGAAAGGCTTATTGCTAATTAAATTGGAAAAAGAAATGAAAGACGCAGCAAAAGCGTTGGACTTCGAAAGAGCTGCAGAATTACGTGATACCGTATTAGAACTGAAAGCAGAAAGGTAGAGTTCGCATGAAAAATAAAGAACTTGTAATTCAGGGAGCGAGAGCGAATAACCTGAGAGACATTACAGTGAAGATTCCACGCGATAAATTAGTTGTGCTTACTGGCCTATCTGGCTCAGGAAAATCTTCACTGGCGTTTGATACGATTTACGCGGAAGGACAGCGCCGCTATGTGGAATCATTATCCGCGTATGCGCGTCAATTCCTTGGACAAATGGATAAACCAGACGTGGACTCTATAGAAGGATTGTCGCCGGCGATTTCCATCGACCAGAAGACAACGAGTAAAAACCCACGTTCTACTGTAGGAACAGTGACAGAAATCTACGACTACTTGCGTTTGCTATATGCAAGAGTTGGGAAACCACATTGTCCGTATCATGGCATTGAAATCTCAACGCAGACGATTCAGCAAATGGTGGATCGTGTAATAGAGTTGCCGGAGCGTACTCGAATTCAGATTTTGGCACCTATTATTTCAGAACGTAAAGGGACGCATGCCAAACTATTCGAAGATATTAAAAGACAAGGGTATGTGCGCGTGCGAGTCAACGGTGAAACGATTGATTTGGACGATAATATAGATTTAGATAAAAATAAAAAGCATACGATTGAAATCGTCATTGACCGGATTGTCATGAAAGAAGGCGTCGAAACACGTTTAAGTGACTCGTTGGAATCCGCGTTACGATTAGCTGACGGTAATGTTCTTGTCGATGTAATCGGTGAAGAAGAACTGTTTTTCAGCGAACATCATGCATGTCCTATTTGTGGGTTTTCAATTGGTGAGCTAGAACCGCGTATGTTTTCATTCAACAGTCCATTCGGTGCATGTCCTGAATGTGATGGGCTCGGCATGAAACTTGAAGTCGATCCAGATTTGGTCATTCCAAATAATGAACTAACGCTAAAAGAACACGCCATTGCCCCATGGGAGCCAACAAGTTCTCAGTATTATCCGGAACTTCTGAAGACGATTGCCAAGCATTATAAAATTCCTATGGATGTACCGGTTAGTGAATTAGTTGATTCGGATATTGAAAAACTAATGCTAGGCTCGAAAAAAGAGAAGATTCGTTTCCGCTATACAAATGAATTTGGTAACACCCGCGACAGCGATATTTATTTCGAAGGTATTTTACGCAACGTGGAACGCCGTTATCATGAGACATCTTCAGACTATATTCGTGAGCAGATGGGTAAATATATGACGGAAAAATCCTGTCCTACTTGTACAGGTTATCGCTTAAAGCCTGAATCACTTTCGGTATTAGTGAACGGTGAGCATATCGGGAAAATCACGGAACGCTCGATTGTTGAAACAACGAAATTCTTTGACCAATTAACTCTTTCTGAGAAAGACGCACAAATTGCAGATATGATCCTAAAAGAAATCCAAGAACGTTTAGGCTTCTTGGTGAACGTCGGTCTCGACTATCTGAATTTATCACGCTCAGCAGGGACACTGTCTGGTGGAGAGGCACAGCGGATTCGCTTGGCTACACAAATTGGATCTCGTTTGACGGGTGTTTTGTATATACTCGATGAGCCTTCAATCGGACTTCATCAGCGAGACAATGATCGATTAATTGGCACACTACAAAGCATGCGGGATATTGGAAATACGCTGATTGTTGTAGAACATGACGAAGACACGATGATGGCTGCTGACTATTTAATTGATATAGGTCCGGGTGCTGGTGTGGCAGGAGGAGAAGTGGTAGCTGCAGGCACTCCTGCAAAAGTCATGAAAAACAAAAAATCGCTGACCGGTCAATATTTGAGCGGAAAGAAATTCATCCCACTTCCGACTGAACGCAGACCACGTGATGAGCGAAGCATTATCGTCAAGGGGGCTTCAGAGAACAACTTGAAGCATATTGATGCTGAGTTCCCTCTCGGTCAATTTATTGCAGTTACTGGGGTTTCCGGTTCGGGCAAGAGTACGTTGGTCAATGACATATTGCATAAAACATTGGCTCAGAAATTGAATCGATCCAAACAAAGACCAGGGAGATTCGATAGTATCAGTGGTGTGGAATATTTGGAGAAGATTATCGATATCGATCAATCACCAATTGGACGAACACCACGTTCCAACCCAGCAACGTATACAGGCGTCTTTGACGATATTCGCGATGTTTTTGCCATGACGAATGAAGCGAAAGTTCGTGGCTATAAAAAAGGTCGCTTCAGCTTCAACGTGAAGGGTGGACGGTGTGAAGCATGCCGTGGAGATGGAATCATCAAAATCGAAATGCATTTCCTTCCGGATGTATATGTACCGTGCGAAGTATGTCATGGCAAACGGTATAACCGAGAAACACTTGAAGTGAAGTATAAAGGAAAGAATATTGCGGACGTACTGGAGATGACAGTGGAATATGCGGTGGTGTTTTTCGAGAATATCCCGAAAATCCATCGTAAATTGCAGACGATTGTGGATGTAGGCCTAGGCTATGTACAATTAGGTCAACCAGCAACGACACTGTCTGGTGGAGAAGCCCAACGTGTGAAATTGGCTTCCGAACTGCATAAACGTTCCACAGGTAAATCGTTTTATATTTTGGACGAGCCAACAACAGGTTTGCACGTTCATGACATTGCCAAGTTACTTGAAGTTCTACAACGTCTAGTTGATAGCGGTAACACCGTTCTCGTTATTGAGCATAATCTGGATGTCATTAAGACAGTCGATTATATTATCGATATTGGTCCGGAAGGCGGCGACAAAGGCGGAGAAATTGTTGCGACGGGGACACCTGAAGCGATAGCAGAAGTCGAAGAGTCCTACACGGGTAAATATTTGAAGACCATCCTAGAAAGAGATCGAAATCGGATGAAAGAACAAATTAAAAAAGTAGTAAAGAAATAGAAAATGAAACTTTTGTTCCTCAGAACCGTATAAATAGATAGTTACTGCAAAGATTGTTCAAAACGAGGAGGAATCTGGAAATGCAAAATGAACGCATACGAATACTAACGATGCTTGAAGAAGGTAAAATCACAGCTGAAGAAGCATTGAAATTACTGGAAGCCATGGGTAAGGAATCTGAACAAAGAACTGCAGAAGAGAGCTCTTCAGCTGATGCTTTCTTCGAAGATATCCGCAAAGAATTCGTCTCAGCAGGTGACCGCTTCATGCAATTTATGGATACGGCAGTACACCGTGTGAAAGAATTCGATTTCGAAGCACCATTCAGCAAATCTGTCTCCTTTACACATACAGATAGTAAATCTGTAGAAGATATTGAAGAAATCATCATCCATATCGATCACGGTACTGTGGAAATTCATCCTTCAGAAAACGATGAGATCATGGCGAAGTTTTCTGTAAAGCATTTCAATACTGATTCTGAAGCAGGCGCACTTAGCCAGTTCCTTGAAAAGTTATTGTTCGTGAAAGACGGTAATAAGTTGCGCGTCGGGAGCGACTTGAAAATGTTGCAAGTCAACTTGCATCTGTACGTTCCGACTTCAACACTTTATAATAAACTCTCTGTCCGTTTGTTGAACGGAGGATGTTCAGTAGAAGGCGTCGCTTTCAAAGATCTACGCATCAAAACGGCGAATGGTAAAATTGAATGTGCAGATATCAAATTCGACGAAGCCGAACTAGAAACAGCAAATGGTATGGTACGTTTATTAAAAGTTACTGGTGAGAAGCTAGAAGCCGAAACATTAAACGGCCGTGTCTATATAGATGGGGCGGTACAAGATGTAGATGCGAAATCCTTAAACGGAAATGTGACGTTGACGACTTCATCTGCTGATGCAAAAAGATTGGAAGCAAAGTCAATTAGCGGTTCTGTTGAAATTTACTTCCCATCTTCCATAGGTGTTAAGGGAGAGATTACGTCCAACATGGGCAAGCTCGACTTGCAATTAAATGACGTGTCCCGTGTGGAAGAGCAAGAGCAATTCTTGCATCGTACGATCCGCTTTAGCAAAAATGCCGATGACGCGACGAAAGAACCGTTGCATGTTACTGGTGAGTCCAAGACGGGCTCAGTCATGGTTCGCTATAACTCTGTCGATATGGTTTGATAGCATAATGAAACACCTGCATTGCCATTTGTGGCGGTGCAGGTGTTTTTTTGTTTGAATGTAATGAGGGGGAGTGCTTGGGTACTCATTAATTTGTCTGAGCGCTCATTGTGGTTGCGTTCCCGCTCTATAGTGAGGGGTAAGCGCTCTATCCCAACAGCTAAGCGCTCTATCACGGTCCGTATCCGCTCATACTAATGGTTTATGCGATCAATCATGCCGCGTAACCGCTCATTGCCCTGCAACATCGAGAGAGCAATCGCTCGAGCGCTCATTAATTCGTGTAGGCGCTCATTGTGGCTGCGTATCCGCTCTATAGTGAGGGCTAATCGCTCTATCCCCGACCGTATCCGCTCATACTAACGGTCTATGCGATTAATCACACCGCTCAACCGCTCATTGCCGCCCGTATCCCATCTCATCCAAGCCAAAACCCTCCCATTTCACCTCCCATACTCCCAACACAAAATTCCAAAAGCGATAGCCCGTGCGCATTGGCATTGATAGGCTTTACTCTGCAATAACGCGGCCTCTGTCTGGTTTGACATGAAGCCACATTCTGCTAAAATTGCAGGCATATTCGTGTCGCGCAGTACGGCGAAGTCCGCTTTCTTCACGCCGCGATCGGGACGCTGGCAAGCGGAAATTAGGGCTTTTTGCACGGCAGATGCGAGCACTGCGGAACTTTTACTTGCTTGTGGATAAATATACGTCTCAATCCCTTGTGCTGTGTGCCAGCCATTGCCGAATGCATTTGCGTGGATTGAGACAAACGCATCTGCTTTCATTCGGTTAGCTGAAGCTGTTCGTTCGCTTAAAGGTACGTCGTGTGAAGCCGCGTGTGTGTACTTGATTTTAAGGCCTTCGTTCGTTAAAAGTTCACCGACAAGTGAAGCTACTGCTGCATTAAAGTAATACTCCCGAAGCTTTCCGTCAGGTGTTCGTTTACCGGGTGTATCTGGTCCGTGACCCGCATCAAGAATGATTAGTGTCAATTCTGTCCACTCTCCTTTATCCTCTATATAGAGAATTCTTTTAAAAGGGATACAAAAAGGGGAGAAAGATTAAGAAGTAATCCATTTCTTTTCGTTTCCTTCATGGTAAAATAGGTTGGAATAGTTTGTACATAAGCACAAAAGACTGCCAGAATACGTACATCGTAGCAGAAAGTGAGGGATTTCATGGGTGAATTAACAGTAGAAGATATGATGAATCGATTTGGATTGGAATTGATTGCTGGGCATGCAGGCATTCATAAGCAAATCCAAATGAGTGATATTTCACGGCCAGGACTTGAGATGGCTGGTTATTTTGATTATTATCCTGCGGAACGTGTGCAGTTGATCGGGCGTAAGGAGATGTCTTTCCTCGAAACATTGCCTGCCATTACACGAAGAAAGCGTTTGGAGCGACTTTGCTCGGTTGATACGCCAGCATTCATTATTGCTCATGGCGAAGAAGGTCCAAAGGAATTGAGTCAATTAGCAGAGGAGAAAAACATTCCTGTTCTCCGGACGGATTATAAAACTACACAATTTTCGGGGATGTTGACGAATTACTTGGTTGGACAACTTGCTCCGATGACGACAGTTCATGGTGTGCTAGTGGATGTGTATGGTGTGGGTGTGTTGATCACAGGTGGCAGCGGAGTAGGTAAAAGTGAAACTGCGTTAGAACTCATTAAAAAAGGGCATAGACTAGTAGCGGATGATTCAGTTGAGATTCGTCAGGTGTCCGATAACGTCTTGATCGGAACGTCACCCAAACTGTTGAAACATATGTTGGAGATTCGCGGGGTCGGTATTATCGATTTAATGACGTTATTTGGAGCGAGTTCCGTGAAGGATGATAAGCGTGTATTACTAGCGGTCGATTTGGAGATTTGGGATGATAAGAAGCACTATGATCGTCTCGGGATTGATGAAGAAAAAGTAGAAATTCTCGATTCGCAAATTACGAAATTATCTGTTCCTGTAAGACCTGGGCGGAATATTGCGGTCATCATTGAAGTAGCAGCGATGGATTATCGAATGAAACGTCTCGGCATTAATGCTGCAGAGGAATTTACGAAGCGTTTGGATCAAGCAATCGCAGATAATGCGGAATTATTAGATGAAGAGGAGCGCGACTAAGTGAATGTATCTATGCTAGCGATTAACCCAGTCGCGATCAGTATTGGCAGCTTAGAAGTTCGCTGGTACGGTATTTTGATTGCGCTCGGAATTATTTTAGGATTTATGATAGTTCAACGAGAAATGCTGAAGCGGGGAATGCACCCTGACTTACTAACGGACATGCTCATTTGGGCGATACCTATTTCAATTATCAGTGCACGAATTTACTATGTTATTTTTACGTGGGATTATTACCGTGATCATCCCGACCAAATCATTCAAATTTGGAATGGCGGGATTGCCATCCATGGTGCGTTGATCGGTGCGGTCATTACCGCCGTGATATTCTGCAAGAAGCGTGGCGTGTCATTCTGGAAAGTTGCGGATATTACGGCACCTGGTTTATTGATTGGACAAATTATCGGGCGCTGGGGGAACTTCATGAATCAGGAAGCGCATGGCGGACCGGTTTCAGAAGCGTTTAAAGAAAGTACGATTATTCCTGACTGGATTATGAATCAAATGACCATTGACGGGATCACGTATCATCCGACATTCTTGTATGAGTCGTTATGGAATGTTGTCGGACTCATTTTGATTTTAGTGATTCGCAGAACGCTGAAGATGAAACGTGGCGAAGTATTCTTGTTTTATGTCATCTGGTATTCTATAGGCAGATTCTTTATTGAAGGGATGCGGACAGATAGTCTGTATGTCATCGGCAGTTTGCGTGCAGCGCAGTTAGTATCTGTAACGGGAATTGTCATAGGGATTGCCATTTTGTTGTATCGTAGATATGTAATGAAAGTGAAAGAGAACTATGATGACAAACAAAAATAATATCGCATTATCTAATACGTTGAAAAGTGGTTTACAAGTGGGATTAAAAACGACATGGTCACTCGGTAAGATCATTTTCCCTATTACGTTGCTTGTAACCATTTTGCAATTTACGCCTATCCTACCTTGGCTTGTGCAATTGGTTGAACCTATCATGCATCTTTTTGGCTTGCGCGGTGAAGCAGCCGTGCCTATCGTGCTTGGGAATGCATTAAACTTATACGCTGGAATTGCCGGCATCATTTCATTAGAATTAACGGTGAAAGAAGTATTCATCATTGCTATGATGATCAGTTTTGCGCATAATCTGTTCATTGAAACAGCTGTCGCCATAAAAGTGGGCGTCAAACTATGGACAGTGCTTGTTGTACGTCTTGGATTGGCTGTGCTAGCTGGAGTGCTAATTAATTTATTCTGGACAGGTGGTAATGAAATCGCGCAATACGGTCTAACGCCAAAAGCGGAAGTCGTACCGGAAGGCTTTGTGCAAATTTTCTTGCTGGGACTTGAAAAGGCGGCATTTGGCGTTTTGCAGCTGGCATTGATCGTCATTCCGTTAATGCTGTTTGTGCAGTACGTGAAAGACCGCAAATATTTAGAGCGTTTTTCTACTAGTTTGGCACCGTTTACAAAAATGATTGGTGTGAAACCGAATGCATCGATGACACTAGTTGCTGGATTATTGATTGGGCTGGCATACGGTGCAGGTGTCATGATTCAAGCAGTGCAGGAAGATGGCGTATCAAAACGAGATATTACATTGGCCTTCATATTCTTGATGGCATGTCATGCGGTGATTGAGGACACACTATTATTCTTGCCACTCGGTATACCGATTTGGCCATTATTGATTATTCGGCTTGTAACTGCCATTGGACTGACGATTACAGTGAGTATTCTATGGAAGCAGCCGAGAGAGAAGGGGGAAGCTGTTATTGACTAATCAACCGATTACTACATTATTATTTGATTTTGACGGAACGCTTGCAGATACAAATGAGTTAATACTCTCTTCTTTCCAACATGTATTGGAAAAACATTTCCCTGGACGTTTCGAGCGGGAAGAGATGTTGCCATTTATCGGACCTACATTACATGATACGTTTTCATCGATTGCACCGGATATGACAGAACAATTAATTGACGAATACCGTGAATGGAATCTGGCGAACCACGATGCATATGTCACTGAATTCGAAGGCGTGAAAGATACACTTCGTAAATTGTATGATCTTGGTTTGAAGATGGCAGTCGTTTCCACGAAGAAGCGTGACATGGTTGAAAGAGGGATTAATCTTCTAGGAATTACCCCTTATTTTGAGACTGTAATTGGACTCGATGATATTACGAATCCTAAACCGAACCCAGAACCCATACTACTGGCGTTAACACGTCTGGATCGAACAGCAGAAGAGTCACTTATGATCGGGGATAATTTCCACGATATACTCGGCGGACGAAATGCAGGAACACGAACTGCAGCCGTTGCATGGGCACTAAAAGGGGAAGAATACTTGCAGACATTCAAACCTGATTACATGTTGCAACATATGTCCGACTTACTTAAAATTACTGCGGGCATCAAGCTATGAGACGCACAGAGCGGCATCCTTCCAAAGGAGATGCAAATTCGCTTTGGCATATTTACCGAACGGTCTCGATTTTAAAAGTAGCCAAAAATTTCATCGTCATTCAAATTGCGCGGTACACTCCGTTCGTTTCATGGAAAAATGTTTTGTATCGATTGTTCTTGCGAATGAAAGTCGGAAAACATACGGCTTTTGCGCTGATGGTTGTACCGGATGTCATGTTTCCAGAACGAATTTCTGTCGGTGAAAACTCTATAATTGGGTTTAATACGACGATTTTAGCGCATGAATACTTGATAGATGAATACCGTATTGGAGATGTGGAAATAGGCAATCATGTACTGATTGGGGCCAATACGACAATTTTACCAGGCGTTAAAATAGGTGACGGTGCTATTGTTTCCGCTGCGTCACTCGTCAATAAAGATATTCCGGCTGGTACATTTGCTGGCGGGAATCCAGTGCGTATTATATATACAGCCGAAGAAATGGCAGAACGTGCAGCACGTGAAAGCAAATGAATGACGGACTATGTAGTTGTGCTATACTAGAGGATACATTGCAGGGGGACGTCAAGTGCGTTCCTCTTACTTTTTCGGAGGAGTTCGATTGAAAAACAACCAACGATTTATGAAAGATAAAATTATACCTTTCCTGCCTGACGGTGATTTTTATCGTAAACGCGCGATGCAAGCTATGCAGCGTGAACAATTTTCTGATGCAGAAAAATATTATAAACGTGCACTAGAATTGAATCCAGATGACGCACTGACACATATGGAATATGGCGTGTTCATCATGGAGGTCGGTCGCTTTGAAGATGCGTATGAGCTGTTGCAAACGGCTGATGATCTAGATCCAAATAATGAAGAGACGACATTCTATTTAGCGGAAGTTCACGCACATCTTGGTTTACTGCGTGAAGCGAAGCAATATGCATTGAAATATGTAGCTATGGCACCGGATGGTGTATTTGTAGAAGAAGCTCATGAAATCTCTGAATTCGCTGATCAAGAAGAATTGTTCGTTGAAGAAGGCGAACAGCTTGATGGTGAAGTGATTTTTAGGCAAGAAAAAGCACGTCGCATGATGGAACAAGGGGATTTTGAAGATGCTATAGAAGTGCTAGAAGATTTATTAGTGGATTATCCGAAAACATGGGCTGTCCATAATAATTTGGCGCTTGCGTATTTTTATATTGGCAAAGAGAAGCATGCAGAAGACATATTGTATGATGTCCTGCGTGAAGAGAAAGGTAATATCCATGCACTATGTAACTTGGCAGTGTTCTTTTATTACAACCGAGATGAAGTGCGCCTGAACAGCATGATGGAGTTGTTGTCGAAAATTAAACCGTATCAATTCGAGCAGCGCTATAAATTAGGAGCGACATTTGCACTAACTGGTCGTTATGAAGAAGCGTACCACTGGCTTCGAAGTCTGCAAAAACGCGGATTTGAAGGAGATGTCGGGTATTATTTCTGGCTAGCGAATGCCGCATACTTTACGGGTCATCGAAAAGTAGCAGAACAGGCAAATGAAGCTTTGTTGAAGTTGGATCCTACTAAAGAAGGTTTCGAACCTTGGAAATCACTGGATGAAGAGTTGGACACGGATTCTTACGAAGAGGATGTGCCGTTCTTGATTGAAAAGATTTCGAACCCTTATCGCAGTGAGCGAATGCTCGGTTTGTACTTAGTAGGAAAGTCGTCACATTTACAGGAGATCTTATCGCATCCGGGATATATAGATGTTGAAAAATTGACTGCTGCAGAACAGCTTTTTTTAGCGCACAGCCTGAACTATTCATTCAAGGTGACTACTCCATTCGAAAAGGCTTTGAAAAAAGCGCTAGCAATTTGTGATCTATTGTATGAAGAGTATAAACCGCTTGATGAGCAAGGAGTACAGCTCTTTCAAATGTGGTTCTCTTTATGTGAAAATGCGCTTGAACAAAAATATATGTTCAGCAATGTACATGCACTTGCTGCCTCTGCAGATTTTATGTTCCAATCTTCACATGACAAAAAAGTGACAAAGAAGTCTATCGCAGAAAATTATAGCGTATCAGTTGCAACACTTTCTAAGTATATTCAAGAACTGCTTCAATTTCTGCCTTATTCAAAAGAATAAATACCTGTAGATGTTGCATTTAAGTTGAAATTCACGTGTATTTCTCGTACGATTTTATGTAGCGATAGTTTTATCTGCCAGTCAGATAAAATGTTTGGTGATATGAATGAACACCAAGGGATGCGTATTTTGAAGGAGGAAAAACACCATGACAACGGAAGAAAAAGTATATGATGTGATCGTCGTCGGAGCAGGTCCAGCAGGGATGACAGCAGCTGTCTATACATCACGTGGAAATATGTCCACACTGATGCTAGAAAGAGGCTTGCCAGGCGGTCAAATGGCCAATACAGAAGATATTGAGAACTATCCTGGATTTGAAAGTATTTTAGGTCCGGATCTCTCCACGAAAATGTTCGATCATGCGAAACGTTTCGGAGCTGAATATGCGTATGGAGACGTAACGAAAATCGAAGACAGCCGTGAATTCAAAACGGTTCATGTAGGCGAGAAAAGTTATAAAGCACGTGCAGTTATTTTGACTACGGGTGCAGAATACCGAAAGATCGGTGTACCGGGTGAAGAAGAATTAACGGGCCGTGGCGTTAGTTACTGTGCAGTATGTGACGGGGCATTCTTCCGTAATAAAGATATCGTCGTAATTGGTGGCGGTGACTCTGCGGTAGAAGAAGGTTCATACTTAACACGTTTTGCTAATAAGGTAACTATTATCCACCGTCGTGATACATTGCGTGCACAAAAAATCGTTCAAGAGCGTGCGTTTGCAAATGAGAAGATTGATTTCATTTGGAATTCAACGGTTAAGCAAGTGAATGAAAAAGACGGGAAGATCGGTTCTATAACGTTGGTATCTACTGAAGACGGTTCTGAACGTGAAATGGAAACGGAAGGTATGTTCGTTTATATCGGATTGGATCCAATAACAGAGCCTTTCAAAGAGCTTGGCATTTTAGATGAAAACGGCTATATTGAAACGAATGACATCATGGAAACAAAAATTCCAGGGATCTTTGCTGCGGGCGATGTGCGTGAGAAATTATTGCGCCAAGTCGTGACCGCTACAGGAGACGGAAGTATTGCAGCTCAAGCAGCTCAGAAGTACATCGAAGAGTTGATGGAAGAAGTAGAAGCGAAGGCATAAACAGGTTATTATTTTGTAACGTGTATGTAATCGTCCTGCAATATAAAAGGGGGATAATAGAAAGAAGAAAGACCCCCTTTCATAATATAGCAACTTTGTGGCTATTTACGGTACAAACTTCCGTGAATAGTCACCTTTTTTTTTCGTTTTTAATGAAAGCGTTGTATACTATAAGTACATACTTGAAAAGTGGGGAACTACATATGCAAAAAATTGCTAATTTGCTCGTGGTAAAAGACGGTCAAGTCCTATTACTAAAGAAGCCAAGGCGTGGTTGGTATGTAGCACCGGGAGGGAAAATCGATGAAGGTGAGTCTGTATATGAAGCAGCTAATCGTGAATTTCTCGAAGAAACCGGTGCGCAGGCGATCTCGCCACATTTAAAAGGCGTATATACGATGATGATTATGGATGATGAAGGAACAGAATTATTGAATGAATGGTTACTCTTCACATTTGTCGCACATGATTATTCCGGAGAATTAATGAAGACAACCGTCGAAGGTGAACTGGAATGGCATCCGCTTGAAAGTTTGCATACACTGCCAATGGCGGAAGGTGATCGCAAGAATTTACTCTTTGCGGTTAGTCAGAAAGGTATGCAATATGGAACGTTCTATTATACAGAGCAATTCCGCTTCTTGCGAGAATCGCTTCAACAATCAATGGAAGGTGAATAACATTTATGGATCAACCACAAGCGGTAAATGAATATGAAGTCGTAATTATTACAGGGATGTCAGGTGCAGGCAAGACAGTCGCCATGCAATGCTTCGAAGACATGGGATTCTATTGCATAGACAACTTGCCACCCGAATTGTTTGTAACATTCCTGGATTTGATGATGAAGTCGGATAATCAGATGAGACGCATTGCCGCTGTGATGGATACGCGCGGAGGAAGTTTATTTGATTCCATGGTTACTGCACTCGAAGGATTATTCAAAATGGAAGATGTTAAAACAAGTTTGTTATTCCTCGACTCAGATAACGAAGCACTTGTGAAACGTTATAAAGAAACGCGCAGATCACACCCGTTATCTGAAGGAGGCGTGTTACTCGAAGGGATTCGCAAAGAACGTCATTTGCTGACTGAAATAAAAGGACTTTCACGTTCTATTATTGACACATCTAAGTTAAAGCCTAAGCAATTACGAGAGAAAATCACACGTGAATTTTCTGAAGCAGGCGAGCCGAACTTCACCTTGAATTTTGTATCATTCGGATTCAAGCATGGGATGCCAATTGATGCAGACGTAGTGTTCGACGTTCGATTTTTACCGAACCCGTTTTATTTGGAAGAATTACGTCCGTTGACAGGTTTGAATCACGAAGTATCGGATTACGTATTGAAATGGTCAGATACAAAAGAATTAATTGAAAAACTAACCGATTTATTTAAATTCTTGATCCCTCAGTATAAACAAGAAGGAAAAGGTCAGGCGGTTATCGCATTCGGTTGTACAGGTGGTCAACATCGTTCTGTTACACTTGCTGAATACTTTACAGGTGTTTTTAAAGACGACTACCCGACGCATGTATCGCATCGAGACGTTGAAAAAAGAAAGGGTTGACATGAATATGCAATCCACTACGATGAAAAGAGTTGTTGTGTTCGGCGGTGGCACAGGATTATCCAATATCCTTCGTGGGTTAAAACGTTATCCGATCGAATTGACAGCGATAGTTACGGTAGCGGATGATGGGGGAAGTTCAGGTCGTTTATTCGACCAGTATAACGTCCCGCCGCCTGGAGATATAAGGCAAGTTATGGCAGCGCTTTCAGATGTTGAGCCTATGATCGAGAAAATGTTTCAGCATCGTTTTGAGGGATCCGATGGCTTGAAAGGACATTCTCTAGGGAATTTAATGCTTACAGCCCTAACGACTATTACTGGCGATTTCGCACGTGCAGTCGAGCAGATGGGCGTTGTGCTGAATATTAAAGGAACCGTACTACCTGCAGCAAATCAGCGAATTACCTTGCATGCCGAGCTTGAAGATGGTTCAATCATTACAGGTGAATCGAAAATCCCTCTCTATGGAAGGAAAATCCGTAACGTTTTCATCACGCCTCAAGATGTAAAACCTTTGCCAGAAACAGCGGATACAATAAAAAATGCAGATTTAATCGTATTTGGACCGGGAAGCTTGTATACTAGTACTTTGCCAACACTTTTAGTGCAGGATATTCGCGAAGCGGTTCTCGAAAGTACTGCAAAAAAGGTCTATGTTGGTAATTTAACTACGCAACGTGGCGAAACGTATCGCTATACTGCTTCTGAGCATGTTCAGGCGCTTTATGATCATGCGGGAGAACCATTTCTCGATGCAGTACTAGTGAATAATGCAGAAGCGTTCAGATGTACCCATAACCTGAGTGAAAATGAAGAACCTTGGCTTGTGGAGAATGACCTAGAAATACTTCAATCACTAGTACCTGAAGTATTTGTGCAGGAGATTGCCACAATCTTAGATGGAACGATCATGCATAAAACGATGGAAGTATCAGATATGTTGATGCGTTATATAGAGAGAACGTAGAAGGCGGATAGATATGAAGATCGCCGAAAAGGGGGAAAATCATGTCTTTTGCATCCAAAACGAAAAAGGAACTGACACAGATTGAGGCGGATGACTGCTGTACGAAAGCAGAAATTGCGGCATTCATCCGAATGAATGGTGTCATGTCTTTTTCTAATAAACAACTTAGTCTTGACGTTCAAACAGAAAATGCCTCTATTGCGCGTCGTCTGTATTCGAACGTGAAGGCGTTGTATCCTTACAAAGTGGAATTGCTTGTACGAAAAAAAATGCGTTTAAAGAAAAATAATATCTATATTTGTCGGATCCGAGATGGAGCCAAACATTTACTAGAAGAGTTGTCGATTATGACGCATGATTTCCAAATGATTAACACGATCGATCCACAGCTAATTGAAAATGACTGCTGTGCACGCGCATACTTACGGGGAGCTTTCCTGGCAGGAGGTTCCGTTAATAATCCGGAGACGTCTTCTTATCACTTGGAAGTCTTCTCAAGTTATCAAGAACATAGTCAATCACTTGTTGAGTTGATGAACCATTTTCAGTTGAATGCGAAATCTATTGAACGTAAAAAAGGATTTATCGCTTATCTTAAAGAAGCAGAAAAAATATCCGATTTCCTTGGCATTATCGGTGCGCATGTATCCCTTATGAAGTTTGAAGATGTGCGGATTATGCGTGATATGCGCAACAGTGTGAATCGGCTAGTGAATTGTGAAACTGCCAATCTGAATAAGACAATCGGTGCGGCACAAAGGCAAGTAGAAAATATTAAGTTAATTGAGCGCACGATTGGTTTAGATCAATTACCGGATCGTCTGCAAGAAATTGCTCAATTACGTGTTACGCACCAAGACGTGACGCTAAAGGAACTAGGTGAACTGGTAACGGGTGCACCGGTCAGTAAATCGGGCGTCAATCATCGTTTGCGTAAGATTGAAGAAATCGCAGATCGTTTACGTTAAATAACTAGTAGAACCTTCATGAGAAGAGGAAGAAAAGGAGCACACACTATGGTAGAAAAAACAGTAAAAGTAGGAATTAAACCTGGTTTACAAGCGAGACAGGCGGCGTTATTTGTACAGGAGGCCAATAAGTATACGGCTGATATTTATTTGAAGAAGGATAATCGTCAGGTGAATGCGAAGAGCATTATGGGGATTATGAGTTTGGCGATTGCGAAGGGGACGGAGATCACGTTGATTACGGACGGGATTGATGAGGATTTGGCTCTTCAGAATTTGGCTGATTTAGTTGAAGTTGAGCAGTGAGTTGGATATGGGTGGCGATGACCTTTTGAGGTTTCGTCATCTTTTTTTGTCTTCTGGCTTAGTGAAGGGGGCGTGGAGAAGCCGTTGGTCTGCGTTCCAGGCGGACGCTTTCCCATGGGCCCGCGGTGAGCCAACCAGTTCGCTTCGCTCTCTTTTGGTTGTCTCACCTGATCGGGCTGATCCATCGGGAGCCGCCTTCCACTCCGACCAACTAGTGTCGTCTTTTATATTTGAATGCTGATGCATTTGTTTTGTAAGGAGTAAGACCATAAATATAGACTTAGCTCAAAATCAAAATCAAAATCAAACCCAAACCCAAACCCAAACCCAAACCCAAACCCAAACCCAAACCCAAACCCATATAAAATACAAAATAAAAAGGTTGTCGCGGAAGGCCATTTGGCTTTCCGGACAACCTGTTGTTGTTATTTCTTTTCGATTTCGCTGCGTTCTAGAACGTGGTCGACTAGACCGTATTCTTTAGCGCGTTCGGCAGTCATGAAGTTATCGCGGTCTGTGTCTTTTGCGATGACGTCGATTGGCTGGCCAGTGCGATCTGCTAGGATTTGGTTTAGTTTTTCACGTAGGTGCAAGATGCGTTTTGCGGCGATTTCGATTTCAGTTGCCTGACCTTGTGCGCCACCTAGTGGTTGGTGAATCATTACTTCTGCGTTTGGCAAAGCGTAACGTTTACCTTCTGTACCAGCTGTTAGCAAGAATGCTCCCATAGATGCTGCCATACCTACACAGATTGTGCGGATGTCTGGCTTAATGTATTGCATTGTATCGTAGATTGCCATACCTGCTGTGATACTTCCACCTGGGCTGTTGATGTAAATGGAGATATCTTTATCTGGATCTTCAGCTTCTAGGAATAGCAGTTGTGCAACGATAGAGTTGGCTACGTTGTCGTCAATGCCGCTCCCCAACATGATAATACGGTCTTTCAATAGACGAGAGTAAATATCGTACGCTCGCTCACCACGGTTTGTTTGTTCAATAACTGTAGGAATTAGATTCAATTAGACTTCCTCCTTTAATTACTTCATAATATTCGTTCGGTTGAAATCATTTCGTATTTCAACTATAACTGTATTTTACCTATTAAGGTCAACAAAGGTCAAATCATTTGCCTTAAAAATACACATTGCTTTTCATTATATTCTACGATATAATGGAAGATGTCTCTTACAGATGAAAAGCTTTTTTCTGTAGTGGAGAAATTATAGTTAAAGCTTGATACTACACGTTTAGTCCTCGTGGTGCAATGGATAGCACGTGAGCCTCCGAAGCTCAAAATGTGGGTTCGACTCCCGCCGAGGGCATCAAGGTTCTATCTTAAACAACGGTTGTTTGTCATGGTCCATTTGGATCGCGCATCCAATCGTTGTTTTTTTACGACATTGGAAAGATATAAATAGAACACACTCGATGAGAAAAAGTGTAAGTAATCTCATTGAGTGTGTTCTTTTTTAATAAGTTATATTCATTTTGTTTACTTTTTCCTATGAATAAATCATCGGTAGAAATTCAGAACCGAAGTAATGCTCCGGAGATAAACGTGAATGTTTGTGAGAGTTAGGTAGTGTTTACATGGGGGTGAAGCACCAATCCCCATCGTTCCTAATTTCAAGAAACCGATAGCCACCATAACCCCATCAACGTAATCAGAAGCGTAGGCACAGTCAATACACTACTTACTATGAAATAATACCTTCATGAAGTACGCACACCCTTTAACGACAGTACATGCAACCAAAGCAACGTCGCCAGCGAGCCGATTGGTGTCATCTTCGGACCTAAATCAGACCCGATCACATTTGCATAAATTAACGCCTCCCGCACATCAGGTGGTACCGCTGCGTCCTGGATTGCTGCGATGAATCCCATACAATCGTAGCAGCATGCAAGCCGTGACTTGATGTCCACTCGATCAAGCCAGTCAGTACAGACCTCAATCCTGCTACTCCGGCAACAAGCAGGATGACTAGTAAAAAACATCCGTACGCTGCTTCCTTTGGCAAAACACGCCATATGTAATGCAGACCAGCCAATTGATAGGTTACGCGGTTGCCAAATAACCAAGACTAGCGTGAGTAGAAATATAGTAGATGCTAGTATTATTTGCATGGTACTCCTATTGGCTACATTCAATAGTAGGCACCCGCAATAACTTCAATAATTATAATCGGGATTGATCGCCTATCGTTTTTAAGTAACGTCCCATTTCTGTAGCATTTATAAAATACTCCTATATTTTTTAGTCTCTATGACATATAGGTTTAGACTTGCATGTTCAATATTTTTATATACACAAATAAAAAAGGAAGCCACAAGGGGAGTGTGGCTTCCTTTTTATCTCGAGTTGGTTGACCGAGAAAATTATCGTTCTTTGCTCAACTCATCATGAATGAGATCCATATTGTAGTTTAAGTATTTTACATACGTATCAATCTCGTCACCAGGGTTACCGATTTCGTCAGAGTAGATCTTCTTTTCAGCAATTGGAACGCCAGTCTCTGCAGAAACAGTTTCCATTGGGCGAGAGTCTACGTTAGATTCTACAAATAATACGGGAACTTTGTGATCTTGGATATATTGAACGAGTTCTTTGATTTGCTTAGGTGAACCATTCTCTTCCGTATCGATTTCCCAGATGAATGCTTCTTTCAAACCATAGTGGTCATTCAAGTATTGGAATGCACGTTCACTTGTAACAAGTACGCGGTTTTCTTCAGGTATTGTAGAAATACGCTCTGCAAATTCCTCATCCAGTTCTTGAAGACGTTTTACGTACTCGTCACCTTGTTGTTTAATTTTTTCGCTCTCTGTCGGGTGTCTTTCAATCAATGCATCGCGCATAGCTTCAGCCATCTTGACACCAACAGCTGGATCGATAAACGCGTGTGGGTTGATTTCCTCGTCACTACCATCTTCTCCACCGATATACATAGGTTCTACTTCTTCAGTCAAGCTATAAATGTTTTCGTCTTTCTGTCTTACGGAATCCATCATTTTGAAGAACCAACCTTTTTCTCCGCCTTCAAGATTTAAACCGTTATAGAATAATATTTCTGCATCTGTTGCGGCTTTGATATCATTGGGCAATGGCTCATATTCATGAGGGTCCGTTCCAGTTGGTACTAAGTTGTATACATCAACGTAATCGCCACCAATTTCTCGTGCCATATCCGCAATAATTGTAAATGACGTAACGACTTTCAACTTGTCGCCTGTTTCCGCTACTTTGTCACCGTCGTCCGTACCTTCTGTCTTCTTGCCTTCATCATCATTACCGCATGCCGCTAACATAAACACAGCGAGCAATGACAAGGTTAGCCATTTTGCTAAATTCTTCATGTAATACACTCTACTCCTTTATGAATAATAAATTTATATTACCGCCGCGGCGGTTGGTTCCTTACTAGTTTGCGCCTGCAACTGATTTACGTTTGAATTTCTTCCTGAACATACTGACAACAATGCCTTGCTTAGGTGAGAATAGGAAGGCTAGGACGAAAATGGCTGTCGCTGCCAATGCGATCACAGGTCCGGACGGCATGTTGTACAAAAAACTGAAATACAGTCCGGCGATGGAAGATACTGCACCAAAAAATGCTGCTAGTACGACCATGACCGAGAGGCGATTCGTTAACAGATACGCTGTAGAAGCGGGTGTGATCAATAAAGAGACAACGAGAATCACGCCAACAGTCTGTAATGAAGCGACTGTAACCAATGTCAATAAAAACATAATCGCGTAGTGAATCAGACGCGTTTTCAAACCATAAGCTGCAGCCATCGTCTCGTCAAAACTAGAAACGAGGAGTTCTTTAAAGAACAACGCTACTACTAAAATGACGATTGCACCGATAATCAATGTCAGCCACATATCAGAACTGCGGACAGACAACACGTTACCGAATAAAATCTGCGTTAAGTCCGTCGCGCTTTTAGCTTGTGTGATTAAAATAATCCCGAGAGCGAAAAACGCTGAAAAGACAATCCCGATAGAGGAGTCATTCTTGATTCGACTATTTTGAGATATAGCACCGATACTGAATGCTGTAAGAACACCTGTAAACACTGCGCCATAGAAATAGTTAATTCCAAGCATATAAGAAATGGCAACACCCGGTAGAACAGCGTGGGAAATCGCATCACCCATCAAAGCCATTCCTCGAAGAACGATGAAACTTCCAATCACTCCACAAATGATGCCGACCATGATCGACGTAATAAATGCTTTCTGTAAGAAACTGTACGTCATTAAGTCTTGAATAAACTCCATTACATAGAAACCTCCAAGCCGTCGATCATAAATTCACGGTTATATGCTTTCGCCATATTGTCTGACTGGAACACTTTACTAGTAGGACCTGCATCAATTAACTCTTTATTAATGAGAATCAGCCCATCAAAATATTTTTTTACTTTTGACAAGTCGTGGTGAACAACAAAAATTACTTTGCCTTCCGCTTGCATCTCGCGCAAAATGCCAATAATAATCTCTTCACTGGATACGTCAATCCCTACGAATGGTTCGTCAAGAAAGAAGTAGTCCGCCTTTTGGGCTAGTGCACGTGCAAGAAATACCCGCTGCTGCTGGCCGCCCGATAACTCACCAATTTGGCGATTAGCGAAGCTTTCCATTCCTACTTGCTTCAAACACTCCATTGCCCATTCTTTATCTGCTTTACGAGGACGTCTTAGTAAGCCGATCTTAGGATACGTACCAAGCAAAACCGTATCTTTCACGATGATTGGGAAGTTCCAGTCGATATTGGAACGCTGAGGAACATAAGCAATTTGCTTACGCATGGAATCCACCGTCTTACTGCCGAAATTCACATCTCCTTGATCTTTATGAATTAAGCCGAGCATGGCTTTCATCAGTGTAGATTTACCCGCACCATTCGGCCCGAGAACACCAATCAAACTACCAGCTCCAAATGAAAAAGAAACGTCTTTTACGACTTCATTTCCGTCATACGAAACACTTACATTATTGACTGTGATCGGATCTATCATCCAGTTTCCTCCTCTTTTCTTTCCCTAGTGCAACTTTTAGATAAAAGGAATACAACTTTTATTTTACTCAAGAAGCATTATAGTTTTTTTATAAGTAATAATATAAAACAATAGTTTCCTCTATGCAACTCTAATGCATGATTAGGACTATATTGTTTCCCTAGCGCAACTTTCAATAGTATAGCTTACTTAAAAATTCCTGTAAAGTAGTTTTTGAGAAGTATTCTTGTGGATTTTATCTAGAAGCACATTTAATTCAATAGATGCGTCATATTGTATGTAGTTTATGCTTATATATAGAAAGTAAACTGGACATAGACCCAAATACTAACGTTAAAAATATCGCGACGGGAAGTTTGGTGAGTGAAAGAAGTAGGGTAAGTACATACTAATGAGATGACGAGAGGAGTAGTGATCAATGAAGAAACTTGCTGGCCCGCTTATAGCCATTATCGTGTTAGTAATTATCGCGGCGATTATGATCGTTCCTTCTTACAACAAGTTAGTGAACTTGGAAGAAGATGTTGATCAGTCGTATGCGCAAATCGAAACGCAGTTACAACGTAGAGTAGATTTAATCCCAAACTTAGTGAATACGGTGAAAGGATATGCCTCCCATGAAAAAGAGGTGCTTGAAAACATTGCGAATGCACGTAGTAAAATGGCCGGGGCACAAGGTCCTGAAGAACAAGCAGCGGCAGATTCAGAACTGTCTAGCGCGTTAAGTCGTTTATTAGTAGTTGTAGAAAACTATCCTGACTTAAAGGCGAACCAGAACTTCCAACAATTAATGGATGAATTAGCAGGTACGGAAAATCGTATCGCCGTTGCACGTAAAGATTATAACGACGTCGTGTCTGCTTTTAATAGAACAGTGAAACGTTTCCCAGGTAAAATCGTCGCTTCGATCTTCGGATTCGATGAAAAAGAATACTTCAAAGCGGTCGAAGGGGCGCAACAACCGCCATCAGTCGATTTCGGGGATGACGTGAAGTGATCAACCGCGTCTGCATGTTCCTCGTAGCGCTACTAGTGGCCCTTACCGGTACTACGACCGTTCATGCGATTACAGATGTGGTAGTAGATGACGCGGACATTTTATCACCTACGCAAGAAGCGGAGATAGAAGAGTACGGAATTCGCTTGCAAGCAGCAACGAAAGCAGAATTCGCTGTTCGTACAGTATATTCTCTTGAAGGCGAGCCTGTTGAGGAATATGCATTACGGTTGCTTCGTGAATTGCAATTAGGCGATAAAGAAATGGATAACGGCGCATTGCTTGTCGTTTCCACAGAAAAAGATGAGGCGGCAGGTATCGATCGTAAGTTTTATTTAGCGACTGGCTACGGTTTGGAAGGAGCACTTCCAGACGGTAAAGTGGGACGTTATATTGACGAACTGGCGATGCCCTATTTAATTAAAGAACAACCAGACCTCGCGATTATGGAAGCGTACAAAGCATTCTATAATGAAATAGCTGCAGAATACGGGCTAGAAGGCGATGAGTTGCCAGTCGTATACCCCGAGCAAGGTGAAGAAGACGTAGGCATGCCGTCAATTATTATCGTGATCATCGTTCTCTATATACTCTTCCGCGTCTTTTTCGGCGGCGGAGGAAGAGGCGGTGGCGGTCCACGTGGCCGATCTAGCGTCGGCCCGATATTTTTCCCTGGCTCCGGTGGCGGCGGCTTCGGAGGTGGAAGTAGCGGCGGTGGAGGCTTTGGTGGCTTCGGCGGCGGTGGTTCCGGTGGTGGTGGCGGAGCAGGCCGAAGTTGGTAATGGCTTGCTTCGCAGAAAAGTGACGATGACTCGAATTTTGAGTTGTTGTCACTTTTTTTGTTTGGGTTGGTTGGTTAAGTGCTCTATGTGGTGGCGGGTGCGCTCTAAACAGTTCTTAAACCGCTCATAGTTCCCGATTTGCCGCTCAATGAATCCCGCTATCCGCTCAATGTGGTCCCGCGAGCGCTCTATGCGTAGCGTTATCCGCTCTATCGTGGCCCACATCCGCTCATAATATCACGTTATCCGCTCTATGCAGCCCTGCATCTGCTCTAATCCCGCGGCACGACAGCTTATCTTCCTACATAGTAACCGCCGCGCCATCTATTATTGGCATTTGCGGTTTGCTGCCGCTCAATGAATCCCGCTATGCGCTCAATGTGGTCCCGCGAGTGCTCTATGCGTAATGTTATCCGCTCTATCGCGATCCACACCCGCTCATAGTTCCACGTTACCAGCTCTATGCAGCCCTGTATCCGCTCTAATCCCGCGGCACGACGGCTCATCTTCCCACATAGTAACCGCCGCGCCACCTATCTTTCCGCAGTGGTTGCAGGGCAGCGCTCAATGAATCCCGCTATCCGCTCAATGTGGTCTCGCGAGCGCTCTATGTGTAGCGTTATCCGCTCTATCGTGGACCACATCCGCTCATAGCTTCACGTTCACCGCTCTATGCAGCCCTGTATCCGCTCTAATCCCGCGGCCCGCCAGCTCATCTTCCCACATTGTATCCGCCGCGCCATCTCTCATTGGCATTTGCGGTTTGCCGCCGCTCAATGAATCACGCTATCCGCTCTATCGCGATCCACACCCGCTCATAGTTCCACGTTAACCGCTCTATGTAACACCGCAACTGCTCATACCCCCACGCGAACCGCTCAATCCACCCCAACAATCGCTCAAACCCCACCCAATCCTCCGCAAAAAAAATGCAAATCACTAGAAAAACAACCCATTCCATGACATCATAAGTAAAAACGAGGTGACCCACCAATGAAAATTCAATTCTACACAAAACCCAATTGTGCGCTATGCGAAGAAGCAGAACGAATGCTTCACTTGGTCGCAGAAGATTACCCGCTCGAGTGGCAGACGATTAATATAGAAGAAGATGACGAAATCCACGAGAAGTATATGTTGATGATCCCGGTCATTGAGCACGAAGGACAAGTGTTAGCATATGGAAATATCGGCTATATCGAGGTTTTGGAATTAACTGAACAATGAAAACGCTTTCTTATTGTGTTTCATTTCTGAACATGCTATACTTCATGTATAGTATTTTTTTACACTAGGTGGGACAAGAATAACTAACAGGGACCGAATATAACCCACTTGAAAAGAGTGATGTGAGTGAACTTATCATTTTACGAAGCGCAACTCGCGCTTGTACCAGAACTTCCGCTGTTGATCGAGCAACGCTATCAGATGTTGAAATTGATTAAAGCGTCGGGGCCTGTCGGCAGACGAACACTTAGTTCCATGTCTGGTTATTCCGAAAGGGAAACACGTACGATGCTCGATTTAATGAAAGAACAAGAATTGGTGCATATTGCGAAAGAAGGCGTATCCACTACTGAAAAAGGTATAGAAGTGCTCTTTGTATTGCATGATACGATGGAAGAGAAATCGGGCAGACGACAACTTGCGAATGAGTTGGCGGAGCGTCTCGGCATTCTAAAAGTACATGTTGTGGAAGGGGATTCCGATGATTCACCTTTGACGAAAAAGCTGCTCGGCATGCAAGCGGCGAAACAATTTCGCTCGCGCATTAAGGGGAATGAAATTGTCGCTGTAACTGGTGGCAGTTCAGTAGCCGCGATTCCCTCGTTTATGCAGCAAGACGAATTGCCGAATGTGCAATTCATTGCAGCAAGAGGTGGCGTTGGGGAAGAAGTTGGGTTACAGGCGAATATGATTGCTGCTTCGTTTGCAGAATCGTGTCAAGCGACATACAAAGCGTTTTATTATCCAGATACTCTGAGTGAAGAAGCACATGCGGTATTCCAGCATGAGCCCGCTGCGAAAGAGATGTTGGAGTTATATAGTCGCACCGATTGCGTGATCCACGGTGTCGGGGATGCGACGAAGATGGCTGTATTGCGAAACTCTTCCGAAGAAGAACAACACATTCTACGGGACCGGCAAGCTAAGGGAGAAGCATTCGGCTTTTATTTCAATCAGCAAGGTGAAATTGTCCATCGTATCCGAACAGTTGGAATTCAGATGGAGCAATTGCAAGACGTTCCGCTCGTGTTCACAGTAGCTGGCGGAGCGAGTAAAGCGGAAGCACTGCTGTCGTATTTAGCAAGTGCACCGTCCCAAACAATTTTGATAACAGATGAAGGGGCAGCACAGAATATGCTGTCGCTCATGTAAACCGCAGAGATAATGCCTAAAAGGCGAAATGATACAACTACTTTAACGGAGGCGATTTATTGTGGCAGTGAAAATAGCGATTAATGGGTTTGGACGAATTGGACGTTTGGTACTTCGCGAAGCATTTGCAACAGAAGATATGGAAGTAGTGGCAATCAATGATTTAGCGGATGCATCGATGTTGGCTCATTTATTGAAATATGATTCAGTACACGGTATTTTCGACGCAGATGTGCAATCAGATGAATCCTCAATTCGTGTTAATGACAAAAAGATTAGTGTGTTTGCAGAAAAAGATCCTGCGAACCTACCTTGGAAAGACCTTGGCGTAGATATCGTCATCGATTGTACAGGTGTCTTCCGTTCAAAAGAAGGATTGCAAAAGCACCTCGATGCAGGCGCGAAGAAAGTGATCTTGTCGGCTCCAGCACAAGGTGAAATGACAACACTTGTCATGGGTGTCAATGAAGGAACGTACGATGCAGCGAACGACCATATCGTATCGAACGCGTCTTGTACGACGAACTGTTTAGCACCTGTCGTGAAAGTATTGAATGATTCATTCGGTATTAAGCGCGGTATGATGACGACGATTCACTCGTATACGAACGACCAGAAGATTCTGGATCTACCACACTCCGACTACCGACGTGCGCGTGCGGCTGGCGTGTCGATGATTCCAACGACAACAGGTGCAGCTTCTGCTGTAACGAAAGTAATTCCTGAACTGAAAGGAAAGCTAGATGGAATGGCGGTACGTGTGCCAACTCCAAACGTTTCACTTGTTGACTTTGTGACGGAATTAGAAAAAGACGTAACGGTAGAAGAAGTCAACGCAGCATTGAAGAAAGCATCTGAAGGCGAATTAAAAGGACTTCTGTTCTTCAGTGACTTGCCATTAGTATCTGTTGACTACAATGGCAACACAGCTTCCTCCACAGTAGATGGTTTGTCTACAATGGTTATGGAAGATAATATGGTAAAAGTCATTTCTTGGTACGATAATGAGTCCGGTTACTCCGCTCGTTGTATCGATCTTGCACGATATATGAATAAACAAGGCCTATAAGCTGAGAAAACCATGAATTCTGTTATAAATCGTAGCCATTCCACAAGTTACCGATTATAATGAATAAATATGGGTGAGAGGAACGGAGAACCCCGTTCCTCTTTTTGTATTTAAGCCAAGGAGGACTTATTGAATGAACACGAAAAAGACGATTAGAGATATTAAATTGAACGGTCAACGCGTATTTTGTCGCGTGGATTTCAACGTACCAATGGAAGACGGAAAGGTAACGGATGATACACGCATTAGAGCAGCTTTACCAACAATTGAGTATATGACAAACGCGGGGGCAAAGGTTATTTTAGCTAGCCACTTAGGACGTCCTAAAGGCGAAGTGAAAGAAGATATGCGTTTGACACCTGCTGGCGATAAATTGTCTGAGCTTCTTGGGAAACCTGTGAAGAAATTGAATTCATCCATCGGTGAAGAAGTAGAAAAAGCGATTGCGGAAATGAAAGACGGCGACGTGATCTTGCTGGAAAACGTTCGCTTTAATCCAGGCGAAGAGAAGAATGACGCGGGACTATCCAAACAATTTGCAGAACTTGCAGACGTCTTTGTAAATGATGCATTCGGAACGGCGCACCGTGCACATGCTTCTACTGCTGGCATTGCAGAGTACATACCGGGGGTTCTTGGCTTCCTACTCGAAAAAGAATTAGATGTTCTCGGAAAAGCATTGTCTCATCCCGATCGTCCGTTCACAGCAATCATTGGCGGAGCGAAAGTAAAAGACAAAATCGGCGTCATCGACAATTTGTTGGATAAAGTCGACAACTTATTGATTGGTGGCGGATTGTCGTATACATTCACGCGCGCACAAGGTCATGAAACTGGAGATTCATTAGTAGAAGAAGATAAAGTAGAGTTGGCGAAGTCTTTCATTGAGAAGGCGAAGCAAAAGGCAGTGAATCTATACTTGCCAACAGATGCAGTCGTAGCGAATAAGTTCGCAGCGGATGCAGAAACTAATACGGTTGCAGTCGATGCAATTACAGAAGGCTGGATGGGTCTGGATATCGGACCGGAAACAGCAGCGCGTTACGAGCAAGTGATTAAAGACTCCAGGTTTGTCATCTGGAACGGGCCGATGGGTGTGTTCGAAATGGAACCATTTGCAAACGGCACGAAAACAGTGGCGGACGCAATGGCAGAAACAGCTGCTTATACGGTAATTGGCGGAGGAGACTCTGCAGCGGCTGTGGAAAAGTTTGAAGTAGCGGATCAAATGGATCACGTATCTACAGGTGGCGGCGCATCACTCGAGTTTATGGAAGGCAAAGAATTGCCAGGAGTCGCTGTATTACAAGATCGAGAATAAGGGGGAATTCTTTTGCGAAAACGAATCATTGCGGGCAACTGGAAAATGTTTAAATTATCTGGTGAAGCTGCAGATTTTGCGGAACACATTAAAGGACAACTCACGGCATCAGATCAAGTCGAAGCAGTCATCTGCCCACCGGCATTGTATCTGAACGATTTACTACAACGTTTTGAAACGACTGCGATCAAAGTAGGCGCTCAAACGATGCATGATACCGACGAAGGGGCATTCACAGGCGAAATCAGCCCGGCTATGCTGGAAGACTTAGGCGTACAGTATGTCATTCTTGGACATTCCGAGCGTCGTCAGTATTTCAATGAAACAGACGATACCGTGAATAAAAAAGTACTGGCAGCGTTCAACCATCACCTCGTACCGATAGTATGTGTAGGAGAATCGTTAGAGCAACGCGAAGCACTTGAAACGGTTTCAATCGTCTCAGCGCAAGTAGAAAAAGCGTTTTTCGGTGTCACAGCGGAACAAGCGAAACAGTCCGTTATTGCCTACGAACCTATCTGGGCGATTGGCACAGGCAAAACTGCAACGGCTGAAGATGCTAATGAAGTATGTGCAGCGATTCGTCATAAGGTCGAAACACTCTACTCAACAGACGTAGCAAATGCTATCCGTATTCAATACGGCGGTAGTGTGAAACCAGAAAATATCGCTGAATTACTTAGCAAGGACAATATTGACGGTGCGTTAGTCGGAGGAGCAAGTCTTGATCCGGCAGCATTCGTAAAATTAGTGGAGGCTGGAACTCATGGTGAATAAACCGGTCGCGTTAATTATCTTGGACGGCTTCGGCTTACGAGATGAAACGTACGGCAACGCGGTAGCACACTCCAACATTCCGAACTTTGACTTGCTGTGGGAGAACTACCCTCACGCAACATTAACGGCATGTGGTGAAGCCGTAGGGTTACCAGAAGGACAAATGGGGAACTCTGAAGTAGGTCACTTGAATATTGGTGCGGGGCGTATCGTCTATCAGAGCTTGACGCGCATCAACAAGTCGATTCGTGAAGGTGAGTTCTTTGAGAACGCGACATTGCTTGAGACGATGGGGCATGTCAAAACGAAGGGCTCTGCACTTCACGTAATGGGACTGGTGTCAGACGGTGGCGTTCACAGTCATTATGAACATTTATTCGCTTTATTGAAAATGGCGAAAGAACATGGCGTAGAGCGTGTCTACTTGCATGCATTTCTCGACGGACGTGACGTGGGACCGACGACAGCTCTTCCTTACATCAAACGTACGGAAGATGTGATGGAAGAAGTAGGTGTCGGTCAGATCGCGACGGTGTCCGGCAGATACTTTGCGATGGACCGCGACAAGCGCTGGGAACGTGTGCAGAAGACGTATGACGCCATGGTGTATGGTATCGGACCTCATTGTGATTCAGCAGAAGAAGGAGTCCGCGCTTCGTATGCCGAAGAAATACATGATGAGTTTGTCGAGCCGTTTGTCATTCAACAAGACGGCAAGCCGGTAGCGACGATCGAAAACGGAGATGCGGTCGTTTTCTTCAATTTCCGTCCAGACCGTGCGATTCAAATGTCACGTGCGATCACGCAACCAGACTTTGATGGCTTCGATCGAGGCGTGAAAAATTTTACGGACTTACATTTTGTCGGCTTTACGCATTATAATGATGATGTAGTAGCAGACATTGTATTTCATAATGTCAATCTAACCAAAACAATCGGTGAAGTGCTAGAAGACCAAGGCAAGCGTCAGTTGCGTATCGCGGAAACGGAAAAGTATCCGCATGTGACGTTCTTTATGAGTGGTGGACGCGAAGAGACGTTTGAAGGCGAAACCCGCATTCTGATCAATTCGCCGAAAGTCGCGACGTATGATTTGAAGCCGGAGATGAGCGCATACGAAGTAACGGATGCGTTAGTTGCGGAAATCGAAGCGGAACGACAAGATGCCATCATCCTGAACTTCGCGAATCCGGATATGGTCGGTCATAGCGGAATGCTAGAGCCAACCATTAAAGCGATTGAAACGGTTGATACATGTTTAGGCCGGATCATTGACGCCTTATCTGCAAAAGGCGGATCGGCTATCATTACAGCGGATCACGGCAATGCGGATGAAGTCACTACAATTGGTGGACAACCTATGACAGCACACACGACAAATCCTGTACCTGTCATTGTCACGAATCCAGATGTAGTGCTGCGTACAGACGGCATTCTTGCAGACTTAGCACCGACGATGTTGAAAATGTTAGGAATTCCACAACCGGTTGAAATGACCGGAAAATCATTATTCTAAGGAGAGATTTTCATGCCAATCATTACCCACATTCAAGCTAGAGAAGTATTGGATTCACGAGGCAATCCAACTGTAGAAGTAGAAGTATTCACAGAAAGCGGTGCCTTTGGACGTGCCATCGTACCATCCGGTGCATCTACTGGGGAGTATGAAGCGGTAGAACTACGTGACGGCGACGAAAATCGTTATAACGGTAAAGGCGTATTGAAAGCAGTAGATCATGTCAATGAAGTGATCTCTTCTGAACTAGAAGAAAACTATTCTGTGTTGGATCAAGTCGTCATCGACAGAGCCTTGATCGAATTAGATGGTACAGAGAATAAAGGCAAGCTTGGCGCAAACGCAATCCTTGGTGTTTCTATGGCAGTTGCACACGCAGCAGCTGATTACTTAGACATTCCATTGTACCAGCATCTTGGCGGATTCAACGCGAAGCAATTGCCGGTACCGATGATGAATATCTTAAATGGTGGAGAGCACGCAGATAACAACGTCGACATCCAGGAATTCATGATCATGCCGGTTGGCGCAGAATCTTTCCGTCATGCACTTCGCATGGGCACGGAAATTTTCCACAGCCTAAAAACGGTTCTTCACGGTAAAGGCTTGAACACAGCAGTTGGAGACGAAGGCGGATTTGCTCCGAACTTAGCTTCTAACGAGGAAGCACTGTCTACTATTATCGAAGCAATCGAAAAAGCAGGTTACAAAGCAGGCGAAGACATCTTGCTTGCGATGGATGTAGCTTCTTCTGAGTTCTACGATCAAGACCAAAACAACTACTACCTTGCAGGTGAAGATATTCGTAAAACATCTGAAGAAATGGTTGCTTGGTATGAAGAGCTTTGCGAAAAGTACCCAATCGTGTCGATCGAAGACGGTTTGGACGAGAACGACTGGGATGGCCACAAGCTATTGACAGAACGTCTTGGCAACAAAGTTCAATTAGTGGGTGACGATCTATTCGTGACAAACACAGAAAAACTGTCACGTGGAATCAAAGAAGGCATCAGTAACTCAATTCTGATCAAAGTAAACCAGATCGGTACATTGACTGAAACATTCGATGCAATTGAAATGGCGAAACGCGCAGGCTACACTGCAGTTATTTCTCACCGTTCAGGTGAATCAGAAGACGTGACGATTGCAGACATCGCAGTCGCTACAAACGCTGGCCAAATCAAAACGGGTGCACCTTCTCGTTCGGATCGTGTCGCGAAATACAATCAATTGCTTCGTATCGAAGATCAATTGTTTGAAACAGCACAGTACCTAGGCAAAGAGACATTCTATAATTTGAATAAATAATAGCTTCTATTACTGGTCAATCGGCATAATCCGTAACAAAAGGTTGTGCCGAGAGACTAGCTTTGTTAGAATAGAAATGTTGTAACTTGCTATTTTGGAGGTGGAAAAACATGCATGCCGTTTTCACAGCATCGCTGATAGTCGTAGCTATAGCATTAATAGTAGTCGTTTTATTGCAATCCGGTAAGAGTGCGGGACTGTCAGGGGCCATCTCCGGAGGCGCAGAGCAACTTTTCGGAAAACAAAAAGCACGTGGATTAGATCTCGTTCTACAAAGAGCGACTATCGTCTTATCCGTCTTATTTTTTGTCCTAACTATTGCGATCATGAAAATATAAAATGCAAGCGCCTGACCATGTTTGAACGGTCAGGCGCTTTTCGTAGAAAGGAACGAAATACATGCGAATTGCCCAACCGAAACCATTCTTCTTTCAACATGGAAAACGTGCGGTATTACTATTGCATGGTTTTACAGGAACATCCGCGGATGTGCGGATGCTCGGCCGCTTCCTTGAAAAACATAATTACACTTCATTGGCACCACATTACCGCGGTCATGGTGTGCCGCCTGAAGAATTGATCGAGACCAATCCTGACCAGTGGTGGCAAGATGTACTGGATGCATATAATAAACTGAAAGAGGCAGGATATGAAGAGATTGCTGTGGCGGGATTATCGCTCGGTGGCGTATTTTCACTAAAGCTTGCAGCGCAATTTCCGCTAAAAGGCATCGTGACGATGTGTGCACCGATGACGATGAAAACGACCGACTTGATGTGGTCAGGCGTGCTGAAATATGCACGAGACTACAAAAAGTTCGCGGGCCTATCAGACGAGCAAATTAAATTAGAAATGGACGACTTGAAAACGAAGTCTATGCCAGGTCTAGACGGTTTACAATCCATGGTACAGGGCGTGCGCGATCAAGTCGACTGCATCTACACACCATTACTCGTTGTTCAATCGCGTCACGACGATGTAATCGACCCGAATTCCGCACAAATCATCTATGACGAAGCTGAATCTACAGAAAAAGAACTACAATGGTACGAAGAATCGGGACATGTCATTACACTAGGTCCCGAAAAAGCACAACTTCACGAAAATATACTACATTTTTTAGAATCCCTTGATTGGCAAGAGTGAAATTAGGGGAAGATATAACTAAAGGAACAAAAGGAGGAGATGGTTTTTTTGGAACCAAATATAAAAGAGTTACAAGAACGGGTTATGTCTTTAGTAAAAGAAAAATCCTATATGCCGTCCACTGTGCACGAGATACAAGAAGCACTCGGCTTAGAACAGGCGGACGAATTTAAAGACTTAGTGAAAATGCTCGTACAATTAGAACAGAGCGGGAAAATCGTTCGTTCACGCAATAACCGCTATGGCTTGCCTGAACAAATGAATTTACTTCGCGGTAAATTCATCGGTCACGCAAAAGGCTTCGGCTTTGTGGCACCAGAGGAAGTAGAGGGCGATGATGTCTTCATCCCACCACATGAAGTAAACGGCGCAATGAATGGCGATATCGTCTTGGTACGCGTATCAGACGACTCATTTGGAGATCGTCGCGAAGGCGTGATCACGAAAGTCGTCGAGCGTAAAACGACACAAGTTGTCGGAACATATCAAGCACATGAAGGATATGGTTTCGTCTTACCGGATGACAAGAAATTGCCAATGGACTTGTACATCGAAAAAGGTCATTCATTGGAAGCGGTAGACGGTCAGAAAGTTATTGCTGAAATCACGGCTTGGCCAAGCGATGAAAATAATGCGACTGGCATGATCACACAGATTCTCGGGCATAAAAACGACCCAGGTGTAGACATCCTATCAATTATTCACAAACATGGCATTGCAATCGAATTCCCTAAAGACGTCATGGAACACGCGAATAGTGTACCGACGACAGTTCAGCCGGAAGACTTCGAAGGCCGTAAAGATTTACGTAAAGAATTGACGATGACCATTGACGGTGCCGATGCAAAAGACTTGGATGATGCGATTTCAGTCTTCAAAGAAGACAACGGATCCTATCGTCTATTTGTCCATATCTCAGACGTGAGCTACTACGTAACAGAGAACTCTCCAATGGACGTAGAAGCAGCAGACCGTGGTACGAGTGTCTATCTGACAGACCGCGTCATTCCGATGTTACCGCATCGATTGTCGAACGGCATCTGTTCCATCAATCCAGGAGAAGATCGCTTAACATTGACATGCGAAATGAAAGTCGATATGAACGGTAAAGTCATTGATCATGATATTTATCCGAGTGTCATTAACTCCAATTACCGCATGACATACGATGAAGTGTACCAAATCATTGAGCATCAAGAGGAAGAACTATCGAAGAAATACGAAGAGATCGTACCGATGCTAAACGACATGGCCAAACTGGCAAGCATTTTCCGTAAGAAGCGTCAAGACCGTGGTGCCATCGACTTCGACTTCAAAGAATCCAAAATTTTAGTAGATGAAAACGGCTGGCCGACAGACGTGGTCATTATCGAGCGTACAGTATCCGAACGGTTGATCGAGGAATTCATGCTAGCTGCCAACGAGACTGTTGCAGAGCACTTCGACCGGATGAAAGTACCTTTCTTATACCGAATCCACGAAGATCCAAAAGAAGAGAAATTACAACGCTTCTTCGAGTTCCTTACGACATTCGGAATCGTCGTCAAAGGAACGGATAAACAAGTCGATTCAGGTGCATTACAAGAAATTGTGGAATCAATCGAAGGACTGCCAGAACAATCATTGATCTCAACGATGTTATTACGTTCGATGCAACAAGCGAAGTACTTCCAAGACAGTATCGGTCACTTCGGTTTGTCAACGGACTACTACACGCACTTCACTGCACCAATCAGAAGATATCCAGATTTAATCGTTCACCGCCTGATCCGTACGTATTTATTCAATAAAGACACATCGGCTCAAACGGTTGCACATTGGTCCGCTACACTGCCTGAGATTGCGCAGCACACGTCTGAACGTGAACGCCGTGCAGTAGATGCAGAGCGTGATACGAACGCACTGAAGAAAGCACAGTTTATGCTCGATAAAGTTGGGGAAGAGTTTGAAGGAGTCATATCTTCTGTTACGAACTTCGGAATCTTTGTAGAGCTTGAAAATACGATAGAAGGACTTGTCCATGTCAAGAACATGAACGACGACTATTATCGCTTCGATGATCGCCAAATGATGATGATCGGGGAACGTACAGCGAAACAATACCGTATCGGGGACGAAGTAAAAGTGCGTGTGACATCTGTTAAACCAGAAGAGCAAGCAGTGGACTTCGAAATCGTTGGAATGAAAGAAAACTTCCGAGGCTCTCGTAAAGAGTCACCAAAAGTGATCCAGGCTAGCAGAGGTAAGAGCAGGGGCCAAGGTGCAGGTAGAGGAAGAAGCCAAGGGTCGAGTAGTAAATCAGGTGCTGGTGGCGGAGCGAAAAGTTCTAGCGACAAGCGCAATAAAAAATATGAAAAACCAAAGAAGAAGTTTTACGAAGGTATGCCAAAGAAATCTAAGAAACGTCCGAAGAAAAAATAAGACTGGAGCCTGTCTCCGGTCTTCTGTCAGGGAGGAAGTTGCATGGCCAAAGGAACCGGTAAAGTACTCGCCGTCAATAAAAAGGCGAATTTTGATTACGCAATTGAAGAAACGATTGAAGCAGGCATCGTGCTAAAAGGAACGGAAATCAAATCAATCCGCAAAGGGAAAGTCCAGTTGCGTGATGCCTTTATATTAATCCGTAATAACGAAGCATGGCTGTCGAATATGCACATCAGTCCATATGAACAAGGGAATATCCATAACCATGATCCCGTTCGCGTGCGAAAATTACTTTTGCACAAAAAACAGATTGCTTCGCTCACAGGCACGATGAAACAACAAGGCTATTCGATTATCCCGTTGAAAATGTATATTAAAAACGGCTTTGCTAAAGTATTAATCGGCGTAGGTAAAGGGAAGAAACTCTATGATAAGCGCCAAGACTTGAAAGAAAAAGAGCATAAGCGTGATATGCAACGAGCATTCAAAGCCAATCAACAAGATTGATAATCCCGCCGATTTATTGTATACTATAGATAGTTTCAAGTACGACCCGCCGTTTTAAGTGAAACGGGCCTGGGTTCCGGACTTTCCTTCGGGGACGTTACGGATTCGACAGGGGTGGTCTGGGCTTGAGCTGCGCG
This sequence comes from Sporosarcina sp. P12(2017), assembly GCF_002743035.1. NCBI lineage: Bacteria > Bacillati > Bacillota > Bacilli > Caryophanales > Caryophanaceae > Sporosarcina > Sporosarcina sp. P12(2017). The sequence goes on from NZ_PDYL01000014.1 coordinate 91,245, forward strand.
TCGGAGGGATCGTCTCCGTCAGAAACGACAGTTAATAATAACTGGCAAAACAAACAACAACCTAGCATTCGCAGCGTAAGCTGTTGAATCTACCTTCCGTTTCCATCGCTCATGTGGAGGCGTAAGGTTCACTTATAGTGAGCTACGATGACATCTGCATTCTGAGGGTGTCATAAGAGATTCCCGGAATAGCGCACAGGAAGCCCTGATTGATGGCAGAATGCTTGCGCGAAACCTAAATGATCAATCTACACGCGTAGACGCTGAAGTAGCAGAGCCTTTGGACGTGGGTTCGACTCCCACCGTCTCCATTATGAGATTAAGGTGTAATAGTAAGTAAGGGATATTGTACAAGAGAACCTCTTGTGTGATATCCCTTATTTTAATAGGAGGGTATATGCACTATGATAGAAAAACTGGATACAATTTCATTGTTGAAGAAGAAAGTTGATCAGCAACGACCACTATCTAAGGAACTGATTCGAAGTCTTAAAGAGGATTTTCTAATTAAAAGTACGTACCACTCCAATGCAATTGAAGGAAATACGTTAACGGTTTATGAAACAAAAGCAGTGCTGGAAGATGGAATAACTATTGCCGGTAAATCCATGAGAGAGCATCTAGAAGCTATTAATCATAAGGAAGCAATTTTAGTTGCGGAAGAAATTGTGCAGCAAAATCAGCCTTTCTCAGAAATAGTGATTAAAGAATTGCATGGTATCGTCTTGCATTCAATAGATAGAGCCAATGCCGGGAAGTATAGAGAGCAGAATGTAATCATATCAGGTGCCTCTCATACGCCACCTGATGCTGTAGTGGTGCCACAGTTAATGACGGATTTGATTGAATGGTACAATGCTACTACAAATTTTCATCCAGTGGAAAGAGCAGCGATTCTTCATAGTAAGTTTGTAAATATCCATCCATTCACTGATGGTAATGGTAGGACGGCTCGCTTATTGTTGAATTTAGAGCTCGTGCAATCAGGTTATTTACCAATTATTATTGAGACTGAGCGTCGGTTTGAGTATTATGAGTTATTGGATCGGGCTGCTGTTACAGGGGATTATGAAGGGTTTGTGGAGTTTGTTGTGGATTATGAAGAGATGGAATTGGAACGGTATTTAGAGTTTTTAGATTAGTCGTAGTTGTCTATAGACCAGTAGCTAATCTAACATGTGTAGATACTGAACCTTTCAGAAGGAAGTGAGTTAGCTATGTCGTTGGCAGATCAGTGGAGAGAAGAAGGATTGCAAATAGGAATTGAAAAGGGTAAACAAATCGGTAAAGAAGAAGCACTAGCGGAAATTGCCGCCATTCAATTAACCGAGAGATTCGGCAAATTACCAGTAGACATTAAAGAAGCGATTATGCGGGCAGACTCGATTGCATTGGGGCTGTTATTGTCTAATATTTTTCGTTATGAATCTGTGGAAGATGTTTGGAAATATATACAGTAAGGTTTTTGATGAGGGTTTTCTTATAAAAATAAACAGACAATCTATAGTTGTGGACGGAGCTGCAATCCTTCATAGCAGGTTGGAAAATACCTTCACTGATGGCAATGGAGCTCGTTTGTTGTTGAGAACGGTATTTGAGTTTTATTGGATAGGGCTCAACATAGTTAAAGGTACCTGTACAAACCCAGGTACCTTTTTGACGTTAAATTTCTATCCCCGCAATCCCAAATCCTCCAGGACCGGAATGTGTCGAGATCATACCACCCGCTTCCATCCAAAGAATATTTTCAAATCCTTTTTCCGATGCAATTTCATTGATCCGTTCTTTAATAGTTTCACTTAGTCCGATCGAGTATATGAAATATATTTGTTGTCGATCTATATCGTATTGTTGTAAATAATCAAGCAATAAACTTTCAGCCACTTTGCTCATTTTTCCACGATATTTCTTAGTCGAAACAAGCTTACCTTCCACTAATTCAATACATGGTTTGATTTTTAACAAAGCCCCGCCAAGATACGCCATATTGCTGACTCGTCCGCCAGCCCGTAAAAAGTCTAAGCTACCAGGAACGAAGGCAAGTCTTGCTTTTGGAACCTTTGCTTCGATTTTCTTTACCAAGTGGACAGGATCCATTTCAGGTTCTTCCTCCAGCAGAGCAACCGCATACATAATCACCGCAGTTAATCCGCCTGTAACGTTTAATGCATCTATTAAATATATATCCTCTACTTCTTCCGCTGCTGTTAATGCATTTTGAAAGGAAACAGACGCCTTTGATGTATACCCTATATGAACGATTACACAGTCAGGAAATTCTGTTCGGATCTTTTTGAAAAACTCTTGGTACTCATGGGTATTCGTGGCAGCGGTGGAAGGGATCTTTTTGGTACGGTTGTAAAAATCAAAGATGTCTTGTACAGGTAGATGACCGTCTAAATAGTCTTGGCCGTCCATGATGACGTGCATGGGTACTACTTGTATATTATGTTTCTTTGATAGAAACTCCGGCAAGTCGGCACCGCTTTCGGTTGTTAGGATGATTTTATTCACTGTGTGTCGCCTCCAGTTTGCATTTTATTAGATGTGTAGGTTTTTGAATTCACTTTAACTATACATGATAAATAGGCGATGTATATTGGATTTATGAAATGCAAGAAAAAGTAGTTCGTAGTATACTGATTATTTTGTCAAGTATTGTCGCTATACTATTATAATGGTAAGATGTGGATAGAACGTAAATATAAAGTATGTAGGTGATGCATTGATTATATATGAATCGACTAAAGAACAATTTGTTGGTGATGTCGTAAATGAACTGTTGATTGATCGGTTATATAGCTCCTATCAAAAGAAGATAGGGAGAACGAGTAAAGCGGAGATTCGTTCGTGGGAAAATTCTTTGCAGAAAATGTCCAATGTGATGCAGGATGACGATATACCGCGCGATGCAGCAGTCGCTATTGAATTCAATATTCCTAATACATCCAAGCGGGTGGACTTTCTTATTGCGGGTAATGACGGGACGCAAGATCATGTAGTCATTGTAGAATTAAAGCAGTGGGAAGAAGTAGAGAAAGTACCATCCCGTGATGCGTTGGTTCGCACATATGTTGGTGGAGGCGTTAGAGAAGTCGTCCATCCCTCCTATCAAGCATGGTCGTATGCGGCGCTAATTGAAGACTTCAATGAAAACGTACAGCAACAAGAAATTCGTTTGGAACCGTGTGCTTACCTACATAACTATCGAAAAACAGATAATGATCCGTTAACAGATGATTACTATGCAGATCATCTAGAAAAAGCACCTGTTTTTGTTAAAGGTGAAATTTCCAAGTTGCGGACATTCATTAAAAAGTACATACGCGAAGGTGACCGCAATCATTTAATTTATCAGATTGAAAATGGTAGAATCCGACCGTCAAAATCTCTTCAGGATGCGTTGAACAACATGCTAAAAGGAAATGAAGAGTTCATCATGATCGATGAGCAGAAAGTATTCTATGAAGAGGCATTCCACTTAGCGCTCAATAGTATCCGGACAGGAACTAAACAAGTGATGATAGTGGAAGGGGGACCCGGTACAGGTAAATCGGTGCTCGCTATTAATTTAATGGTGAAGTTGATAGCTGAAGAACTGGTAGCGATGTATGTAACGAAGAATGCTGCGCCGCGGCATATTTATTCTACAAAGCTGAAAAAGGATTTTAAAAAGTCCCATATTGATAATCTCTTCAAAGGATCTGGCAGCTTTACAGAAGTAGAGCCAAATGAATTTGATATTTTAATCGTCGACGAAGCTCATCGATTAAATGAGAAATCAGGCTTATTTCGCAATCTAGGAGAGAATCAGGTTAAAGAACTGATTAAAGGCTCTCAATTTACGATTTTCTTTATTGATGAACATCAGAAAGTCACCATACACGACATTGGCAGTATAGAAACGATCGAAAAATATGCGAAAGAACTAGGGGCTGAAATTATTTCACGTGAGCTAGTGTCGCAATTTCGTTGTGGCGGATCAGACGGCTATATTGCATGGCTGGATGATGTATTGCAAATTCGACATACTGCAAACATCAATGATATGGGGATGGACTACGATTTCAGGATTTACGAGGATCCGAATGAAATGCTTGAGGAAATTGAAAAGCTCAATGAAAGAAATAACAAATCACGTCTGATGGCGGGGTACTGCTGGGAGTGGCCAAAATCCAATCGGCGTGACGTAGACCATTATGACATTACGGTTCCCGAGTATGATTTCGGTATTAGTTGGAACATAGAAAACACATGGGCTATAGAGAATTCATCTGTTCGTGAAGCAGGGTGCATCCATACTGCGCAAGGATTAGAGTTTGACTATGTCGGTGTGATTATAGGGGACGATCTTCGCATGGAGGACGGGAAACTAGTCACGGATTTCACTAAGCGCGCAAAGTCGGATCAATCACTGAAAGGGATTAAGAAGCTAGCTAAAGAAGATCCTGAAAAAGCTTATGAGGTGGCGGATCCGATTATCCGTAACACGTACCGAACGCTGATGACACGCGGACAAAAAGGATGCTTTATTTATTGTACTAATCCAGAGTTGCAGTCTTATTTGAAGGAACGATTGAAAAGAGTGACGGCGAATCGTAGGGATCAGGAGCAGTTGTTGTATTTGGTGGATGAGAGGGAAGGTTATTGATTAATGAAATGATTAGATATTAAAGGGTGGAGATATCATGTTGCAAACTAGAATTAATGACTTGAATAGCGGTATTGTTAATATAACAGGAAATAAAGTTAGACTAACAGGATTTCATAATTCAAATCGTTTACAAGCTTATGAAACAAAGAAGTTAGACAATTGGTCATCAAAAGGATTATATGACGTTGAAGAAATTGTGTTTAATAATCTAAAAAGTGAAGCTCTAATTGTAGTACAAAATAATGGACGAGAGTTTGCTCGATATCAATTTGAAATTATTTTACGTGATACTGTAGAAGGTACAAACGATAAAATGAAGAAAACTATATCTGCGTTTGAAATAAGAAAAAGTAGATATACTTCTCACTATAATTTTAGGATGAAAGATACTAGACTTTTATTTAATACTCTTCATGAAATAACAGAATATATGATGCAGACCTTCAACTATCAACTAAACATTGAATAGGAGTGATTATTTTGGAGAATATGATTATTGTTGATTTAGAGACACGAGGTTTTCAAGTTGAAGATGGTATTTTTGAAGTGGCGGTCCTTGTAGTAGAAAATGATGTAATAGTTGATGAATTACACTTAGGAAAAGTATGTGATGTTGAACTTATATACGATGGGATGGGCGAGGGATATGAAGATATATCAGTAAATGATAAATATCGTAATTCATTTAAATATATAATTGAAAAATATAATTACCCGATAATTGCTCATAACGCATCATTTGATCGTAAATTTTTAGTTTATTATAACTGGTTGCCAGAAGACTATCCAGTTTATGATTCAGTACGTGCATTAAGGATTGAACATCCACATTTATTCTCCTATTCAATGAGTTTCGTATCTAATTATTTCAATGTAGATCAAAGACATTCCCATACAGCTCTTGGAGATGTTTTTGCTTTGTATAATGTTATTAAAAAAGCAAATCCTAAAACATGGATACCGTTATTCAAACCATTACCATCCCAATTTAAATCAAAAGCAAAAAATTTGCTTGAACGAGGCATGCAATTGCAAGGTGAGTCGTCTGCATTTGAAGGTAAACATCTAGTGTTTACAGGTGCATCACAGTTTCCACGTGTTTTAATGCAGGAGATAGCCGTGGCATGTGGCGCTTCAGTTGGTAATAGTGTTATTAAGAAAACCGATTACCTAATATGCGGTGAAAAAGTAGGTCAAAGTAAAATCGACAGAGCTAATGAATTAGAAATACCATTATATACAGACGAATGGTTTATAGACATTGTTTTTAATGATATAAACTTAGAGCAAGCAGATAATATCGTAAAAGATGACTCTAAGTCAACTTTTAATCGGAAGATAATGAATGATTCTTATATTGAAAGTCCATACAAACAACTACCTGAGTTCTACGGTAAAAAAGTTAATGTTGCTTGTTTAAAAGCTAGTGTTCAGAAAAGAGTTATTAAAATCCTTGAAGATATGGGCGCATCAGTTAATAAAAGCCCAAGTGGTAAGAACGTGGATTATATGATTTACACTGATGATGGAGATTATGTAATGCTTAAGCGAGCTGAAGAATTTAACATTAAGTTGATTGCAGCGTCTAGTTTTAATAGGATGTTGCTTGAGTAAAGGCAGATAGACGAATGGAAAGTAATATAATGGGTCTAATATAAAACATTAGTAATTCTCAATTAGACTACATGCGTAGGAATCATATAATATTTAGTTTACTCAATAAGTAATATTATTTGATGTGTCTGTACGAAAAAAAGTATTTAAATAATTATGAAATTTTATGAACATGAACCTATATTAATTTTCATTATATTAAATATATAGAAGGAAGGGAATTAAGTTATGGATAATTTATTGTATTTTCCTAATATCACCGTGCCAAAAACAGACTGGATTTACAAATCCCTACTTTATTGGGACGGTGTTGAGACAATAACGCCTGAATCTTATTTACGAGAACCCAATTTATTTGAAGGAAGACATATGTTGGATTTTTTAGAGGCTGAATTAGTTGTACCTGTTATGCCAATGAATTATATTTATAAATTCGTACACTAGCGTCGCATAAATGAGTTCACAATATTCCGTCTATACTTTTCTGTCCACAAGGAAAAAATCGAAGACAGCTGAACAGAGACAGTCAACATCCATTTTTTTACTATACCTTTTGGCTACTGTGACAGA
>NZ_PDYL01000015.1:0-93053 GCF_002743035.1 Sporosarcina sp. P12(2017)
GTTTCTGTCACAGTAGCCAAAAGGTATAGTAAAAAAATGGATGTTGACTGTCTCTGTTCAGCTGTCTTCGATTTTTTCCTTGTGGACAGAAAAGTATAGACGGAATATTGTGAACTCATTTATGCGACGCTAGTGACACGAGAAGGAAATAGTAGGGATTTTCCATTCATCGTGATCCGCCAAAATATAAATCAGCTATGAATCTATAGAAGAAAAACTAGTGCAATGCTCAACATTCAATTTTTTACTCCGATACTATACATAACGATTGTTCATTGAAGACGGGGGGAACCAGTATGATCAGCCGAATAGGCGATGGTCCCGCAACGCAACCAGTGCAAACATCTTACGAGAGTGGGTCCGTTGAAAACAAAAGAGAAGTTTCAAACATTCAACCCATTGGTCAGCCAACTCAACAGACGACACCAGAACGAAAAGCGGAGTTGTCAAAGAGTGAAACGAAAGAATTAACGGATGGCATGAACAAATTCCTTGAAAGTGCGAATGTCCAGTTACGATTTAAATTTCATGAACAGCTAAATGAATACTACGTAACGATTGTGGACCCAGATACAGAAGAGGTAGTTCGTGAAATACCGCAAAAAAAATTGCTCGACATTCACGCAGCAATGAAAGACTTCATTGGATTACTAATTGATCATAAAATTTAACAAAAAAGGTGTGAGGCACGATGAGAATCGGTGGATTAGCATCGGGAATCGATACAGAATCAATCATCAGAGACATGATGAAAGCGCATCGGATTCCTCTTGATAAAATTACACAAAAGAAACAATACACACAATGGCAACTGGACGACTATCGTTCCACGAACCGTGACTTAAGAAAATCAAGCGACAAGCTATTTGATACCGTCATGAAGCAGAGTACGTATATGAAGAAAAACGTCAGTGTATCTGATGAGAAGGCAGTTAGTATTACGGCGAAAGGTTCTACTTCTGACTTTTCGGGGACGATTGAAGTAAAACAATTGGCTACGCAGGCTAATTTACAGAGTGGTGTGATGAAGCATGACTCAGAAAAGATTTCAGATACACAGGCAAAGACATTACAATTTAAAGATATGAAGAATTCAGATGGTAGCCCTCTGATATCAGGCAAAGATACATTAAAGATTACAGCACCTGGAAGAGAAGCAGTCGATATTGAAGTACTTGAAACAGATACAATTGATTCTCTATTAGCTAAGATTAATGAGAAATCAGGAGTTAGCGCATTTTTTGACTCTGGAACTGGAAAAATAGCGATGAGTGCTAAAGATAGCGGGAAAGGTATAATTGAGATTTCAAGTAAAACAAACCTAGTAGAGAACCTAAAATTAAATGCTCCAAAGCCACCTGACCCTGATAATCCAGATGCTTTAGTTCCTCTTTTTGAACCTGAAGGACCTAGAGCATCGTATGGAGCAGATGCAAAATTCACCTTTAATGGTTTGGAAACAACCCGACCTTCAAACACGTTCACTATAAATGGATTTGAAATATCACTAAAGCAAAAAACGGACTCCCCAGTGACATTCAGTTCCTCTACAGATACTGATAAAATTTTAGATTCAGTAGTAGAGTTCGTCAATGACTATAATGAAATGATTGAAAAACTCAACAGTAAAATAAAAGAAAAACAATTTAAGTCTTTCCATCCACTATCCGCTGAACAAAAAGCCGATATGAAAGAAAAAGAAATTGAACTGTGGGAAGAAAAAGCTATGAGCGGTACGTTAAAAGGTGATCCAGCACTTTCTTCTATGTTAAATAATTTACGTTCTATTATGAGTAGCACTGTTACAACTACTGATAAAGATGGAAAAGAAATAGAAATCAGTCTAAATGATTTAGGGATTGAAACAACAAGTAATTATTTAGATAACGGTAAATTGACGATAAATGAAGATAAATTACGTGCTAAAATTTCAGAAAATCCAAACGCAGTCTATGATTTAATTGGTGGAACAGACAATGGAATTGCACAAAAATATCGTACAGAATTACAAGACGCTCAAAAAAAGATTACCGTAAAAGCAGGTAGTTCTACAGCGGTCAATGATAGTTTTGCACTTGGTCGTTCTATTAAGAACATGGACAAACAAATCGAGCGCTTTGAGAGTAAGTTAGAAATGATGGAAAGTCGTTACTGGAAACAGTTTAACGCAATGGAGCAGGCTATCCAGCGTGCAAATTCACAGTCTGCTCAGTTAATGAGTTCACTTGGCGGCGGCATGTAACGCAACTTAGCTAGAAAAAGGAGAATGACATAAATGGCTACTAACAACCCTTATGCAGCATATCAAACAAATACGGTGACAACTTCCACGCCTGGCGAGTTGACGTTAATGCTTTATAACGGATGCCTCAAATTTATTCAGCAAGCGAAGATGGAGCTGGCTAAAGGTAATTTGGAGCAAAAGAATATTGCGATTCAAAAAGCACAAGCAATCGTGACTGAATTGATGCTGACATTGGATACATCCTATGACGTATCCAAGAACATGCTCGTTCTGTACGAATTCGTTAATAGCCGCTTGATCGATGGCAATATCCAAAATGATCCGGCAATGTTCGAGGAAGCAGCAGGGATCATTACAGAATTTCGCGATACGTGGAAACAAGTCATCCAGATTAATCGTTCGAAACAATACTCCAACGTGAGTGAGATATGATCCGACCTGCAATGACGATGTGGCGAGACCTTTCACTTCAATTGATTGCGCTTGTCCAAGTAGTAGATGAAGAAAAACGTGACGACGTGATCGAGCAAATCGACAAGATACTAAATGAACGTGATCTGTTGCAGTCACAAATAGTCCAGCCATTCACAGCGGAAGAAGATGAATTTGGTAAGGAATTGATTCGTTTGGAGAAAGATGTACAGACTAATCTGGAACGCTTTACCAATACGATACGCACAAATATTTCACAATCCCAAGCCAAAAAAGAAAACATGAATAGCTATGTAAATCCATATGGTAAGATGTCTCAAGACGGTGCCTATTTCGATTCGAAGCACTGATGACCGGAAGAGAGGAATCTCTTTCGGTTTTTTTACATATAGGTATTCAGAAGAGGGGAATTATCCTATGCGTTATAATCGCCATGATTACTTTCGGTATTCATTCAATTCATACATACCTGCCACATTCCGAATTCAATTAAATAATGAAGAGAAAAGCCTGTCTAATGAAGGCCAATGTGAAATTTTAGATATTAGCACAGGCGGAGTAAAGTTTGTGACGCATCTAGATCTGCCTGTACGTTCAGAAATTCTTGCATTGCAATTAGTGTTTACAATCGTTAACCACCCCTTTGAAATCTTAGGGAATGTGGCTTGGAAAAATGAGACCGAATTTGGCTTTGAGTATGGATTCGAGTTTGGTGAAGATCAACAAGTAGATGCGCTGATTACGGAAGAATTAAAACATCATGCCCGAAAAGAGAAAGAAACAGAGTGAAATCAACAAATACCAGAAGTTTCTTTACAATTCCGCATATTTCATAAGTTTTAGAAAGGGATTTAAGGGTACTATGAAGAAGTAAGGTAGTGAGGGTTTAAACAAAGGAGGAGTTCATATGTTAGACTTCAATATTCGCGGTGAAAACGTCGAGGTTACTCCGGCGATCAGAGAGTACGTTGAAAAGAAAGTTGAGAAACTGGAGCGTTATTTCACTGAAGGTGTAAACGCTACAGCTAATGTTAACTTGAAAGTTTATAGTGATAAACAAACAAAAGTGGAAATTACGATTCCAATGAAGAATTTGACACTTCGCGCAGAGGAGCGTCACAACGATATGTATGCAGCGGTTGATTTAATCGTCGACAAGCTCGAGCGTCAAATTCGTAAATATAAAACACGTGTGAATCGTAAATCACGTGAGCGCGAAGGCGTAGCAGCTTTCTTCCAGTCAGTTGAAAACAATAATACCGAAGAGCTTGAGGACGACAATGAGTTCGACGTCGTACGTACAAAGCAGTTCGATTTGAAGCCAATGGATCAAGAGGAAGCGATCCTTCAAATGAACATGCTAGGCCACAGTTTCTTCATCTTCACAGATGCAGATTCCGACGGCACACACATCGTCTACAAGCGTAAAGACGGCAAATACGGCCTAATCGAAACAAACTAATAAGCACCCAAACAAGTCCAGCTTAGGCTGGGCTTGTTTTTCGTTCTGGACATATGAGTGACATAGTGAGTAAGAGGGATTGAAGCTCCAGCTGGGGGACGCTTTCCCATGGGCGTGGCCTTGAGCCGCTTCCTACGCTTCGCTTCGTCCAGGGTCTCAAGGCGCACGCTGATCCATCGGGAGTCGCCCCCAGCTTCCGCTTCAATCCTAACTATATGGTGGAGGACGTATATCATTCACTTTCGATAGTATGTGAATGGATAAAAACCTTGGACCTGGTTAAGTTTAAAGGTGGGTCAAGAACTATTATAGAAATGATTACTACCCCATATTCAATGGACTATAGAAAGTGTCACCCACTCAGATTGCAAGGGTTTGGCGCGCAGGAGGGGCGACTCTGGGAGGATCAGTCCGATCAGGTAAGACCACTAAAGGAGCGCAGCGACTAGGGGGCTTACCGCGGGCCCTCCAGAAAGCGTCCCCTCCGAAGCACCAATCCTTACCCCAACAGCACCTCCAGCCTATCCCACGCAAATTTAGGAAAAAAGATACAGCGCCCCATTTGCACCTAGCTTTTTACAATGCTAAAATGGACTGTGACTCAAAAATACCTAGACAACGAACTTACAACTAGCAGGCGCGTCCTGCTAATTAAAGAAGCTATGAGGAAGTGACAATAAATGCTTGGCGTATTAAATAAAATGTTCGACCCAAACAAACGTGACCTAAAACGACTTGAGAAAATTGCCGATCAAGTAGAACTATTGGCTGACGATATGGAAAAGCTGTCTGACGAACAACTGACAGCCAAAACAGATGAATTCAAAGAACGCTACCAACAAGGCGAAACAATCGATGACCTGCAACCTGAAGCGTTTGCTGTCGTGCGTGAGGCTTCCCGCCGCGTGCTTGGACTATACCCATTCCGTGTGCAAATCATGGGTGCTGCGGCTCTTAACGAAGGGAATATCGCAGAGATGAAGACCGGTGAGGGGAAGACATTGACTTCTACACTCGCCGTTTATTTAAATGCACTGACTTCCAAAGGCGTTCACGTAGTAACAGTCAACGAATACTTGGCTAGCCGTGACGCGGAAGAGATGGGGCAGTTGTATTCATTCCTTGGCCTGAACGTAGGCTTGAACTTGAACAGTCTCAGTAAAGAAGAGAAACGTGAAGCGTACGAAGCAGACGTAACATACAGTACGAACAACGAACTCGGTTTCGACTATTTGCGTGACAACATGGTGTTGTATAATGAACATAAAGTACAGCGCCCGCTTCATTTCGCCGTAATTGACGAAGTCGACTCGATCTTAGTCGATGAAGCACGGACACCCTTAATTATTTCCGGTCAGGCAGCGAAAGCGCAGGAATTATATCGCTTAGCTAACCGCTTTGTGATCACGTTGAAAAAAGAAGAAGATTATTCATTCGATGAGTCGACTAAAGGTGTTGTGTTGACCGAACAAGGTATTGAAGCGGCTGAGAAAGCGTTCAGTATCGACAACTTATTCGATCTGCAACACGTAACGCTCAACCACGCAATCAATCAGTCATTGAAAGCACATGTAAGTATGCATAATGACGTAGACTATGTGGTGGAAGAAGGCGAAGTGGTCATCGTTGACTCCTTCACGGGTCGTTTGATGAAAGGCCGTCGTTACAGTGACGGATTGCACCAAGCGATTGAAGCGAAGGAAGGACTTGAAGTTCAGAACGAGTCGATGACACTTGCGACGATTACGTTCCAGAACTATTTCCGTATGTATGAAAAGCTGTCCGGCATGACAGGAACAGCGAAAACTGAGGAAGAAGAGTTCCGCAATATCTATAATATGAACGTAATTGCGATTCCGACCAATCGACCGATTGCTCGTGATGACCGTCCAGACTTGATCTTTGCATCGATGGATGGAAAGTATAAAGCAGTAGCGGAAGATATTAGAGATCGACACAAAAAGGGCCAACCGGTGCTAGTCGGTACGGTTGCAATTGAGACATCAGAAATTATTTCAGCATTCTTGAAAAAATACGGTATTCCGCATAATGTTTTGAACGCGAAGAATCACGAGCGAGAAGCCGAAATCATTCAAGATGCTGGTAAAAAAGGTGCCGTAACGATCGCAACTAATATGGCCGGTCGTGGTACGGATATTAAACTGGGTGAAGAAGTCCAAGACGTTGGCGGTTTAGCGGTCATCGGTACGGAGCGACATGAGTCACGACGTATTGATAATCAGCTCCGTGGACGTTCAGGACGTCAAGGTGACCCAGGTGTTACGCAGTTTTATCTTTCATTAGAAGATGAACTAATGCGACGTTTCGGTTCTGAGCAAATGAAGTCGATGATGACTAAACTCGGTATGGACGATGAAACGCCGATCCAATCAAAAATGGTGTCACGTTCAGTTGAGTCTGCTCAGAAACGGGTAGAGGGGAATAACTTTGATTCACGGAAACGCTTATTGCAATATGACGATGTACTTCGTCAACAACGTGAAGTGATTTACAAAGAGCGTAATGAAGTACTTGGTTCAGAAAATATTCGCCCCGTTCTTGAAAATATGTTAAATTCCGTGATTGAACGCGTAGTGGCGACCCACACTGCAGACAATACGGTGTATTCAAAAGGCTTGAAAGACTATCTGGAAGCAAACTTACTAGCTGAAGATACGGTGACGATCGAAGACTTAGAAAGTAAAACACCAGAAGAGTTGCAAACATTTATTCACGAATTGGTTATTGCGCGCTATAATGAGAAAGAGCAAGAAATGTCCGAAGAGCGTATGCGTGAATTTGAGAAGGTGGTCTTGTTGCGTGCGATTGATACCAAGTGGATGGATCATATCGATGCGATGGATCAGCTTCGTAACGGAATTCATTTACGTGCCTATGGACAGAATGACCCACTTCGTGAATACCAAGCAGAAGGGTTTGCGATGTTTGAAGATATGCTACTGGCCATTGAAAACGATGCGACGAAGTATGTCATGAAGGCAGAAATTCGCAATAATTTGGAGCGCGAAGAAGTAGCAAAAGGTCAAGCGAACAATCCGAAAGAAGACGGCGCGCCGGTTGCTAAAAAGCCGATCCGACGTACGGTCAATACCGGACGCAATGAACCTTGTCCGTGTGGTAGCGGCAAGAAGTACAAAAACTGCCACGGTAAAGCATAAAGAGAAACAACCACTCAGGAGGAAACAATTATGATAGAATTATCCGATGTTCGTAACGATCTCGACAAAACAGCTAAGAAATTAGCGGACTTTAGGGGGTCTCTTTGACTTAGAAAACAAAGAGGCTAGCATGCAAGAATTAGAAGAAATGATGATGGAGCCAGGGTTCTGGGATGACCAGGACGCAGCGCAGAAAGTTATTTCACAATCGAATGCATTGAAAGACATTGTCGGCGAATATAACGAATTGAACGAAATACAAGAAAATTTGGAGATGACGCTTGAACTTCTGCGAGAAGAAGCAGACGCAGAGTTACAAGAGGATCTTATTTCCGAATTAAAAGAGTTCAAAAAGAAGATGGAGCAATTTGATCTTCAAATGTTATTGAGCGATGAATTTGATAAAAATAGTGCAGTAGTTGAAATACACTCAGGCGCAGGCGGCACCGAGTCCCAAGACTGGGCGTCGATGTTGCTTCGCATGTACACTCGGTGGGCTGAGCACCATGGCTTTAAAGTTGAAACTCTCGATTATCAAGCAGGTGACGAGGCGGGCGTGAAGTCTGTCACACTTGGCATCAAAGGGCATAATGCCTATGGCTACTTGAAAGCAGAGAAAGGTGTGCACCGACTCGTTCGGATTTCACCATTTGACTCTTCAGGCAGACGCCATACATCCTTCTCTTCTATTGAAGTCATGCCGGAATTTGATGGCGACATCGAATTGGATCTGAAGACGGAAGATATCAAAATTGATACGTATCGTTCAAGCGGTGCCGGCGGACAGCACGTTAACACGACGGACTCTGCTGTGCGTATGACTCACATTCCTACGGGTGCGATTGTTACGTGTCAGACGGAACGTTCACAAATCAAGAACCGTGAGCGTGCGATGAATCTTTTGAAGGCGAAGATTTACCAGATTCGCGTGGAGGAAGAGGAAGCGCGCTTGGCGGATATCCGTGGCGAGCAGAAGGAAATCGGTTGGGGCAGTCAGATTCGTTCTTATGTGTTCCATCCGTATTCGATGGTCAAGGATCATCGTACGAATGAGGAGACGGGTAACGTTAGTTCTGTGATGGATGGCGAGATCGATCAGTTTATCAATGCGTATTTACGTTCGAGAATTTCTTAATTATAGAAAGGCAGCCGGACAGGTCATTTTTAATGACTTGGTTCGGCTGTTTTTTAGTTAATTTGGGTAGGTTCATTGTGGGTTTGGAGGTAGAGAGGCTGAATGGCTGTTGGGGTGAGGATTTACGCTTCGGAGGGGACGCTTTCCTGAGGGCTCGCGGTGAGCCAACCAGGTCGCGAGCTCCCTCTTGGTTGTCTCGCCTGTCGAGCTGATCCTCTGGGAGTCGCCCCCTCCTACGCGTAAATCCCTACAATGTAAGTGGGTAGCAATTCGTGCGGTTCATTATTCGTTCGCTTGGCTGTCATTTTTAATGACTTGGTTCGGCTGCTTTTTAATTAATTTGGGTAGGTTGATTGTGGGTTTGGAGGTAGAGAGGCTGGCGTGGCTGTTGGGGTGGGGGATTTGCGCTCTAGGCGGACGCTTTCCCGAGGGCGTGGCTTGAGCCAAGCGAACAGCGAAGGGTTCGCTTTGCCGTATTTCTGCGTACTTTGAAGAAATTAAGGCACCTGTCCAGGGTCTCAAGGCACACGCTGATCCTCCGGGAGTCGCCGCCTGCCGCTCCAATCCCTACAATCCATCATAATCTGGCTTGGCTGTTCATTGTTAAAAGAAGTTACATGCGTATTGAGTTAAGGATTTAGGGAATATTATACCTTTAGCGTTGTGTTGATACATATAAAAAGTTTATGGAATGATTTTTTCTGTTTCAAGTGAAAATGAATCATGATAAATGATAACTTGTTTTGTTATTGTATATGGATATGAGTTTTTGTCACATTTGTGCTTTAAATATTACAGAGAGGTTACAATATTACAGATTGTGACAAAGAACGATCTACATCGAACTAATTTTTCTGTAAAATTTTACGGAAAGAGACTCCAGCTGCCGTGGAAATCTCCTCGTGGATGCTGAATGTATTCTCTATTTTCACCACTTAACAAGATATTATGTTTAATAATTGGATGTTTGGTCAATACTATATATGTATTAACTACCAGAAGGGCTTTTTATGGCGTGAAATAGTAGGAGAACACAATTGTCCAGGATAGTTTGTAACTTTATCATCTATTTTCACCATAATTCGGTCGTTATTTGGTATACTACTTGTTGTGTTAGAAAAATTTAAGTAAAAGGGAGGATATTACATGAAGAACAAACTATTAGCTACACTCTTCGGAGCAGCACTAGTTCTCGGCGCTTGTGGTGGAGGCGACGATAACGCTGCCCCAAAAGATGACGCTGCAAACGACAATGGTGCAGCTACTACTGATGTAGATGCAGAAGCAGTTGTACAACAAAGCTGTGCGTCATGTCACGGAGGAAACTTAGAAGGTGGAGCAGGTCCAGCACTAGACAAAGCTGGAGCTACACACTCTGAAGAAGAAATCCATGATATTATCATTAACGGTAAAGGCGCTATGCCTCCTGGTATTATTCAAGGCGAAGAAGCAGACGCAGTTGCTGCTTGGTTAGCTGAAAAGAAATAATGAGAATTCCGATCGTCTCCAAGATTTTCTTGGGACGATCTTTTTTTGTACATAAATCCGTAAAACACACTATTTTTTACTATTATGCTTGCTTGATCAATTGATACATAACTGTAATACTTGGTAGGGGAAAGCCCATGCTATAATTAAAATGGCGAATATGAGAGAAAAACAAAATTCAGGTGGTTATGATGTATGATTGTAATGAAAAATGTATACAAAAAGTACCCGAATGGTGTTGTAGCCTCTAACGGAATTCATGTCGAAATCGAAAAAGGGGAATTTGTATATGTTGTCGGGCCGAGTGGGGCAGGTAAATCCACGTTCATTAAAATGATGTATCGTGAAGAAGTCCCGTCTAGTGGACTGATTTACTTCAACAATACGGAACTGACAAAAATGCATAGAAAAGACGTCCCTTATTTGAGAAGACAAATTGGCGTAGTATTTCAAGATTTTAAACTACTGCCGAAACTGACTGTCTACGAAAATATTGCGTATGCGCTAGAGGTAATTGAAGAATCACCGAGCGTCATACGTCAAAAAGTGACAGAGGTGTTGAAATTAGTAGGGCTCACCAGAAAAACTAGAATGTTTCCAAATGAACTGTCAGGTGGAGAACAGCAACGCGTGTCGATTGCACGATCGATCGTCAATCAACCGAAGCTTGTCATTGCCGACGAACCGACAGGGAATTTAGATCCAGAGACTTCATGGGAAATCATGAAGATTTTTGAACGGATAAATGCACAAGGCACAACGATCATTATGGCTACACATAATAAAGATATTGTGGATAATCAACCACATCGCGTGATACAGATCGAAGGCGGACTCATCACACGAGATGAGCACGAAGGAGAATACTCCAATGAAATCTAGAACAGTACGACGTCATATTCGGGAAAGTTTCAAAAGTCTTAGTCGAAACGGCTGGATGACCTTTGCATCAGTTAGCGCTGTGACCGTGACTTTATTATTGATTGGCGTATTCATCGTCATCATGATGAACTTAAATCAACTGGCGGATAACATCGAAAACGATGTGGAGATTAAAGTCGTCGCGGAACCAGGAGCGAGTGAAGTAGAAGTCCAGGAACTATTGAAGGAAGTTAAAGAAACCCCAGGTGTTGCCGAAGTCAAGTATTCCTCACGCAAACAGGAATTGGAGCGAATGATTCAATCATTCGGTGATGAGTTAGCGCTCTACAAACAAGACAATCCCCTCGGTGATGCATTATATGTTAAAGCGGATGATCCGAAAAACACGGCATCCGTCGCCAATGAAATCGCAACGTACACGTATACTTTTGACGTGGAGTACGGTGAAGGTAAGGTAGAGAAACTTTTCAATGTCTTAAAAATAGGACGAAACGTCGGACTAGGCTTAATATTAGCCCTGCTGTTTACTGCCATGTTCCTCATATCGAACACGATTCGACTCACCATTGTAGCGAGGCGGACAGAAATCGATATTATGAAACTGGTCGGTGCAACAGATAGTTTCGTGCGGATTCCTTTCATGCTCGAAGGCGTGTGGCTTGGAATTTTTGGTGCGATCCTTCCGATGACTCTCATGACAATATTTTATTCGAAATTGTATGATTTCTGGGAAGGTCGTTTGCAAAATCAGTTATTCCATTTGCTCGATCCTAACCCGTTCCTATTACAATTAAACTTTTTACTACTATTCGTCGCTGTCTTTATTGGCGTCTGGGGTAGCTTCATGTCAGTTAGGAAATTCTTAAAATCGTAATTTTTACTAAGGGGAGAACACGGATTTGATAAAAAGACATAGAATCATTTCAAGTGTCCTTGCGGTTTGTTTGCTTACCACAACGGTTGGAAGTGCAGACGTATTCGCGGACTCTCTGAAAGATTTGCAGAATGAAAAAAATGCAGCAGAAATGAAGAAGAAAAATTTAGATTCGACTATTCAAAAGAAAGAGATTCAAATACAGGAGAAGCAGTCAAAAGTCGATGTGCTGATCACTCAAATCAAAAAACTGAATGACAAGATTGAAGAAACCAATCAAAACTTGGATCGAATCATTGCAGAAATGAATCAGACCAAAATTGAAATTGATGAACTTCAAGCGTCTATTAAAGAATTAGAGAATCGGATCGAACAACGAGACGAAGTATTGCGTGAGCGTGTTCGCGTTATGCAAGTCAAGGGGAATAAAGTCAGTTATTTGGACGTACTTCTTGGTGCTAATAGTTTCGCAGATTTCATTGACCGCTTCTCGGCAGTATCTACATTGATGGATGCAGATCGAAAAATCATTCAACAGCAAGAAGAAGATATGGCGTTACTTGAAGAAGAAAAGAAACTTGTAGAGCAAAAATTAGCTGAACAACAAGAGCGCAAGAAAAAAATTCAAGCCATGAAAGACGAATTGGATAAACAAAAGCTCGAAAAAAGAGATGTTGTCAATGAGCTTGAAAAGAGTCAGGAAAAACTATCAAGTGAAAAAGGCGCGTTGGAAGAAGAATATAGCGATACGGTAGCATTCAGTTCAAAACTCGAAAAGAAAATTATCGCAGAACAAAATCGTTTAGCGGAAGTCGCTCGTAAAGAGCAAGCGAGAAAGCACAAGTTGCAGCAAGAAAGATTGGCAGCACAAGCAGCGTCTGCAGCAAATAGCCGTTCAGGTGCTTCTTCAAGTTCAAGTGCCGCTCCGCCCGTCTCCAGCGGATCGTGGACAAAACCGACAACGGGTAGATTCAGTTCAGGATTCGGCTGGCGGACTCATCCGATATCGAAAGTGAAAAAACAACACCGTGGAATGGATATTAGCGCCCCTACAGGAACTCCGGTTGTAGCAGCAGGAGATGGCGTCGTATCGTACGCGGGCACTATGGAAGGATTCGGTAACGTGGTTATGATCACGCACTCCATGAAAGGTCAAATTTTGACGACGGTCTATGGTCACCTCTCAACGATTGGTACAAGCTCAGGACAATCTGTCGATAAAGGTCAGTTAATCGGAGCAGTCGGTTCGACAGGTTACTCTACAGGTCCACATTTGCACTTTGAAGTGCACGTAGGAAACTTCTCTGCGACAGGTCCGAGTGCAGTCAACCCTTTGCATTACGTTTCTTTTTAATATAGCATGAAATGAAAACCTGCCTGAAAAGGTGGGTTTTCATACGTTCGTAGAAAGAATAGGAGGATTGACGATGCGGGTTACGCAGTATTATCCAATCGGTTCCATTACAATGCCTTCGTCATGGATTGCGTTCATTGTGGGTTTTATAGTTACCTATCTATTCATTCGCTTATACTTTGGGAAAGTACATGGTGCACGAATTGGTGATCTATTTTTCAATGTTGTAATCATCTGGAAATTATCAGTGATTTTAACAGATTTCTCTATGGTCATAAAAAATCCACTCTCTATTCTTTATTTTCACGGGGGAACGTTTGGCTGGATACTCGGGCTCGTCGTAGCTGGTTTATGGATGCTCCGGCAAGTATATAAAGAGAAGTGGAAGCGTATCGATAAATGGTCGCTATTGCTCGCATTGATTTGCTGGCAAGCTGTCTATCAAATCGCTATGGCCTTACTAAATGAAGGCAGTCTGATAGTGAAAAGCGCAACGATTGTATTATTTGTCGCCATCTTTGTGCTGTCATGGTGGAGTGAACGAAAGAAAGTCAATACAGTGAGCGAACTTGCTAGTGTTTTGATAGCGGTTCATTTTCTCGTATCCGCCATTCAAGGAAATCTACTGAATACAGCATTCATCACGACTATTTTCATCGGATTGTTCCTATGGAGAATAGAGAGAGTTGCGGCACAACCGATTAGCAGAAAGGAAGAGGTAGAGTGAGTAAGAAAACGCTTGGGTATATCATTACGGCATTAATTATCGGTGCATTGATCTTCATTATGGTACAAAATACAGTTGGACAGAAAGATCCGGTGGAAGCACCGATTACACAAGTACATCCTGAAGAAGCATTGCAAGAGGAAGGTTTGGAGCAATATTCACCTGCACCAGACTTTACACTTGAAACACTTGCTGGCGAAACGGTGACGCTTTCCGAGTTGAAAGGCAAGAAAGTTATTTTGAACTTCTGGGCAACGTGGTGTCCTCCGTGTAAAGCAGAAATGCCGCATATGGAAAGTTTTTATTCGAAACTAACGGATGAAGACCAAGTAGAACTCATCGCTGTCAACGTTACGGAATCCGAGAGGCTTGGTTTAGGTGAAGTGGAAACGTTTGTGGATTCTTATGAATTAAGCTTCCCGATTCCACTAGATAAAACGGCGGAAGTCACACATACATATGGTGTGTTCTCGATGCCTACAACGTATATGATTGATACACAAGGGCGCATTGCACAAAAAGTCATTGGGCCTTTAGATGAAAAAGCATTGAATGAATTAGTCAATTCCATGGACTGAAAAAAGAGTCTGTTCTCGTGTCGTAACTTCTTGTCTCCCTTCATATAGTGAAGAGAGGAGGAGGTTATGAATGCGTAAGAGCAGGCTTTTTTTGGTGGGGGTGTTATTACTAATCGGCGTCATATGGCTAAATGGATGTGGTAAGGAAGAAGCTGCAAAGAATGAGTCGATCAGTAAGTTGCCTGTAGTGGATGAGGTGTTTGAAAAGATTCAGGAGAGAGCTGTATACCCGGTGAAAAAGGACGAGCTGATTGAAGGGGCATTGCGTGGTATGACCGATACGATCGGCGACCCGTATTCGACGTATCTGACCGGGCAGGAAGCAGAGTCTCATCGGGAATCACTCGCAGGATCACGTGTAGGGATCGGTGCGGAAATGACGCGGACGAACGGCAAGTATGTTATCGTAGCCCCAATCAAAGGGGGGCCAGCAGAAAAGGCAGGATTACTGCCGTATGATGAAATTGTACGTGTCAACGGGGAACGTTTGGCCAATGAAACATTACGCGATGTAGTGAATATGATACGCGGTGATAAAGGAACAGAAGTGAAATTGACGATTTTTCGACCTGAAGCGGATAAGCATATGGAATACACGATCACACGCGATCATATGCCCGTGCAGTCTGTGTCGCATCAGCTGATTAAAGAACGGGATGCTAAGCTCGGGTACATAGCGCTAAGCATGTTTGGTGAAGAGACTGCAAAAGAGTGGCAAAAGGCTACGTCTGACGTCATCAAAAAAGGTGCCCAAGCTATCATCATCGATCTCCGAGGTAATCCAGGCGGCTATTTGAAGGCAGTATCTGAAATTTCCAGTAGTCTATTAGAAGAAGATCGAACGTTCGTCGTGATGCAAGATGCACAGGGGAATTTGACGCCTGTCTCAACGGAGAAAGACGAGAAGCTTTCATTCAATGAACGCTTGAAACAAATTCCGGTTGTCGTCATACAAGACGTCGGCAGCGCATCGGCGAGTGAAGTATTGAGTGCAGCAATCAAAGATCTAAAACGTGGTGAGATCATCGGCACAACAAGTTTCGGAAAAGGAACGGTGCAGGAAACGATGGAATTATCCAATGGCGGAGAATTGAAGCTGTCGACGAGTAAGTGGTTGACGCCTAAAGAGAAATGGATTCATGGTAAAGGGGTCACAGCGGATATTGAAGTAAAGCAGCACACGTTATTCACAGAGCACTTGCAGATGGTGACGGACACGATGAAAGAAGGGCATTTCAATGATCAAGTGGCTTATGCGCAACGCATGCTCAAAGCATTTGATCACCTTCCAGGCAGAACGGATGGCTATTTCGATCGTGAAACGGCAGAAGCTGTGCATGCATTCCGTGCGGAGTATGAAATCAAGGAAGGCTATGATATGGACAGAGAATTCTTCACTGCATTGAAAACAGCTGCAGAAGAATATCGAGCAGAACGAAAGAACGACAAACAGTTGCGAATGGCGGTCGATTTCCTCGTCAATGAACTGGAAAAATAATAGTAGAGGCGGTTCGGCAAGGTCTTGGCAACAGGACACTCGCGGACAGCCTCTTTTTTTGTTGTGCAATTTAGCTTAAATTGGAACTTCCTTAAGAACTCTCTCGCTATTTTCCTTCTTTTTTTGTACAATGAAGAAAAGAGCTGTAAAGATAAGCGAGAAAGGTGACAGAAGATGTCTAGCGAACTATTACTCAATTTACAAGAAGCATTACTTTACTTTTTTCTGAATCCAGTCTGGCTAATCGCTTTAGTGGCTGCCTATATGCTGGGCAGTAAACGGGTAAGCCGCGAACGAACAGATTTCAATGTGGGCATAAACAAAGGTTCCACTGAAATGAAACACATTCTTTCAGTAGGTTGGTTGCACGGTCTCGTCCTGTCGATTCTAATCGCAGGTGTAGGGTTGATCGTCGACTTTAACTGGATCATCATTTTATCCGTTATCATGTTGCTCGTTATTGTCTCATTCTCTTATAAACTAGCATCACCGATCTACTATGTTACTCTCGCGTTTTTTGCGCTATGGGCATTGGATCGTTTTGCAGGAGACTTTTCAATCGGCACATGGTTCGTTCTAGAAGATCTGGACTTCTTCGGTACATTAGCCATAACGGTACCGATTATTGCAGGATTATTGTTAATTTCTGAAGGCCTATTGGTTCGTCGTCACGCGGCGCGTCATACGTCTCCAACATTCGTTCCGACTCAGCGCGGAATGCGTGGGGCAATTTATCAGTCGAAGTTACTTTGGCTCGTGCCTGTTGTATTTTTAGTACCTGGACATATGGTGGCGGAATATGCTCCATACTGGCCACAATTCACATTAGGTTCAGAGCAATTTTCATTCATTCCCGTACCTCTAGTGATTGGATTTTCGCAACTGGTACGTTCTACGTTCCCAGACGTGCTGCTTCCTAAGATGGGAAAAGCAATCGCTTGGCTTGGTGTAGCTGTCGTGCTTGTAGGTATTGGTGCGATCTGGATGCCAGTACTTGGTTGGGCTGCATTAATTGCGGGTGTTCTATGCCGTATCTTGTTGAGCGCTATGACTTCACTATCAGAACGCAACAAGCAAGTGTTGTTAGTGCCTCAATCGGAAGGTGTATATGTAGTAGCCGTTCTTGCCGATTCACCAGCAGAGAAAATGGGCATTGTTCCAGGTGATTTGATCAAGTCGGTGAACGGGATCTCGATTCATAATGAAGATCAACTGTATGAGGCCATCCAAGTCAACGCTGCACATTGTCGTTTACAAGTAATCGGCCGCGATCAAGAGGTACGACTGAAGCAACAAGTGCTGTTCCGTCATGATCACTTCCGTCTAGGTATTGTGGTTGTACGATAAAAGGGGAGAACAATATGCATGATTTCGAAACGAAGTTGATGTTTGCGATGTTGTTGCCAGGGATTTTAGTTGTATTTTTTACGCGCGTGACATTTCATCACGTCGTTGGATTAATTTTGACAGTATCTCTCATTGCAGCTTCCGTCTATGCAGGATATACGCATAACTGGATGTTGTATGTGGCGGATGCTGTGTCATTGACAGTAGGTTTTTGGTTTGCATCGCGCATGGTGAAGAATGCGCGACTGAATCAAGCCGAGGAATGAAGAAAAGCGGTTTTCAAAGAGCATATATGCTTTGAAAACCGCTTTTTTGTTACGAATACTAGCTAGTAACTGTTTTAATTGTCTGCGCTGTGGGGAATAGTGAGAGTAAGAGTTAAAATAAACTGTAGACAGCGAGCGTGGCAATTGTACCAATCACGACAAACATTACGTCGAGGCCGATGAACGCTAAAACGAACGCTGTGACAGCACCTATTATGCCAAAGAGAATATCATCTTGGACATGTAAAATAGCCGGGAAAATAAGTGCACCGAGTACTGCATAGGGAATGTTGCGTAATACACCGCTAACAATTGGCGGCAATTCCTTGCCATCGAGAATGGTCAACGGAATCATTCGAGGCACGTATGTGGCGATGGCCATGCCGAGCAACATCCACCAATAAGTAGATCCCATCAGTTTTCCTCCTTTTGTTCAGTAAAGCGTTCAACGTTTTTATTACTCTTTACATATAGAATCTCAACAAAGATAGCGGAAGCGAGCGTCGCGACCAATATCGACCATCCAGTAGACAATAGATGCGTGTAATAGAGCACGCAATGAATGGCTGCTGCGATCACTGCGAGCAACACCACTTTGCGATTGCCTTTCATAGACGGGACGAGCAAGCCGATGAACATTGCATACAGCGCAACAGACATGGCTTGTTGTAGAAATTGCGGTAAGTTGGCCCCAATGACGTGACCTACCGCTGTGAAGATCACCCAACTGCTATAGGCGATCAAAGCAACACCGAATGCGAAGGCGGTCGTGATCTGTCGATTCTGTTGTGTGGCGAGAACGGAAAACGTTTCATCGGTGATGCCAAAAGCATAAATAGCCTTCTTCCATTTAGGTGCGGGTTCCACTTTTTCACTTAGTGCAGCCGTCATGAGGAAGTGCCGGATATTGACGATAAATGTATTCGTCACGATGAGCCACGGAGCAACGCCAGTCGCAAGTAAACTAAGCGCCATATACTGAGCCGCTCCTGCGTAGACGAATAGACTCATTGCAGTTGCTTCCATAATAGAGAGACCGGTCGTTTTAGCGAGCAGTCCGAACGTCAGTGCGACGGGAAAGTAGCCGATAGCAATGCTCAATCCTGCTTTCAGGCCATGAGAAAAGGTTGTATTCACTAGGCAGCCCATCTTTCTTTTACCAATCTAGGAGCTAGTATACTATAATTCAACATATTCTACAGCATTATGACTAAAAATTATGAAAACCAGTGAGGGTGTCAGCGATGAATGAATGGCTAACAATTGATAAAGTGGAAGATTTGGCAGAGGAGTATGAGGCGCTAGGTTTTTTGATGGGATTAATTCCGACGTTTTTGGAAGCATTCCTACCGTTCCTGCCGCTCTTCGTATTCGTCATTGCCAATGCCATCGCGTTCGGTTTTTGGCTAGGCTTTGCACTTTCCTGGGCAGGAACCGTTGCGGGTTCATATGTCGTGTTCTTGCTCGTCCGTAGGTTTGGCGGCAACAAGTTCTTCTCGTTCCTGACGCGTCCTAAAAAAGTACAACAGCTGATTCAATGGGTAGAGCGTAATGGCTTTGGTCCGTTATTTGTCTTAATTTGTTTTCCGTTTACTCCTTCTGCTTTGGTGAATCTCGTGGCGGGCTTGTCGAATATGAATAAGAAGAATTATTTGTTCGTGTTGATGCTTGGTAAGCTCGTGATGATTATGATGATTACGTTTATCGGCTATGATGTGCGAGCGCTCGTTACGCAGCCGATCCGGACGTTGATTATGTTCGTAGTCATTTTCTTGCTTTGGTTGGTTGGGAAATGGTTTGAGCGTAGGCTGACGCGGAAGGTGGAGGACGATTTTAGGAGTTTTTCTAGTGTGCATGGTAATGGTGAAAAAGAATAGAGGTTAACGGTTCCTGTCTCTCTTTTCTTTCGGTACAATGGAAGAAAGAGTGGCAGGATTTTTTCTTTCTGAAATAGAGAGAAGTGATGGAAGTGTGAGGACGCTGTTGATCTGCGTTCCAGGCGGATCAACTACATTGTGGTTTTGGTCATTGTGTTGTGGATAAATCCTTCTTGTAGAAAGTTAAAGTGAATACACAAGATATAGTGTTGGGGCGTAGCTCGACTGGTTGTTGGGCTCTAAAGTTAGTGAGTGTTTGCTTTCTGGACCCACACAGGCACGTGGGGGATTGCCTACAGCCAGGAGCCAGCTGGCGGTGGAGCTGCCAGTTGTCTCCTGGCCACGGCCTACCCCGCAGTTGTGCCTGTGCTACTAAGTGGTAGTTATTTTAGTTGTGGTTCTAATAGTAAAAAATATCAGCTACATCATGATATCTAGTATGTATTGCTTGCGAAAGAAGTCTACGAACTGCCCTAGACTCGACGCAACGAAGGCGCCTGCTGTGGTAGGCGTAGCGAGGAGACAGAGACAGGCGCACTTTCCTGTCTGTGGCTCATCGCGAGAGCCATCCACCAGCGCCGTAGTGATGACTATGAAGTTGCCACTTAGATTGCCAGCTAAACCACAACCTCCTAATTGAACAGGAAAAAGAAAAGCACGTGCAAGAACCACAACCACAACCGAACGCCGCTTATTAGGCATGCTAAATAGAAACGGAATACAAAAGCACTTCGACGATTAAAACAACTAGTCGAACTGCCCTACACCTAATGCAACGAGAGCCATCCACCAGCGCCGAAGTGGGTACAATGAATTTGCCACTTAGATTGCTAGCTAAACCACAACCTCCTAATTGAACAGGAAAAAGAAAAGCAAGTGCAAGAACCACAACTGAACGCCGCTTAATAGGCATGCTAAATAGAAACGGAATACAACAGCACTTCGACGATTAAAACAACTAATTACTTTAAAAACCTTATATAAATCCAACATCCAACGAAAGGGGAGAAAAATATGACACTGCGCTTTATTACAGGTCGTTCCGGAACAGGGAAAACGACTTTTATTGAGCGAGAAATCGCGCAAGAATTGAAAGAACGACCGATGGGGGCGCCTATTATCGTCATCGTACCCGATCAGTTATCTTATTCTATGGAATATAGTCTGTCGGTCAAATCTGGACTGTCTGGCATGATTCGTGCCCAGGTGCTGACATTTAAACGATTGGCATGGCGAGTGTTACAAGAGGTCGGCGGCATCACGCGCGAAGAAGTAGACAGCTTCGGCTATCGCATGCTCGTCCGCAGTGTGCTAGAAGACAATAAAGACTCGTTCAAGCTATTTAAACAAGCGGCTTCGAAGCATGGATTCGCTGAGCAGATTAGTGACATCATGAAGGAATTCAGTAAATATTGTATCGATCAGCAGGCGTTTAGTGAATTGAAAAATTTACTGGCGGATCAGCAAGCTCCTCGGATTTTGCAGGACAAGGCGCATGACTTGCAGTTGTTGCTAGAGAAAATTGAAGAACGTCTTGGCACGACCTATATGGACAGTGAAGGGCAACTCAATGCGCTAGCAGATCAGTTGGCACATTCGGAGTGGCTACAAGATGCGTCGATCTACATAGACGGCTTCGGCGATTTCACGACTCAGGAATATACGATTATTACGCAATTAATGAAATATACGAAACGTGTGACGGTCGTGTTGCCAATGGAGGAAAAAGTGCATAACGGTGAGCATGAATTATTCCATACGGCGCAGCAACAGTACGAAACGCTTCAGCAACTAGCGTACAGTGAGTCTGTCGATCGTGAAGAACGCGTTCATTTGACGGAGTTGCAGCGCTTTTCAAATCCAGAATTGGCCCATTTAGAAGAGCAGTTTGATCACTATCCTCCTGAATCGTTTGAATCGGAAGGGGCGATTCAAATAATTGAAGCGTCGAATCGACGTGCGGAAGTTCATGCAGTGGCACGTTCGATTCGCAGGATGATGCGGGAAGGCAAGCGGTACCGAGGGATGACGGTGTTAAATCGACAACCGGATGTCTATAACGAATTGATTCAGAACATATTTACGCAATATGATATTCCAGTGTTCATTAGCCAGAAGAAACCGATGCTTCATCATCCATTGATCGAATTTGTGCGTTCATTACTTGAGGCAGTGCGTACCGATTGGTCATATGAAGCGGTGTTTAGAGCAGTGAAGACCGATCTGTTTTTCCCTGTCAATGAAAGCAAGCAAGTATGGAGAGAGCGGGCAGACCGCTTGGAAAATTTCGTACTGGCTAAAGGAATTCATGGCAAATCTCGCTGGCAAGATGAAGAGCGTTGGAAGGTCAGTCGCTATAGAGGTTTGGAAAAAGTCCGTACTGTACAGACAGATGAGGAACTCGCGACACAAGCGGAGTTTGCTGAGACGCGCGATATGATTCGCGAGCCGATCGAGCAATTGCAGCAGAAGTTACAGTCTGCACGTACTGGTCGGGATGTAGCGGAAGCGTTGTTTTACACAATAGAGTCTCTTAGTGTCTACGATAAAATTATAGAGTTGCAACAAACGGAACATACAAATAATCGTTTGCAAGCAGCAGCGGAACATGAACAAGCGTGGACGAGTTGGATTAATGTGTTGGATCAGTTTGTCCTGATGTTTGGAGAGAAGCAACTACCGATTGCAGAAGCGATTAAAATATTGGATGAAGGATTCGATACACTTGAATTCAAATTGATTCCGCCTTCGCTTGATCAAGTCACTGTGACAACTATGGAATTATTTAATTCGATGGGTGTCGAAGCAGTGTTTGTACTCGGTGCGAATGAAGGGGTATTACCACTGCGCAATGATCACGAAGGGTTGCTGTCGGACAGTGACCGAGAGTTGTTTAGTGAAATTGGCATTACGCTTGCGCCTACGACAAAGCTTCAGCTCATGCGCGAATCGTATATGGCGTATCGTGCGTTTACCGGAGCGAGTGCGCGTTTAATTGTCAGCTATCCTATTGCGGATGAAGAAGGGAAAGCGTTGATTCCCTCTCTTTATATTCCAAGACTTCAGCAGATTGTATCGAATATTCCTACGGAGATCGCTGTCATGGAGCCAACGGAATTGTCCGAAGTAGAAGACAAGCTTGCCTATATCGAACATCCTGACGTGGCACTATCTTATGCGATTCGTACTATGCGGCAAGCATCAATACAAGAAGAAATTGCGCCTGAATGGCAAGCGGTTCTTGCGTATTATAAAGAAGATCCACTGTGGTCTTCAGTTATAGAGTCAATCGTACAACCAGCATTGAAGCGTCAGAAGACCGAGTTACTGGATACAGATCTGACAACAGGTTTATACGGGTCGTCCTTTACGACGAGTGTCTCGAGAATAGAATCGTATTACAGTTGTCCGTTCCAACATTTCACGACATATGGACTGAATTTGCAAGAGCGTTTTGAATTCCAGCTTGAAGCACCGGATATCGGGGATTTATTCCATGCGGCATTAAAGTGGGTTTCCGATGAAGTTATGCGCCAAGGTTTGTCTTGGGCTGCGTTGACGAAAGAACAGTGCTGGCAGTTAGGCCGTGAAGCGATCGATGCACTCGCGCCGAAGTTCTTCCATCGAATTTTATTGTCGAGTCAACGCTATGCGTATATTCAGCGAAAGTTGATGCAAATCATTCAACGGACGATCCGTGCCCTGCAGTCGCAGGCGCGCAATTCAAGCTTCACGCCAATTGCGATCGAAGCTGGTTTTGGTCCGGATGAAGAAATTGCACCGCTTGAAATCAATCTAAAAAATGGTCAACAGATGCATATTCGAGGGCGAATTGACCGAATTGATACGATGAAAAAAGAAGATCAAACGTATTTGCGGGTAGTCGATTATAAATCGTCGGCACGTGCACTTGATTTGACCGAAGTGTATTACGGCTTATCGTTGCAAATGCTGACGTATTTAGATGTTGCACTTGAGCATGCGGAAGATTGGCTCGGTGTCTACGCAAATCCCGCGGGTGTGTTGTATATGTACGTTCACAATCCGATGCTGCGTTTGACGAAAGAGTTGAACGAAGATGCTGTGGAAAAAGAATTATTGAAATCCTATAAAATGCAAGGTTATATACTGGAAGATGCAGACGTCGCGCTGGCAATGGATGACAACATCGAAAGTGAGTCATTAATTATTCCAGCGCGCTTAAAGAAAGACGGCTCGTTTTATTCGAGTTCAAAAGTCGTACCTCCTGAAGATATTAATATTTTGCGTTCATATGTCCGCAAGAAACATCAGCAGGCAGGGGACGGCATGTTGTCAGGTGATACACGAGTGTATCCGTACCGCCTGAAAGAACATATGCCGTGCACGTTCTGTTCGTATCAGTCGATATGTCAGTTTGATAGCACGGATCCGACACAGCCTACACGAAACTATACAGCCTATAAGCCGGAAGATTCATTAGAAAAGATGAGGAAGGAGATCGATCCAGATGCGAATTCCAGATAAGCCGCCACATGAGACCTTTACGGACGATCAATGGAAAGCCATCCACGCGTCCGGGAAAGATATTCTCGTATCTGCTGCGGCAGGTTCAGGGAAAACAAAAGTCCTCATCACGCGGATGATTGAAAAAGTATTGAACACGGAACAGCCGATAGATGTGGATCAGCTACTCGTTGTGACGTTCACAAATGCAGCAGCGGCCGAAATGCGTCATCGTATGGCTAGTGCGCTCGAGGAAGCGATCGTTCAAGATCCTTCTTCCGTCCATTTGCGCAGACAGTTGAATCTACTTAATAAAGCACAGATTTCTTCCTTGCACTCATTTTGTCTGCAAGTTGTTCGGCAGTATTCGTATGTACTCGATATAGATCCTGGGTTCCGTATTGCCGATGCAACCGAGGCGGCGATTTTACGTGATGACACGATTGCACTTGTTTTAGAAGATGCCTACAGTCAGCCGGATCCCGAAGCGATTTATCGTCTAAGTGATAGTTTCACAGCAGACCGTAATGATCAGGCGATCGAGACGCTGATTGATAAACTCTATGATTATTCGCGTGTACATCCGAATCCATCACAGTGGCTAGAGCTCATTCCGCAACAATATGAAATTGGAGATAACGCGACGATCGACGGCTTATCATTCATCGATTCGCTGAAAGTATCGATCCAACATACGCTTGAAGAAGCGAAAACGGTCACGCGTGATTTACAGCGAGTGGCGGAAATGAATGACGGACCGCTGCCTTTGCTTGAAACTGCGAGAGCTGATGAAGCGTGGATTGATGGAGCACTTGACTATATGCTTCACGGCAAGTGGGAAGATGCCTTTGCATATTTCCAGACGTTGAAGTGGGTCAAGGCAGGTACGATTCGCAAAGATACATGTGACGAAGACTTGGCTGCGCGTGGTAAATCGATGCGTGATCAAGTGAAGAAAATCGTCAATGCATTGAAAGATACGTACTTTACTCGAACGCCTGCACGATTACTAGAAGAAATCCGTTTGATGGCGCCACTTATGCACACGCTAGTCGGTTTGGTAGAAGATTTCACGACGCGTTACCAAGCGATGAAAGAAGAGCGCGGCTTAGTAGACTTCTCGGACCTCGAGCACTATGCGTTACAGATTTTATCCGAAGAAGTAGACGGTGAGCGCGTTCCTTCTGATATTGCGAACGATTACCGAAATCGATTTGCAGAAGTATTGGTGGACGAGTATCAAGATACGAACTTCTTGCAAGAAGCGATATTGCAGTTAGTGAAGAAAGGCGGAGAAACAGACGGCAATTTATTCATGGTAGGGGACGTCAAGCAGTCAATTTACCGATTCCGTCTGGCAGAGCCCGGCTTGTTTTTAGGAAAGTATGATCGGTTTACATCAGGTGTAGGGGATCAAGGATTGAAAATTGACTTGAATGCCAACTTCCGGAGCCGAAAAGAAGTGCTCGATGCAACGAACTTTATTTTTAGTCAGATTATGGGGACACGCGTTGGAGAAATTGAATATGACGATGCGGCTGCGCTAAAGTACGGTGCGCAATATCCCGAAAAAGACGTTTCAGCGGGACTGACAATTTTGTATGAGAATGAAGAAGAGGACATGTCTGAAGAGCAAGAAGCACAGCAAGAGCTGAAGAAATCTCAAGTGGAAGCGCGGTGTATTGCACAGAAGATCAAGGCGTGGAAAGAGGAGCAAGCACAAGTGGCGGATGCATTTAGCGGTAAGCAACGTCCGCTCGAATACAGGGATATTGTCATTCTCATGCGCTCGATGACGTGGTCAAGTGAAATTGCGGATGAACTAAAAGCCGCTGGGATACCCGTTTATGTCTCCTTATCTTCCGGTTATTTTGACGCTATTGAAGTGATGATTATGCTCAATACATTGCGTGTCGTCGATAATCCATATCAAGATATTCCGCTTGTGTCAGTGTTACGTGCGCCATTCGTTGGCATGACTGAAAATGAATTAGCGCAAATTCGTCTCGTCAATCGTAATGCCACGTTTTATGAAGCACTGCAATTATTCATGCAGACAGGTGGTGCAGGAGTGAACCCTGCTACACAGGAAAAACTTCAACGCTTTTTCCTATTACTTGAAGACTGGCGGAATATGGCGCGGCACGGTTCGTTATCGGAATTGATCTGGCAAGTGTATCAAGATACGCATTATTATGAAATGGTTGGAATCTTGCCGAACGGTAAACAGCGTCAAGCCAATCTACGTGCGTTACATGACCGGGCGATGGCTTATGAAAAGACGTCTTTCCGTGGATTGTTCCGTTTCCTGCGCTTTATCGACCGCATGCGTAAACGCGGCGATGATCTCGGAGAAGCACGGTTCATGAGCGAAAAGGAAAACGTCGTGCGGATCATGACCATTCACTCATCAAAAGGGTTGGAGTTCCCGTATGTATTTTTAGCGGGAATGGGACGTCCGTTCAATAAAATGGACTTCCATAATCCGTATTTATTTGATCAGCATTTCGGACTCGCTGTCAAAGCGATCGATCCCGATAAACGTATTATGTTCACGTCACTACCGTTCCTAGCGATCAAAGAGAAAAAGGAGCTAGAGATGCGGGCAGAGGAAATGCGCGTGCTCTACGTAGCGATGACACGTGCTAAAGAGCATTTGGAATTAATAGCTTCCGTTAAAGACATTGAAAAGACGATGAACAAGTGGCAAGAAGCACAGTTGTTGGATGAAAATGAACCACTGCCGGAATACACACGTTCACGGGCGACCGGTTATCTCGACTGGATAGGTCCAGCCGTTGCGCGCCACATGGATTTTGGTAAGTTTGGTAAGACGACTGGTGGAACACTGATGGATGATCCGTCATCATGGGAAGTAAATGCCTATCCGTTTTCTGCTTTCCACAGTACGAATGAAGTGGAGATTGAGGACTGGATACCTGTCGATCAAGAAGCAGCCGTGGAGGATCCGAAGCTGGTAGAAGAAGTGCGAAGTCGTTTTGATGCGTATTATCCGTTTGACTTTGCGGTGGAACTGTCTTCCAAACAATCCGTCAGTGAGTTGAAACGGATTGCGTTGCTGGAGATCGAACGAGGAGATGCCGATCCATTTGAAGAAATGGAACCTGACGTCACAAAACGTATCTCGAACCTTCATTCACGGCCATCATTTCTGCAGAAGCGTTCATTGACGAAAGCAGAAATTGGAACGGCGATGCATACTGTCATGCAGCATCTTGATTTGAAGGCGGAACTTGATCATGCGAGTGCAACGGAATTTGTTAAGCAGCTCGAAAGACGTGAACTGCTGACGAAAGAAGAAGCAGCTGCGATTGATGTTCAGGCGGTTGTGGCATTTTTCCAGACGACACTTGGCAAACGGATGAAGCAAGCCGATCAAGTGTTGCGTGAAACACCGTTCACCTATGCACTTCCTGCTGTTGAAGGAGAGTTCCAGTTGCTACAAGGTATTGCTGACTGTCTGTTCCATGAAGAAGGCGAGTGGGTACTTGTTGATTACAAAACGGATGATATGAGTAAGTTTCATTCCGATCAGGCGATTGCAAAAGAAATGCAAGTCCGTTATGGCACACAGTTGAATTTGTATAAAAACGTACTGGAATCCATTCTTTCGATTGAGATTAAAGAAATGTTGCTCTATTTATTCAGCGAAGCAAAAATTATTAGCTTACAGGAGGAATTCGTTTGAAATTGACTCCTACACCTCTAACCGAACGGGTGGAAGCACTCGATTACTTGAGAGGAATTGCGTTACTCGGGATTTTGATTGCAAATATGCTTCATTTCCATTCGCCGTATGCGTATATGGATCCATATTCGTGGTTTACCGTTCCGCATGAGCAGTCGATGTTTCATTTTATCGATGTGTTTATAGAAGCTAGTTTCTATCCACTATTCGCCATGTTATTTGGCTATGGTGTGAATATGCAGTATGAAAAATCATTGAGGAATGGTACACAGTTTGCGCCATTCATGGCACGACGCATGGGGATTTTACTGGTTTTTGGCGTGTTGCACGCGGTGCTGATCTGGTCAGGTGACATATTGTTCACCTATGCGTTGATGGGATTCATTATGATCGCGGTAATCCGAATTCCGAAGAAGTGGTTGTTGGCACTTTCGCTCGTCATTTATTTTGTGCCAACGCTACTGTTGTACGGTATATTGGCATTGACTCGCAGCAAGACTACTTCGAATATGTTGGATGGGTTCGTTGATACAAGACAGATCGAACTGGCGATTTCATCCTATGGTAACGGCACATTCAGCGAAATTTTCGCTTTCCGTTTGAATGAATTCTTTGTTTTTGAAATCGTCGGTTCAATTACAGCGGTCTTTATCATTTTGCCATTGATCATGTTCGGTGCAGTGTTATCGAAATTCAAGATTATTGAGCGTATGTATGCGTTGAAAGGAAAGTTGCTAGTCGCGATGCTAGTATTTATTCCGATTGGCGTTGTATTAAAGAACATCCCGAGTTGGGACGGTTCGAAATTCGAAAATATCTTACTCGTTCAATCCATATTTGGTGGACCGATTTTGACGCTTGGATATGGGGCATTATTTTTATTACTGTTTCAAATTCCATTTTTAAAGAGTATTACGCAACCTTTTGCAAATGTTGGTAGAATGGCTTTTACGACGTATATTATGCAGTCGGTGATTGCGACGATGGTATTTTATTCATATGGAGTAGGTCTATATGGTAAAGTAGATATAGTGACCGGCACATGGTTGGCAATCGGAATTTTTGCGATTCAGCTCATTGTAGCGCAGGTTTGGTTAACGAAATTCCGAATGGGACCACTTGAAGCTGTGTGGCGGAAGTGGTCTTACGGAAAGAATTTCGTCGTTAAAGAGGAAAAAAAGTAGATTTTGTCGTAACATAGGAATATGTGAATTCACATGGAAAGGGTTGGGTATTGAAATGAAATTATTGTCATTCCGTTACGAAGGACAGACTTTATTCGGACCAAAAGTTAAACGTGAGGAAGCTGTATGGGATTTACTCGCAATGGCTGAAGCGTTGGAACAAACTGATTTCCCGAAAACGATGATTGAAGGCGTTTCCCATGGTATGGATTTTTTAGAGGAAGTTCGTAAATTGGTAGAGAAAACTGAAGCTGAAGGAAACGTAGAGCAGTTTAAGCGTGCGTTTACTGACATCGAATGGTTGTCTCCAATTCCACGCACACCGAAAAACGTGTTATGTGTGGGTAAGAACTATCTTGACCATGCGGAGGAACTTGGATCAAAAGCACCCGAGAAATTGATGTTATTTACCAAATCTCCAACAGCCATCGCAGGGGACGAGCAAACGTTATCGATCCATAGTGAAGTGACGGATTCATTGGATTATGAAGGAGAATTGGCTGTCGTGATCAGCAAGACAGGCAAAAACATTCCAAAGCAACTGGCATATGATTACGTATTTGGTTACACGATTGGTAATGATATTACAGCACGCAATATCCAGACGGAGCACAAACAGTTCTTTTTAGGTAAAAGTTTAGACGATTCTTGTCCGATGGGGCCTTATGTAGTGACAAAAGACGAAATTCCAAACCCGCAAAATTTATCCGTCGTAACAAAAGTGAATGATGAAGTGCGCCAAAACGGCAATACTTCCAATATGATTTTTAAAATTGATGAATTGATCGCTGAAATCTCTAAGTACGTCACATTAGAGCCGGGTGATGTAATCTTAACAGGTACGCCAGCTGGTGTTGGTAAAGGTATGACACCCCCAACGTACTTGAAAAAAGGCGATACAGTAAAAGTATCCATCGAAGGAATCGGAACATTAGTTAACCGTTTCGAATAATACGCAGGTCTATGAAATAAGCAACAGAATAGTCGTAGTTTGAAAGATATGGTAGAATATCAATCGACTATACTAATGATGAGGTGGAAGTAATGGGATTTTTAACTGATACAACCCACATGCATATTTTTACATGGGTAGTAGGTATTGTACTATTTTTAGTAGCAGCAAGTATGGCAAATGGAACAAAAGGAAAAAAGATTACACATATGATTTTACGACTGTTCTACGTCTTGATCATCATCACAGGAGCTGCGTTATTCTTTAAGCATATGACTATTGATTCCATGCTATATGGCATCAAATTTGTCCTAGGTATTTTGACAATTGGATTTATGGAAATGGTTCTTGTTCGTGGAAATAAAGGGAAGAACACGGGGCTTATGTGGATTCTTTTCATCATCGCGTTACTTGCTACGATGTTCATAGGTTTCAAATTACCAATGGGCTTCAACTTTTTCGCATAATAACTACTGACTACTAGAGGAGATGAGCAAATGGCAACACAGGCCGGCTGGATATTTTTGATGGTAATCCTGTTGCTGATCGCGTTGTTTGCGGTCTCCGTTGTAGTTAGTGCGCGTAGACAGCGGGATCCGAATTTCTTTACTGAAAACGATAACGAATGACTATGCGCAAGCAGTGGAGGGTTTTTCCTCCACTGCTTTTTTAAATTGACATGGGCATCATACTTTCACAAGATTGCCGTATTTACAGAACGCGTCAATAGTTTTCATAAGAAAGAATAGCATGGCTTGCTACCGTTTGATAAACTAAAAGAAGAGTTTGTATGAGGAGGATTTACTAAAGTGAAACGAATAATCGGACTACTGGCAACCTGTATGCTTGCCCTATCGATAGCACAACCCGCTTTTGCAGATACCGATCGATCTTTCAGCAATGAAAGTATCTATGATTTACTTGTCGACCGTTTCAATAATGGGATTGAATCTAATGATTTCGATGCCGACGCTAAAAATCCAGCTATTTTTAACGGTGGCGACTTTGCAGGAATCAGCAATCGATTGCAACACTTGATCGATATGCACTTTACGATGATTTCTGTCGGACCGGTTTTTAAAACGGCATCGTATGATGGAAATGAAGTTCTTGATTATCAAGAGATTGAACCGCACTTCGGTACAGCGGAAGAGTTCACCGCGTTAATTGAAGAAATGCATGAGAACGACTTGAAAATCATGGCAGATTTCCCTCTAGTAGGTGAAGTAAGCGATCCTGCTGTACAGCAAGAACTGCTGGAATTCGCTGTACAATTTGTTTCGGATTATGAATTGGACGGGCTTCGTTTAACATTGCTTAATGATGCGGATACGGAGTTCCTGAACGACATGATCAAAGCAGTGAAGGAAGTCAACGTTGGTCTGTACGTAATTACAAATGAACAAAGTGATGCATCATTTGACAGTATGCCGGCTGAAAAACGAAGTGCAGCGATCCAAGAATCATTTGTGCAAGTAGACCCAGATACGTCTTCACTAGATCAGTTTAGCAATGAGGACGCAGGGAAATTACTGCAGTATGATGATTTAACTGGACCACGTTTCACATATAAAATGGTGGAACTTCGTCAATTCCCACCGACACGTTGGAA
This sequence comes from Sporosarcina sp. P12(2017), assembly GCF_002743035.1. NCBI lineage: Bacteria > Bacillati > Bacillota > Bacilli > Caryophanales > Caryophanaceae > Sporosarcina > Sporosarcina sp. P12(2017). The sequence goes on from NZ_PDYL01000015.1 coordinate 31,287, forward strand.
AGTAGCGACGGTTGCACAATTCATGCTCCCGGGCGTTCCATTAGTTCCATACGCGACAGAAATAGCGGTAAATGGAAAAGAGGCACCGGAAACTCATCCGTTCTTTAACTTTAAGACAGATATGGAGTTACACGAGTGGATTGGGGATCTGAATACTCTTCGTAATGATTCGGAAACGCTTCGTACAGGAGATTTCAAGATCTTGCATAATGAAGATGGCTTTGTTGTGTTTGAGCGTTCTTCTGAAGAGGAGACGTGGATTATTGCGCTCAATAATACGTCGGAAGTGCAGAGCTTTGAGCTGGATCCTTCGGTGATTGGGGAGAAAAAGAAGCTTCGCGGTGTAATAGGTCAGGATTTGATTAAGGAGACGAAGGATAATAAGTATCATGTCGTACTTGAACGTGAGCTAGCGGAAGTTTACATCATTGAAGAGGATAACGGGTTTAATACGCCTTATCTGATTGCTTCTATTATGGTAGTTGTTCTGTTTGTGTTGTTTTTGTATATGGTTATACGGAAGGGCAAGCAGGGACGGACTGAGGAAGTTGTTAGAGAGAAGAAGTAAGATAGATAGGTGGGAACACCGTTGATCGACGTTCTGGGCGGACGCTTATCCATTGGGAGTCGCCGCCCTGCGCTTACGATCAACTAGGCTAGCACATTAATGCGTTAATTCATAAAGAAGAAAACCCAAGATAAGTTCCTAGTCTGGAATTCATCTTGGGTTCTAGACAGTCTGCGGTTTATGCGGGCTGTTTTTTTATTCGCTTTTTGTGTTGTTGAGGAAGAATAGGGCGATGGTTCCGGGGCCGGCGTGGGAGCCGATGACGGAGCCTATTTGGTGAATTTCGATTGCTTTTGGTTGGATGACTTCTTGGATCATTTCTTGGAACTCTTTAGCAGTGGATAGGTCGTCACCGTGGCTGATCGCGATGGTTTGTTCTTGTAGATTGCTGCCGCGTTCTTCCATCATTTCGATCATGCGCCGTAGAACTTTTTTGCGTCCACGGTGTTTTTCAATTGGCACGAGTTTTCCGTCTTCTACGTGAAGTAGCGGTTTGATGTTAAGTAGTCCGCCGAAAAATGCGCTTGCTTTGGATACGCGTCCACCTTTGGCCAAGTAGTCTAGGTCTTCTACTGTGAAAAGGTGTTCCATATGTGTGGCCATTGTGCGAATTTCTTGTTCTATTTCTCGCATGCCGATGCCTTCATTGCGCAAGCGTACGGCTTCTTTTACGAGTAGACCATAGCCAAGTGAAGCGCAGTGTGTATCAATGACTGCCAAGTTCATGGAAGGGTTGTCTTCTTTCACTTGATCACTCGTCATGACCGCCGTTTGGTACGTTCCTGACAGTTGGGACGAGAAGGCGATATAGATGCCGTCTTCACCGGATGCTGCAAGATCTTTCCAAGTTGTCATCATTTGATCGGGTGAAGCTTGGGAAGTTTTTGGTTGCTGTCCTTGACGGATCGCATCGAAAACTTCCTTAGAGTTGATCTCGACGATATCTTCGTATTCTTTGCCGTCTAGAAGAACGCTTAATGGGAATAGTTCAACTTCGTTTTCTGCAAAGAAGTCTAGAGGTAAATCACATGCGCTATCCGCAAAAATCTTCATTTCTTTTCCCCCTTATACGACAATGTTTTTCTGTAAGGATAATCGTTCTTCCAGTATACGTGAAATTCCGTCTTCATTATTCGTGTCCGTTATTTCGTCTGCGATGGATTTTAATCGGTCGATGGCATTCCCCATTGCGACACCTGTACCCGCATAGTCAATCATTTCAAGATCGTTGTCTTCGTCTCCGAAGGCGATAATGCGATCTTTCGGCACATTCATCCATTTCGAAACCGCATCAATGCCTACTGCTTTATTAAGGCCGTGACGCACTATTTCCACAATATTAAATGGAGCCCCCCAACGGCGGTGATCAATGACTTCCGCATGCAAGTCTTCTAGATGCTGTCGAATTGGATCGACTGTTAGAGAATCGGCTTGGATTAACAAGCTAGTTGGTTCGGTTTTTAATGAATTCCGAATATCTCCCGATGTGATGAGTGGGTTGCCAAAGTTTAAAATATCTAAAAAGCGCTCATCATGATAGTGGGCATAGACGTCATCCATCACTTCTGCGACGATATTTTCGACTGAGAAGTTTTGCATGGCATCTACTACTTCATTGACGACTGGCAAGGCAATTGTTTCGTGAATCGTTTGCCATGAACGGTCGGTAGGGTGGTGGACAAAAGCGCCGTTAAAGTTGACGATTGGTGTCGTCAGACCAAGCTGTTGGTAATATATTTCACTAGCGCGGTATGGTCGTCCTGTCGCAATCATAACATGGTGTCCTTGCGAAACAGCTGTGCGAAGTGTCTGTTCTGTTTTGGGTGAAATCACTTTTTCATCCGTTAATAATGTTCCATCTAAGTCTACTACTATTAAATGTGGTTTCAAGAAATCCTCTCCTATTACTGCTTATACTACCAGAGTGTTATGTCTTTACAGTTTATCGTTAACCGTGTAAGTAAGTCAAAAGAATGAGCAATGAGGTGAAGGTTTTGTATTATCTGGTATATGTTGCTATTCTAACATAACAGTAAATGATTGTAGGAAAAGAGGAATCGTCATGATTATTCGTTCAGAAAGATGGCAAGAGATCCCCGTACTTCACATCGTAGAAGAGTCAAAAGAGAAAGAACGCATTCCTGTTGTACTATTTTTTCATGGATTCACTAGTGCAAAAGAACATAATTTACACTACGCATATAATCTAGCTAAACGAGGAATTCGTGTCATCTTACCCGAAGCTAAACTGCATGGTGATCGCTCGGAATCCTTAGATGAATTTCAATTAGCATTAAGTTTTTGGGACATCGTGCTGACTTCTATTAAAGAAGCAGATGTTTTACATGATGAACTTTATGAAAAACAATTGATCGATGATGATACACTAATTGGCATGGGGGGCACTTCAATGGGCGGAATCACGACATTCGGCTGCCTTGCGAATTACGATTGGATCGACGCAGCTTCCGTGATGATGGGTTCACCTGCATTCACGCGCCTAGCCAAAGGACAAATTTCTTACGCAGAGCGTGGCGGTAGGGAAATTCCGGTATCTCAAGAAGAACGCCAGCAACTATTCGCAGCCCTTGACCAAGTGGATCTATCACAAAATCCAGGCAGATTGCATCATCGTCCACTTTTCATTTGGCACGGGGAACAAGATACGATGGTGCCGTTTGAGTTTACGAAAGAATTTTACGAAGAAATTCAAGAGGATTACGAAGACGAGCCGGAGCTATTGAAATGGATGCCAGATGAAAATGCCGGGCACACTGTTTCACGTCCAGGAATGCTTGCAGCAGTCGATTGGCTTGCACTGCATTTGCGTGCAAGGTAGTATGTTGGTAAGATAAGATTACTACACAGCAGAGAGGAGCATTTCGATGAACACAGAAGAAGAGATCAAGCAGTATTTATTTGGTGCGTTGGAAAACGTCATCGACCCTGAATTGGGTATTGATATCGTCAATCTTGGATTGGTGTACAATGCAGAGTTGCTTGACGAAGGAGTCGCGAAAGTTACGATGACGCTGACGTCAATGGGTTGCCCAATGGGTCCACAGATTGTAGCGAATATTGAGCAAGAGCTAATGGAACTCCCAGAGGTGAAGGATACAGTGGTAGATATCATTTGGAATCCACCATGGTCCCGCGATAACATGTCACGCTATGCCAAGATTGCACTAGGCGTACGTTAATAGATCATACCAACCACACCGTTTTAAAATGGTGTGGTTTTTTTAATCGAAAGGGTAGGCTGCCGGGCTGTTGGGGTAGGGATTGGCGCTTCGGAGGGGACGCTTTCCTGAGGGTTCGCGGTGAGCCAACCAGGTCGCAAGCTCCCTTTTGGTTGTCTCACCTGTCGAACTGATCCTCTAGGAGTCGCCCCTCCTACGCGCCAATCCCTTACAGTCTGAGTGGACGACACTTTCTGTTATCCAGTGAACTCTGGCTTGTAATCTTGTTATAACTTGAACTAGTGAAACTACTGCAATAATTCACTTTCTATCCACAGTGTGTAATCTAGTTGTCTTAACTTTGTATCTAGGATTGCAACGGAAGCTGGTGGCGACTCCTGGAGGATCAGCGTGAGTTCGAGACCCTGGACAGGTGCCTTAATTTCTGCAAAGTGCACAGAAATACGGCAAAGCGAACCCTTCGCTGTTCGCTTGGCTCGGGCCACGCCCTCAGGAAAGCGTCCACCAGCTGGAGTTGCAATCCCATTACGGACGTCCTGTAATTATCCTTAGCAAATACTTGTAACTTTTATGACAATATATAGATTAAAAAAGGAAATGCAAGATTTTGTCGAATAGGAATTAGGGTAGCGTCAAACAGAATGTACTAGGGGGAATGGGAAATGTCAGTTAAAACAGCAGACCTTTGCGATGACTTCATCGACGAACTGCAAGTATGTACAGTGGAATTCAAATCTTACGGAAAGCATAAGAGATTCTCGGGGCCGATCTCGACAGTGAAAGTCTTTGAAGACAACGTACTAGTCAAGGAAGCGCTTCAAACGATTCCTGAAGGCCATGTATTGGTTGTAGACGGTGGGGGGTCAAAGCGCTGCGCACTTATGGGGGACATGCTCGGTGAAATTGCACAGGATCGTAAACTTGCAGGCGTTATTATCTATGGCTGCGCGCGCGACACAGCGGATCTTGGTACACAGGAAATTGGTGTCATGGCGATCGGTAGCATGCCGGTCAAGAGTATCAAACGTGGTGAAGGGCAGAAAGACGAAGTTCTGCGCTTCGGAAACGTTGAATGGACACCAGGTCACTATGTCTACGCAGACGAAGACGGGGTAGTCGTTGCGCCACGCCAACTAGTGTAATACACGTCGCTCGCATACTTGCGGGCGACTTTTTATGTTTGAAAATAGTTGGCTAATTCGAGTGTTAATCTTTTACTTCAGACAAAAAATATTCTATAATTGAATTAATCAAAGATAGTCAAAGTCAAATAAACGAGAGGCGGATGTATATGCGTATGGACGGAATGCAAGAAGATCAGCGCTCACCACTAGAGCAATTCGGTCGTAATCTTGTGGAAGAAGTGAAAAATGGAAAAATGGATCCGGTTATTGGCCGGGATGAAGAAATTCGAAATGTAATCCGAATATTATCAAGAAAGACAAAAAACAATCCAGTTCTCATCGGAGAGCCGGGAGTCGGTAAAACTGCGATTGTGGAAGGATTGGCACAGCGTATTGTAAAAGGGGATGTGCCAGAAGGATTGAAAGTCCGTCAGATTTTCGAACTTGATATGAGTGCACTGATTGCGGGTGCGAAGTATCGTGGAGAGTTTGAAGAGCGTCTGAAAAGTGTTTTAAAGCAAGTGAAAGATAGCGATGGCGAAATCATTATGTTCATTGATGAGATTCATACGATAGTTGGAGCTGGGAAAACTGATGGTGCGATGGACGCGGGGAATATGTTGAAGCCGATGCTTGCACGCGGTGAATTGTATTGTATTGGTGCGACTACACTCGATGAATACCGGATGTATATCGAGAAAGATGCGGCACTTGAAAGACGATTCCAACAAGTGATGGTGCGTGAACCGTCTGTTGAAGATACGGTATCTATTTTGCGTGGACTAAAAGAACGTTTTGAATTACACCACGGTGTGCGTATTCATGACCGTGCGATCGTTGCCGCTGCCACATTGTCTGATCGCTATTTAACGGAGCGCTTCATGCCGGATAAAGCAATTGATTTAATTGATGAAGCGAGCGCGATGATTCGTACGGAAATTGATTCGATGCCATCCGAGCTGGATGCGGTAACTCGTAGAATCATGCAACTCGAGATTGAAGAGCAAGCATTGCGTAAAGAGAAAGATACGATGAGCCAGTCACGTCTACAGACATTACGCGAAGAGCTAGAGGATTTGAAAGATTCTTCAAAAGGTATGCGAGAGCAGTGGGATGAAGAAAAAGCGGCATTGAAAATTATTCAAAGTAAACGTGAAGAACTGGATCGCTACCGCAGAGAACTTGAAGAAGCGCAAGGCAGTTTTGATTTAAATAAAGCCGCTGAATTACAGTACGGTAAAATCCCAGCATTAGAAAAAGAATTGAAAGCATTGGAAAGTCCGTTAGAAGGAACGAAAGATATACGTCTGTTGCGTGAAGAAGTGACGGAAGAAGAGATTGCTTCAATCGTTGCTCGTTGGACAGGTATTCCGGTAACGAAACTAGTTGAAGGAGAGCGTGAGAAGTTATTGCGCTTGCATGAAACATTGAAAGAACGCGTCATTGGACAAGACAATGCAGTACAACTCGTCACAGAAGCTGTCTGGCGTGCGCGTGCTGGGATTCAAGATCCAAATAAGCCTATTGGATCGTTCTTATTCCTCGGACCGACTGGCGTAGGGAAGACAGAGCTTGCGAAAACATTGGCTGCGACGTTATTTGATTCGGAAGATCACTTCGTACGAATTGATATGTCTGAGTATATGGAGAAACACAGTGTGTCACGTCTAGTCGGCGCACCTCCAGGATACATCGGCTATGAAGAAGGCGGTCAGTTAACGGAAGCTGTACGAAGAAATCCATACGCTGTAGTGTTATTGGATGAAATTGAAAAAGCGCATCCTGATGTAGCGAATATTTTACTGCAAATTTTAGATGACGGTCGTATTACTGATAGTCAAGGGCGTTTAGTAAACTTTACGAACACTGTCATCATCATGACATCGAATATCGGGTCAGCTTATTTACTCGAGAATGATTTAGATGATACAGAGCATGCCAAAGAAGATTTGATTATGGCAGCACTTCGTAGTCATTTCAAACCTGAACTATTGAACCGAATGGATGATATTATTATCTTTCATTCATTGACCACTGATTCATTTAAAGCGATCATCAACAAGATGCTTGGTGATTTGGTTGAGCGTCTGGAAGAGCAGGATTTAGTGCTTGTCTATGATGATGAGGTACTCGACTGGATTGTTCGAGAAGGGGCAGATGCGGACTTTGGTGCGCGACCATTGAAACGATTCATTCAGCGACATGTGGAAACAAAAGTTGCGAAAGAGGTTATACGAGGCGGTCTTGTGGAAGGACAGCAAATCAAATTGTCCATGCAAGAAGGAGAATTGGTTGTGGAAGTTGTCCGATGAGATCAAAATAAAAAGCGTAGGAACTGTTGAACAGTTCTTACGCTTTTTGGTCGTAAATCAAACGTCTGCTGGTGATTCGTCTGGAATGATTGTAGTGATAATCAATACAAGGATAGCCAAAACGATTGAGACGGTGACGCCCGCCATGAAGTCAAATGCATTGCCCCCAATGGAGCCAGCAACATAGTTTAACATAGCTACCAAGAGGAACGACCAAACAAATGTCATAATATAGTGCATGATTTTCACCTCGACTAGTCTATTTCATAGTACATCATACCATAGTAAGCTAAAACGTTGAAATGAAATTATACATTATATTTGACGGAAAAGTGTCCTCGTCTTGAAAAAGCATGTTTTTTCTTCTATAATTACTACCAGGTACTAATATTAGATGATAAGGAACGGGGTAGATAAGATGAGAGCTGGACTTTTAGGGATGGGGAAATATGTTCCACCAACTGTTGTAACGAATGAAGATTTAGAAAAAAATTTAGATACTTCAGACGAATGGATTCGCACGCGTACGGGAATTGAAGAGCGTAGAATCGCATCAGATGAAATTAATACATCGGATATGGCGTTTGAAGCAGCGAAAAATGCATTACAATCAGCAGATATCCGTGCTGATCAAATCGGTCTGATTTTGGTAGCAACGGTTACACCGGATACTATTTTCCCGTCAGTGTCAACAATGATCCAGGAACGTCTAGGTGCAAAGAACGCAGCAGCGATGGATGTTTCTGCAGCGTGCGCAGGGTTCATGTATGGTGTGGTAACAGCGAAGCAGTTTGTTGAATCTGGCACGTATGATTATGTTCTAGTAGTAGGCGTGGAAAAGTTATCGAAAATCGTTGACTGGGAAGACCGCAATACAGCTGTCTTGTTTGGAGATGGCGCAGGAGCGACAGTTGTTGGGAAAGTAAGTGAAGGAAGAGGGATCCTTTCATTTGAATTGGGTGCAGACGGTTCAGGAGGAAAGCATCTTCATCATGACGAACATTTAGAAATGAATGGCCGTGAAGTATTCAAGTTTGCGGTCCGCCAAATGGGAGAAACAGCAGTCAGTGTCGCTGAAAAAGCTGGTTTAACGACGAACGAAGTAGACTATCTAGTTCCTCACCAAGCAAATATTCGTATTATGGAAGCGTCACGTGAGCGTTTAGGCTTGCCGGTTGAAAAAATGTCGAAAACGGTTCATAAGTACGGGAATACATCGGCTGCATCTATACCGATTACATTGACGGACGATTTAGCAGAAGGTCGAGTGAAAGATGATGATGTGATTGTTCTGGTAGGATTCGGTGCCGGCTTGACATGGGGCGGCTTATGTATAAAATGGGGTAAGTAAATAGCCTGGCAAATAAAAGTTAACAATAGAAAGGAAGTTTGAAATTGGAAAAACGACGTGTAGTGGTAACGGGTATCGGTGGAATCTCTCCAGTAGGTAACTCGGCTGAAGAATCTTGGAAATCAGTGTTAGAAGGGAAATCTGGTATTGACACGATGACAAGACTGGATCAAGAAAAATTTCCGGTTAGTGTAATGGCAGAGGTAAAAGGTTTCGATATCGAGGAATACGTTTCCCGCAAAGATGCCCGCAAGATGGATCGATTCACGCACTATGCAGTGGCGTCTGCGATGATGGCAATGAAAGATGCGAACCTGGAACTTGAAGGCGACTTAGCGCTACGTACAGGAGTTTGGATCGGTTCTGGAATCGGCGGAATGGAATCACACGAGACACAATTTAATACATTCCTTGAAAAAGGTTATCGACGTGTCAGTCCATTTTTCGTTCCTATGATGATTCCCGATATGGCTGCAGGACAAGTATCGATTTTCACAGGTGCTAAAGGAATCAACTCTTGTTCCGTCACAGCTTGTGCATCTGGTACAAACTCTATCGGGGATGCATTTGAAGTAATCCTACGCGGAGATGCAGACGTCATGATCACAGGTGGAACGGAAGCGCCGATCACGTCACTTGCAGTAGCGGGATTCATCGCAAGCACAGCGCTATCTTTGAATGGTGATCCTACAAAAGCTTCTCGTCCGTTCGATAAAAACCGTGATGGTTTCGTAATGGGTGAAGGTGCAGGTATTTTGATTTTGGAAGAATATGAACATGCGGTTGCGCGTGGCGCGAAGATCTATGCAGAAATCGTCGGTTACGGTTCAACTGGAGATGCGCACCATATTACAGCACCAGCACCAGGTGGAGAAGGCGGAGCGCGTGCGATGCAACAGGCATTAGCAAAAGCGGGCGTTGAGCCTACGCAGGTGGATTATATTAATGCGCACGGCACGAGCACGCCGTATAATGATTTATTTGAGACGCTGGCAGCGAAGACTGTGTTTGGTGATCATGCGTATAAGTTGGCAATGAGTTCGACTAAATCGATGACGGGTCATTTGCTTGGTGCGGCTGGCGGTATTGAGGCGATCTTTACTGTGAAGGCGTTGCAGGAAGGGATTTTACCTCCTACGATGAATTACGAGACGCCGGATCCAGAGTGTGATTTGGATTATGTAGTGAATGAGGCGCGTAAAGCAGATATTACGTATGCTATGAGTAATTCGCTTGGCTTTGGCGGGCATAATGCTTCGTTGGTGTTTAAGAAGATCTAAAGATGGACGGAAAGGGTCTTTGAGACTCCTTTCCGTTTTTTTATTGGAGAAGTTCAAGTTCAAGAGTAAGTGGGAGGGCACCGTTGATCTGCGTTCCAGGCGGACGCGTTCCGCGGGCACGGCTTCAATCTCCTCGTCACTGCGTTCCTGCGGGGCTTTCAGCTCGCGCTGTTCCCGCTGGAAGAGCCGTCACGAAGAACGGCTTTTGCGAGTAAAAGCGAAGCGTTAGGAGCACATCTTTGCACTCGCCGCCTTCCACTCCGTTCAACTCTTGTATGTTTTATCAAAATAAGTTTGTTACATTAAAATTCTAAATCAATATTAAAGCCAAAACCAAAACCAAAACCAAAACCAAAACACATTAAATGAATTTATAATAAAAAGACTGAAGACAAGCTCCTTATAATGTTCTGGAGATGTTTTCAGTCTTTTTTGGTTATGACTTTTAAGACTCGTCTAATTACACCTGGTCTGAACATAGGATGAAAGAAAAGGGTAAAGGACGAGATGTCTGTGACGCGTTTTTTTGTGTTTGTTTGTAGTTATTGTGTGATTGTCGTGACATTGGCTAATTTGTTGTTTTACTTGAATTATTCTGCGCTTGGTTATAATTATCGACAGATATTGATTTTTATATTGCAGTCGACGGATTTTATGATGTTGGTAGCGGCAATTATTTTATTGCTGCTTACCGTGTACGTCCCAAGCCCATCGCGGCCTCCATCTTTTTGAGTGTGGCGGAAGCGATGGTGTTTGCTTTTTCTGCTCCTTGGTCGAGGATTGCATCGAGTTCAGGAGAGTTGATTAGTTCGTGATAACGTTCTTGGATTCCAGCTAAGTGTTGGTTGATAGCTTCAGCGACACCGGCCTTAAATGCCCCGTAGCCTTGGCCTTCGTATTTTACTTCTAATTCTTCGATCGACAAACCACTTAGTGAAGATTCAATAATCAATAAATTGGAGACACCTGGTTTATTTTCTACGTCGAATTTCACGATACCTTCAGAATCCGTTACAGCACTTTTGACTTTCTTTTCAATTTCTTTTGGTGTATCTAAAATTGTAATCGTCGCTTTTTTATTTGGATCAGATTTACTCATTTTCTTCAGAGGATCTTGTAAAGATTTTATACGAGCACCATTTTTAGGAATACGAACGGCTGGAATGGTCAATACTTTTCCATATCGGCTATTGAAACGCTCTGCTAGATCTCTAGTTAGCTCTAAATGTTGCTTCTGATCTTCCCCGACAGGCACAATATCCGTATTATACAATAAAATGTCCGCAGCCATTAATGGAGGGTAGGTAAGAAGTGCGGCAGATACACCTTCTGCTCCATCTGATTTGTCTTTAAACTGTGTCATACGTTCTAGTTCACCAATGTACGAAATGCATTGCATGATCCATCCAGCTTGTGCATGAGCTGGAACTTCTGATTGGATAAACAATGTGGATTTATTTGGATCAATGCCACTTGCGATATACGTTGCAGCTAATGAACGAATCGCTTGTTTAAGGTCATCTGGATTTTGTTGTACTGTGATTGCGTGCTGATCTACGATACAAAAAATACAATCCTCGTCGTTTTGTAGTTCAACGAATTGACGGAATGCGCCAATGTAGTTCCCTAATGTGATGACACCTGTTGGTTGTACGCCCGAAAAAATGGTTTTCATAATAATGTTTCCTCCTTTTGATTGTCGACTGGAACGAAACAGTCTGTATCATACGTGAAAAATGGCATAAAAAAACATCAGTCATCCCCTGTAAATAGGGACGATTGATGAAAGGTAACCGTGGTACCACCCGAATTGCTACTAATAGCCGCTCAATTCCCGTAACGTGGGAAGACGTGATAGACTACTGTTTTCATCCATCAAGCTCAGGAGCCCATTCTTTTTGTGAGGTTTTACTTGTTTTCACCTTATACAAGCTCTCTACAAAAACCACCACAAAAATACTTATTCCTTCAATGCCATTCACTTATTGCTTAAGATTATATCGATACCTTGTAAAGAATGCAACTTTGATTGGATGAAAAGAAAAAGAATTGCATAACATGAAACCTTTTAGTACACCTGTACGTACTATACAGAGAGGGAATAATTAGCAGAAGTATTTTCTAAATGAGAATGCATTTATTTACAAATGCAATGTTTAAAACATTTCTGCCCTGGGTATAAAAGAAGAAGATGTTCATTTATCGCAGAAAAATGCATGATTCTCTACTGGAATGTTGAAAAATAAGAAATTGTGTATTCCAGAAAAGTTTTTTCAAAAAACTATATTAATTGAGAATGATTATGTGTATAATGAACAGTATAGACATTAATTATAATAATTCTAAAGTGTATTACACGAATTGCAAATATACTAAAACTAATGAGCGTAAGCCGTGAAAGGACGTGTCAATAAATGGGTGTCACACTTTATACATCGCCTAGTTGTACATCTTGTAGAAAAGCAAAAGCATGGTTGGAGGAACATGAGATTCCTTATACAGAGCGTAACATCTTCTCTGAGCCATTAAATATTCAAGAAATCAAACAAATTCTTCGCATGACGGAAGATGGTACTGACGAAATTATTTCAACACGATCCAAAATATTTCAAAAGCTAAATGTTGACGTAGAAAGTCTTCCGCTTCAAAGACTATATGAATTGATACAAGAACATCCTGGTCTTTTAAGAAGACCAATCATTCTAGATGAAAAAAGACTCCAAGTAGGGTATAATGAAGATGAGATTCGTCGTTTCCTACCGAGAAAAGTTAGAGCCTATCAGCTGCTCGAAGCGCGGCGGATGGTAAACTAATCTTAATAACAAAAGCTGATAGGGATGACACGGGATACAATTGTGCCTATCAGCTTTTTTGAATTGATATTCCCTTGTATTCCTCTAGATGAGCCACTTCAATGCAAACATCGGTAAAATGAAATACAATTAACCCTTACGAAAACGTCGGAGCCGACATATAGTAGTAATAAGCATTGCAAGTGTGTATTAGTATATGACAGGGGAGGGCCTGTTCTACAGAAGGGAGAGATAAGGGATGGAAATAGAGCGCATTAATGAAAACACGGTAAAGTTTAATTTATCCTATGGAGATATTGAAGCCCGTGGTTTTAGTAAAGAAGACGTCTGGTATAACCGCGATAAAAGCGAAGAGCTTTTTTGGGATATGATGGATGAACTTGGTGATGATACGGAATTTGAAGTAGAAGGACCGCTTTGGATTCAAGTCAACGCTATGAATGAAGGCATTGAAGTGATTGTAACTCGCGCACATCTTCCGAAGAACGCAGAATCATCACAGTTTCCTTTTGGAATTGAAGATCCAGAAGAATTATTCGACCCAATTTTCGATGCGATTACTGAGTCTGAAGAGGAAAGTGAAGAAGAGTTACAAGTTACAGATAGATTATTTGTTTTCAATGAGTTTGACCAGATCATACCATTGGCCAGCAAAATGATTTCACTCGAAGACGAATTTGATTCGCAACTATATGCATTCGAGGATCGTTATTATCTCAACTTACGCTTCGACTATTCTCTCATTGAGAAGAAACGTGCGAAGGACATTGCCAGCATGGTAACAGAATACGGTGCAGTGTCTAAAATGTCTATTCATCGTATAGATGAGTACGGCAAGGAAGTCATGGGATCTGACGTATTTGAACAAGTAAATAAATATTTCTCATAATACTCTAAAAAGCTACCAGTATCTTGGTAGCTTTTTTGTTTTGTCACCTAACGTTAGCTTTTTCGTTTGGTAGTATATGGGGCTAGTTCAAGTACTTGTCGGGATACGTTTCTATTTAGCAGGCCTAATAATCGAAGTTGGCTTGTGGTTCTGCCACGTACTTTTCTTTTTCTTGTTCAATTAGGGGTTGTGGTTTAGCTGGCAATCTAAGTGGCAACTTCATTGTCCCCACTTCGGCGCTGGTGGATGGCTCTCGCGAGGAGCCACAGACAGGGAAGTGCGCCTGTCTCTGTCTCCTCACTACGCCTACCACAGCAGGCGCCTTCGTTGCATTAGGTGTAGGGCAGTTCGTCTAGTTGTTTTAATCGTCGAAGTGCTTTTGTATTCCGTTTTTATTTAGCATGCCTAATAAGCGGCGTACGGTTGTGGTTCTTGCATATGCTTTTCTTTTTCCTGTTCAATTAGGGGGGGTGGTTTAGCTGGCGATCTAAGTGGCAAGTTCATTGTCCCCACTACGGCGCTGGTGGATGGCTCTCGCGATGAGCCACAGACAGGAAGTGCACCTGTCTCTGTCTCCTCACTACGCCTACCACAGCAGGCGCCTTCGTTGCATTAGGTGTAGGGCAGTTCGTCTAGTTGTTTTAATCGTCGAAGTGCTTTTGTATTCAGTTTTTATTTAGCATGCCTAATAAGCGGCGTACGGTTGTGGTTCTTGCATATGCTTTTCTTTTTCCTGTTCAATTAGGGGGGGGTTAGCTGGCGATCTAAGTGGCAAGTTGATTGTCCCCACTACGGCGCTGGTGGATGGCTCTCGCGATGAGCCACAGACAGGAAGTGCACCTGTCTCTGTCTCCTCGCTACGCCTACCACAGCAGGCGCCTTCGTTGCATCAGGTGTAGGGCAGTTCGTAGACTTCTTTCGCAAGCAATACATACTAGATATCATGATGTAGCTGATATATTTACTATTAGAACCACAACCAAAATACATACCACTTAGTAGCGCAGGCACAACTGCGGGGTAAGCCGTGGCCAGGAGACAACTGGCAGCACCACCGCCAGCTGGCTCATGGCTGTAGGCAATCCCCCACGTGCCTGTGCGGGTCCAGAAAACAAACACTCAGCAACTTCAATCCCCAACAACCAGTCGAGCAACGCTCCCAACCAAAAGTGCCAGAGACCCGAAGCCGCCTAGTCTCTCTGCCAATGGTGTTTGTAGGTCGGGTAAGCTACGCAATTCATCATTCTAAGAACCACAACCAAAATAAACACTACTTAGTAGCGCAGGCACAACTGCGGGGTAGGCCGTGGCCAGGAGACAACTGGCAGCACTACCGCCAGCTGGCTCATGGCTGTAGGCAATCCCCCACGTGCCTGCGCGGATCCAGAAAGCGGACAGTTACTAACTTTAATGTCCAACAGCCAGTCGAGCGACGCCCCCAACCAAAAGTGACAAAGCACTGCAGCCGCCTAGTCTCTCCACGAACCACGCTTGCAGGTTGAGTAAGGTGCAATTCATCATTCTAAGAAGCACTACTAAAATAACTACCACTTAGTAGCGCAGGCACAACTGCGAGGTAGGCCGTGGCCGTGAGACAACTGGCAGCACCACCGCCAGCTGGCTCATGGCTGTAGGCAATCCCCCACGTGCCTGCGCGGATCCAGAAAGCGGACAGTTACTAACTTTAATGTCCAACAGCCAGTCGAGCGACGCCCCCCAACAAAAAGTAACAAAGACCCGTAGCCACCTAGTCTTTACGCCAACCGCGTTTATAAGTTGACGAATATAGGCAACTCCTAAACTGACTAACCTAGTCAAAATCGAAAAAATATATAACTTGCCTCTTGCCAACTAATCAGAAAATTCGTAGTATAAAAGAGAAGGAGTGTGAAGGCCTTGTTAACAGCTCTTACAAGTGGCGGGAAGCAAGTCGTGCTAACACGGCAGTCATCCCTGACCAGCTTACGAGAGTGGCGTAAAAACGAAACCTATTATTGTCCTCAATGCAAAGAACAAGTACTCCTGAAAGTCGGCGAAATTGTCATCCCACACTTTGCTCATCTGAAGCAAACCACCTGCCGGGACAGCTTTTCAGAAGGGGAGTCCCCAACCCATCTGCTCGGTAAAATCCAACTCTATGAACTATTTTCACAGCTACACCTCCAAACTAAAATGGAGCCATATCTGCCCGCTATTCGGCAACGTCCCGATCTGCTAGTAACATGGCAAAACGAACAAATTCCTATCGAATTCCAATGCAGTACGATTCCCATTGCACGTATCCTCGAGCGTAATGCAGGGTACCATACCGTAAATATGCTCCCTATATGGATCGTCTTAACGCCACCAAAAGTTCAAGACACTTCGGCAGTTGTTCTTACCTATCAATTGACTCAATTCCAACAACACTTTATCCGCCACATTCATTCAAGTACTAAAGAAAAATTGTCAGTTTTCTTAACGTACAATCCGTCAAAACAACAATTTCACTATCTCAGTCACTTCATTCATCTTCGCGGCACCGCGTTTGCGATGTGTCACTCCGTTATGCGAATCAAACATCAAACGATTCCGTTTGCTATTCCTGCTACTCCATCCACAAAAGATATAGAAGAACTGACGCGTCAATATCAATCTGCACTTCGAAAGTATCTTCGGTCGGTAATTGGGTATAATCAAAGAGGTATCCATCATCGCTTTTTGCGTGCGTGTTATGAAATGCGTGTGCAGCCCATTCTATTACCCGCATGGATTGGTGTTCCGACATTTGGACAAGCGGCATTTACAGAGTCTGATTGTGAATGGCAGTTGCTACTTATTGCGGCTATCCGACAAACGAGAAAGACACCTTTCCAATTAGATCACTCCATTCTTCATTCATTTATCAAAACATTTGAAGGAGATTCGATGCAACAATTGGAAGCTTGTCAAAACTATGTGGATTTCTTGAGAGAGCAACGCATAGATATTTATCGGATGGATAAATTTATGAGGAGAGATTTTGTACTGGAAATACTTTCAGGGCGATTTCTTGCAATGCATGCTAGGAATTGAGAAAATACAATAGAATCAAATAACGGTAAATGCAGAAGGAGGAATTGGATTGACGAATGATAACAAAGTATTGACGCGCGATGAGGTATCGGAAGAGGAAACATGGCGCTTGGAAGATATATTTTCTTCTGATGAAGAATGGGATAAAGAATACAGCAAAATTGAAGAGATGGCTAAAGATGCAGAACAGTATAAAGGCACTCTTGGCAATGGCGCTCGTCCACTTTTTGAAGCGTTAACCTATCGTGATAAATTGGCAGAACGACTACGTAGATTGTATACGTATGCGCATCTGAAAACAGATCAAGATACAACGAACAGCTTTTATCAGGCAATGGATGGCCGAATTCGAACGTTAGTTGTAAAAATATCTACAGCGTTATCTTATTTCACTCCAGAGTTACTTTCCATCGATGAAAAGCAATTGAATGAAACAATTGAGTCACATGAAGGCTTGCGTTTATATAAACAGGAATTTGAAGAGTTGAATGCAGAACGTGCTCACGTCTTGTCCTCAGAACAGGAACAATTAATCGCGCAGTTGTCTGAAGTAACAGGAAAGTCTTCTGAAACATTCAGTATGTTGAACAACGCGGATCTAACTTTCGGTTTGGTCAAAGACGAAGATGGCAATGACGTGCAATTAACACATGGTCGTTATTCACAATTCCTAGAGAGCAAAGATCCAAAAGTTCGCGAAGCGGCATTTAAAGAAATGTATTCAAGGTACGGAGAGTTCAAAAATACATTTGCTTCGACGTTAAGCGGTAATGTAAAAGGGCATAATGTGAATGCAAGAATTAGAAATTATAGTTCAGCGAGAGCGGCAGCATTATCCAATAACCATATTCCCGAGCAAGTATATGAAAACCTGTTGTCTACCATCAATAAAAATCTAGGTTTATTGCATCGCTATGTAGCATTGCGTAAAAAAATATTGAAAGTAGATACGCTTCATATGTGGGATATCTACACGCCACTAGTGGAAGATACAGAGATGAAATACACATACGAGGAAGCGAAAGAAACTATGCTTGAGAGCTTCCATCCGCTCGGTGAAGATTATCAGGCTGTTGTAAAAGAAGGTCTTGATAACCGCTGGGTTGATGTTCGTGAAAATAAAGGGAAACGTTCAGGCGCGTATTCCTCAGGTTCTTATGGAACAAACCCATATATCTTAATGAACTGGCAAGACAATGTGAACAATCTATTTACTTTAGCACATGAGTTCGGACATAGTGTACACAGTTATTATTCACGTAAGTATCAACCATTCATTTATAGTGGTTATTCTATATTTGTGGCCGAAGTGGCGTCGACAGTCAATGAAGCATTGCTGAATGATCACTTATTGAAAGTGACGACAGACGAAGATCAGCGAATCTACTTGTTGAACTATTGGCTAGATGGATTCCGTGCGACGGTGTTCCGCCAGACCATGTTTGCGGAATACGAACACTTAATTCATAAGCTGGATCAAGAAGGTGTGCCATTAACGGCTGAAAAGTTAACAGAGGAATATTATGCTTTAAACAAAAAGTATTATGGTGACGCGATTGTTAGTGACGAGGAAATCGGTTTAGAATGGGCACGTATTCCTCACTTTTATATGAATTATTATGTCTATCAATACGCGACAGGATATAGTGCAGCTGTAGCACTCAGTAAGCAGATTCTAGAAGAGGGGGAGCCTGCAGTAGAACGTTATATTACAAACTTCTTGAAGGCGGGATCATCGGATTATCCTATCGAAGTACTGAAAAAAGCGGGTGTCGATATGACATCTGAAAAACCGATCGAAGAAGCTTGCCGAGTATTTGAAGCACGATTAGATGAGCTGGAACGTTTATTAGCAAAAAGAGGGTAATTTTCGATTCCATGTTTCGACAGACATCTGCGAATACCGTGACATTTAAATGAAAGCTGTTATAATTTGTTGAAGTCATAAGTCATTTATGATATGGTGTAAATGTGGAATAAATCACATACCAAACATACACCCCTTTTGTTTGAACGTGAACATTTCTCCCATTCCCTTTGAAGAAGAGCATTCACTCCCCCCCAGGAGCGGATGCTCTTTTCTTTATGTTATTTTCATAGTAAAAAGTCGAAGCCCCCAAGTAATTGGTGGGCTTCGACTAGTATAAGGACTATTTAATTAGTGAACAATTAGGTTGCTTTTTGCGCCATAACGTACGATCTTGAAATGGAATTCGTTCGATTTCCTGTTTCAGTAAGCGTTTCTTTAATTCGCGTTCAGCTTCTTTTTCTGTCACATGACACATTTCTGCGATTTCTGTCGTGGTGAGTAGATCGAAGCGATTGAACAAAGAATCAATAGAAGGGGGAATCTCTGGTAGAAGTTGTCCTCCGACTAGTTCTTCTAAAATCTGTTCGTAGATTGTGTAGTCATAGAGACCGCTCACTTTCAATCCTTCGTCTTCAATGTTGCTATTGAAGAAGACGAAAGTTGGAGCTTCATCCACTTCCATTTCGTTACCTAAATACATATCGACTTGCAAAGCACGTGATGTTTCTTCAGAAGTAAAATCTGCAATAAATTCATCTACGTCTAAATTAATGCGTGCAGCAATTTCAATGAGTACTGAATAGGATGCGACGTCACGCTTTTTCAAAAAGGAATACTCAAGTAAACAGGACAAGTAACGGAATCCAGCTCTCTTACCTTGGAACTCGGCAGCTTTTACTGCAATATTAGGAAAACAAGGATTTGACCGCTTCGTTGAATTCGCATCGTTCG
This sequence comes from Sporosarcina sp. P12(2017), assembly GCF_002743035.1. Lineage (NCBI taxonomy): Bacteria > Bacillati > Bacillota > Bacilli > Caryophanales > Caryophanaceae > Sporosarcina > Sporosarcina sp. P12(2017). The sequence continues at coordinate 50,639 of NZ_PDYL01000015.1, forward strand.
GATCTATTAAAGAAGGTGGATTCAGTTTTGTCATAGGCGTTCTCAACGCGATGCGTAACGTAAAATAATGATCGTATTGGACTTGCATTTTACGTAGCAAAGGTTGCAGTGACCAACAATCCTTACAATAAGGATCTAGAAATACATAGAGTTCAATGGGCTTTACTGAAGCAGAGTAGTGTAACGTATCATCAATAACAGTTAGATAGTTCACTGATCTTCCTCCTCGTTCCTATTTACCATATGGTTGGCTGTTAAGACAAGGCGCTTATAGTAGACTTCCCGAAGTGGACCCTCCAGTCCTACGTCGTCCATTGCCTCAGCCATGCAAGCTAGCCATGCTTCCGCGCGTGTAGGTGTGATAGGGAAAGGGTTATGTCGGGCTTTCATCATAGGATGTCCATGCTCTTCAGTGAACAGGTTGGGTCCACCTAGATATTGTGTTTGAAATTGTTTTTGCTTCCTAATGGTTTCGGATAAATCATCAGGGAATATTGGAATGAGGTCTGGATGAACAGCCACTTTTGCGTAAAATGTTTCAATCAGTTCGTGCAACTTTTTCTCGCCGATCTCCTCAAAAGGGATGACAGGTTTTCGAGTCATTGAATTCACACCCCTTCGTTCATCTGTATCTGTATTCTATCAACGAACGAATTTCTATACAAATAAAAGAACTTATTTTATTTCTTGTTATATAGCAGATTTGCTGTTTAGAGTCGGATAAACCATTGGTACTAGTGACTCGATGGACGCCGTTGACCTGCGTTCCGCGGGCACGGCTTCGATCTCCTTGTCCGCTTCGAGTACAAAGATGTATTCCTAACGCTTCGCTTTTACTCACAAAAGCCGTACTTCGCAACGGCTCTTCCTGCGGGGCTTTCAGCTCTCGTTTTTCCCCTGGAGTCGCCTTGCACTCCGATCAACTGAATAGCTTTTTAGAAATAGTATGCGGAATCATTGATGTAATACAGAATATTACACCATTTGCTGGTAGTAGTTCATGACTTTTTTTACGTAGTTCTGGGTTTCTTTGAAGGGAGGGATGCCTCCGTATTTTTTTACGTTCCCCGGTCCAGCGTTGTAGGCTGCTAGTGCCATTTCGTTTGAGCCGAATTGGTTAAGCATGTTGCGCAGGTATTTGGCTCCGCCCATGATGTTTTGTTTTGGATCCATGGGGTTGGATACGCCAAGGTATTTGGCTGTGCCTGGCATTAGTTGCATGAGTCCGGCTGCGCCTGCATGACTTTTTGCGTTGCTTTTAAAGTTGGATTCTTGTTTGATGACGGCAGCAATTAGTTTTTCCGGTAGTTGATATTTGTCGGCAGCTTGTTTGATGATGTCTGCATATGGATTGTTCGTTCCTGGTGACGAGGTGGCGGGTGATGTAGCGGTAAATTCTTCAACTAGGTTTGTGGATATGCCAAACGGTATTACGTTGCTTCCTTGGCTAAATAGTTGCTCGGATTGTTTTGCGAGTTCAGGGCTCAATTGATTGCCTTCCATCAATTGTGTAAGCATCATTTGAAATTCATTGGTGCTAGTCGGTGGATTGCTACTAAAGGACTGAACCGCTCCAAGAGTTTGCAATGTATTGATTTCAAGGAGCAACCGAGTGTTAATTGGGTTGAGATTCATACTTTTTCCTCCTGTTTTTTGAAGATAGTAAATGTATTCATTTATTATATTCATTATACCAACTTTCTTACTATAATGCACAAGAACGAAATGCAACTATGTGTGGCATATGGTAGACTAAACGTAAACACTTAATTAAGGAAGTGGATGTCTTGGTTATGAAAAATGAAATCATTGAAACAAGTAAGAACGGTAATGAAATTCAATTTATATTGAATCCTGAGGCAGAGTGGCCGTTAGGTTCTCCAACTGGAAAAATGTTGACAGACACGGATCGTCAATCGTTTGTATATATCTTTGATCACGAGAGTGGCTATCGTTATGCGAATTTCCCAAAGGATAGTTGGAGCGGACTAGTGGATATGCTGTTACAGCAAGCAGAACCCGTATTGATTTGGCAAGATGAGAAAATATTATTAACAGGTGCTGCAGACGAATTGCAGGCGTTGATTTTCAATATTGAGGGTAATGATAACTATGGCGAGGAATTCAGTACAGCTGTCGAAGAAATATTCAGGCCGGTGCTGGAAAAGGTGAATTGATATATGGCGAAACAAATTCACAAAAAGAATGGAAGTGACGTAATGAAATTCACAATTCAGTCGCGAAATGACGAGATATCCAATAAGTTAATGAAAGAAGCACGTGTGTATTTACGCGATTTCGGTTTGAAATACGATGAGGAAGAACCGGATATTGTCTTGTCCATCGGTGGGGATGGAACGCTATTACATGCTTTCCATAAATACATACACCGCTTAGATAAGACATCGTTTGTGGGGATTCATACGGGACACTTAGGGTTTTATGCAGACTGGAAACCATCTGAAATAGAAAAATTGGTAATCTTGATCGCAAGACAAGAGTACGAAGTCATCGAGTATCCTTTGATTGAAGTAACGATCAATTATCGTCATTCTGAAAAAAGTGCATCTTATTTAGCGTTGAATGAATCCACAGTTAAGTCACCTGAAGTTACTTTGGTGATGGATGTTGAGTTAAATGGAGAACACTTTGAACGCTTTAGGGGAGATGGACTTTGCATGTCGACACCGTCTGGTTCAACTGCTTACAGTAAATCTCTTGGTGGTGCGATTATCCATCCTTCATTGCCATCCATGCAATTGACGGAAATGGCATCAATTAATAACCGGGTTTTCCGTACAGTCGGATCTCCACTCATTTTACCGGATCATCACATCTGTACATTGACGCCTGTAAAAGGCCCTGATTTCATGGTAACAGTCGATCATTTACAGCTCCTTCATAAAGATGTTAAATCCATTGAATACAAAGTATCCAATGAAAAAATGGGCTTTGCACGCTTCCGTCCTTTCCCATTCTGGAAACGTGTAGAAGAATCATTCGTAGCGAGTGATTTAATCTATGAACGTGAAGATGATGAAAAGAAAAAATAATACGTTGTTTCAATTACAATTCGTTGTGAAGGAAAGTGGCCTGCTTCGTGAATTTTTGGCACAGCATGAAATTTCCAAAACGACGTTAACAGCTATTAAATATCGCGGCGGAGAGATTCTGGTGAATGGACAGTCTCAAAACGTGCGTCATAAGTTGCAGCCATATGATCAAGTGACAGTATTGTTCCCTCCAGAACAGGTGAGTGATGGGTTGACTCCACAAGAGGGTGCTTTATCCATTTTGTATGAAGATGAAACCCTTCTGGTGCTTGATAAACCAGCTGGACAGAGCACGATACCTTCTCGCAATCATCCTTCTGGAACGCTTGCGAATTTTGTCTGTGGAAAATTTGAAAGAGAAGGTATTCTTTCAACTGCTCATATGGTGACACGCCTTGATACAGATACATCAGGAATTATTTGTGTGGCGAAAAACCGCCATATCCATCATCTTTTGAGCAAGCAGATGGCGCAAGATTTGTTTCAACGCCAATATACTGCATTCGCACAAGGTATCATTACTACACCATTCGTGACGATCGAACAACCGATTGGCAGAAAAGAAGGTAGTATCATTGAAAGAGTTGTACGGCAAGATGGTCAGTATTCAAAAACGGATATATCAGTAAAGGCGCATTATCGTAATGCAGAAGACTGTTTCTCCGTCATAGACTTGACGTTGCACACAGGCCGTACGCATCAAATTCGTGTGCATATGCAATGGCTCGGTCATCCGCTTGTGGGTGATGATTTATACGGTGCGAACCTAGATGTATTCCCACGCCAAGCATTGCATTGCTCGGGCGTCAGTTTACTTCACCCAATCACGAGAAAGAGAATGCATTTTACTAGTCCGTTGCCGGGAGATATGAAATACTACTTACGGCAAAGTCAGCAAGTGTGCGGATTCTCTCAACAGCAACAACCCTGAAAATGTAAAATAATATGTACGGTGTATAGGAACTTACTAGTACGTGAGAGCGTACTGTATGTGCAGAAGGGAAGGTGTGAAATCATGACTACTCAACCAGAACAAATGAAAAGTGAAATTGTTTTGGATATAGATAAGTTGCGAGAATTGCTAATCAACGAAGATATCCATTCGTTCAGACAGGAATATCTTGCACTTCATCCATATGATCGAGCGACTTTTTATGAAGAAGTTGGTGCAGAGCTTCGGGAATTAATGTATTTTTATCTATCACCAAAAGAACTTGCAGAAATATTTGAAACAAGTGAAATTGAAGAAGATGAATACGAAGAGTTCCTTGAGGAGATGGACGCGACATATGCCGCAGAGATGATTTCATACATGTTTGTGGATAATGCGGTAGATGTCCTGAAAGAACTAGATAAAAAGAAAGTCGTCAGCTATCTAACGTTGATGGATAAAGAAGCTGCGATTCAAATTAAAGCATTACTACACTATGAGGAATATACAGCCGGTTCGATCATGACGACAGAATTCGTTACGGTTTCTGAGAATTCAACTGTTCGTTCCGCTATGACCATTTTGCGTAGTGAAGCACCAAGCGCCGAGACGATTTACTATATTTTCGTTGTAGATGACTTTCAACGTTTAACAGGGGTCGTTTCGTTACGTGACTTAATTATTGCGGATGAAGATACATTAATTCGTTCCATTATGAGTGATCGCGTCGTTAGCGTATCTGTTTCCGATGATCAGGAAGACGTTGCTCGCACGATTCAAGACTATGATTTCTTGGCTGTGCCTGTTGTTGACTTCCAACAACATATTTTGGGGATTATCACAGTTGATGACATTATCGATGTTATCGATGAAGAAGCATCGGATGACTATTCTAAGCTTGCTGGTGTCTCGACAATGGATACATTTGATAAGAACCCATTCTCTGCTGCAAAAAAACGGATTCCCTGGCTGCTAATTTTATTAATTCTTGGAATGTTGACAGCCAACTTAATTGACCTATTTACTGAAACGATTTCCCAAGTTGCACTATTAGCAGCATTTATTCCTTTAATCGCTGGAACTGCCGGAAATAGTGGGACACAGTCATTGGCTGTTGCGGTTCGTGGTATTGCAACGCGTGATATTGAAGATGAAAGTAAGATAAAGTTACTAATACGAGAAGCGGGCACTGGGATTATTACAGGTGTGATTTGTGCGATATTCGTAGTCCTGTTAATCTTTATCTGGAAGCATGAATTAGTTATTGCTTTACTTGTAGGAGCAGCGATGATGGTCTCTATTTTCGTTGCAACCATTTCAGGGTCATTTATTCCATTATTTATGCATAAACTCAAAGTGGACCCGGCTGTTGCCTCAGGACCATTTATTACAACTCTTAACGACGTGATCAGTGTCGTCATTTATCTAGGACTTGCAACAGTATTCCTTAGTTCTTTATGAACTGGGAATATTGTTTTTTTTATTTCGGAACGTTAGGCGTTTAGCTCACATATGCTAACTAAAAGGAAGTGATGAAAATGCATCATGAAAAGCCGTTACTGTTCATCTCAAGCCCGATTATTAGAAAATATCGGTTTACGCCTATTACAGAAGAAGAAGAAAGCACGTCCGTTTTCCAACCGGAAAACACAAGAGCAGTGGAACGTATCAACGATTTAACCGCACCTAAAAACTCATTGGCACAAGAGTCACCAATGATTCAACAAGAATCAGTAGCTACTCAACTTTTCCGTGAAAGATTAGAATACTTACAACACCCATTCCGCAAAGAATTATATGCTCCATTAGAAATCATCACCGAGAACGGTGTCATTAAAGGCAAGCTGCACAATCTAGAAAACGAAATTGTCTGGATCAACTCGAACAAAGAAATAACGTCAATCCGTATTGAAGAAATCTTAGATATCCTCTGGAAACAGCAATCATTTACTATTTAATTTTTACTACTCAAAAGGCGAACCTATTAAATGGGTTCGTCTTTTTGTTCTTTTCTATACCTAAAAAAAGGACGAACCCTATGAATATAGGATTCGCCATTTAGCATTGCAAGTAACAAATTAATCTTCGTCGCAGAAATCGATATACACATCATCAATACACTGAATACCGCAGAAACAACTCAAGTCAACCGTCAAACACGTATTCGTAGGTCCGAAACCATTCACCTTACAAATTTTTTCATAACAGATCTTTCCGTCCGTAGTAATATCAAACGGCTTTCCGTTATATAAAGGCTGCAATACTTGAATGGTAGCACAGCAAGAATCAAACACTGTCTGTACGCGGAAAAATACGGAAACACAGCTCGTATGCATATGAGGTGCTGACTTGTGATCAGCTAATGACTCCTCTGCCGTCATTTTAGGATAATACTTACGTTTTCCACCTCGGAACACTGCCTTGAAATAGTCCCCGTTACCCGTCAGTAAACTGAACACGCGTGTGTTGACACGGCCTCTAACTGGGCTGACCAAACTGCCAAGTGGTGCCATGAAACAATCTGTATCACACTCTACGCAATCCACTTCGGGACACGTATTCTGGACGCGTTGGATAAAGCGTACTACTTCACAAATACAATTCGACTTATGACAACCATCATGTTTGTTGTCTTTCTTTTCACATCCCACTACTGTCCACCTCCTGTTTGTCGTTCTCTATACTTTATGCATGGGTAATCGACATGACAGGGCGCTTTCCTCAATATGCATAAATCCGACATAAAAGATACATGCTAGACAGAAGGGAGGCGTTGCATTTGAAGAAGCTGAGTATATTGTTAATTATTCTTGGTCTACTTACTGGTTGCAGTGAAAAAGGAACGTATATTAAAAATACAACTTCGCAGGATGAGAATTCGGTAGAGAAAGTCATAATGAGTAATGACCATGTAAAGCTAGCAAAGGTACTGTTATTTGAAGATGAATTGCTGGCAGGTATTCGTGTCAATACGTTTTCCCGATTTCAAAAGAAATCCATTGCTACTGACATTAAGAAAAAATTGGAAAAAGAGTATCCTGATTTAAAAATTACGGTATCAGCAGATAGTAAAATTCTGTTGGAAACGGAGAAGTTGATTCGTAAAAAAGGTGAAAAAGATTATCAAAAGAAAATAGATAAAATCAAATCAATTGAAAAGGAGCAAACCTAATGCAACAAGAAAAGTATGCCCAAATAGAGAAAGAGTTATCACCTAAACCTCCTATTTTGAAAAATGTAATTAGAGCTTTCTTGACAGGTGGTTTGATTTGTCTGGTTGGACAGTTCATTGCACTCTTTTATATTACGTACTTTGATTTTACGGAACGGACCGCGAGTAATCCAACTGTTGCCACAATGATTTTCATTGCGATGTTGTTAACGGGATTTGGATTATATAAAAAGATTTCTCAATTTGGTGGAGCAGGGGCAGCTGTACCGATTACAGGATTCGGTAACGCCGTCGTTTCGGCTGCTATAGAACATAAGTCAGAAGGATATGTACTAGGTGTGGGCGGGAATATGTTTAAATTAGCGGGTTCAGTTATATTATTTGGTGTTTTTTCTGCCTTCGTTGTAGCGCTGATCAAGACCATCTTAGTGAAATTTGGTGTGGTCTCATGGTGAAACGAGGCGTGTTAACCTTTCATTCCAAGCCAAGTATTTACGCAACAGGCGTAACAGCAGGACCATTGGAAAAAAACAAAAGCGTGTTTGCACAGCAATTTGATAAAGTATACGAAGATGAGCGTTGTGATTTACCGACCAACGAAGACGGTCATAAGCAGTTAATGTATGATGCTGTATTGATTGCACTCAGTAAAGCGAAGAAACAACCGGAGAAAATCGACTTTTTCTTAACTGGTGATTTGGTTAATCAAATGACCCCTTCAAATTTTACAGCCCATGCACTAGCTATTCCGTATATTGGTCTGTTTTCAGCATGCGCTACTTCAGTCTCTTCTATGATTACTGCGGCATTACTCGCGGATGCTAAGCAAGCGAACTGGATTATGGCAGGTTCTTCTAGTCAACATAACGCAATTGAACGACAGTTTCGATATCCACTGGAGTATGGATCGCAAAAAGGTGCAACTGCACAGTGGACGGTCACGGCAGCGGGTGCAGTATTGATTGGACAACATAAACAAGGGACTCCAGTTATTAATTGCGCTACTGTAGGTAAAGTGATAGACATGGGAATGACGGATCCTTTGAATATGGGATCTGCGATGGCCCCAGCTGCCTGTGATACATTGATGAATCATTTAACAGGACATAATAGGACGATCGATGACTATGACACGATTATCACTGGAGATTTAGGAAGTAATGGTTTCAAAATACTTAAAGCGTTGGCAAATGAAAATGGTTTACCACATACGAAAAACTTTCGGGATGCCGGAGAAGAGTTTTATGGAAATGATCCGTCCTTTAAAGCGGGAGCAAGTGGTTCTGGTTGTTCAGCAGCGGTGTTTCTTTCAGACGTCTATCAAAAAATGCTGACGGGAGAGTATAAGCGGGTTTTATTGTTGGCAACTGGTGCGTTGCTATCTCCTTTGTCATTTCAACAAGGGGATACGATTCCGTGTATTGCCCACGCGATTGAACTGTCCATGGATGAGGTGACGGCAGAATGATATCTATATACATCACAGCGTTTATAGTAGGTGGCTTAATTTGTGTCATTGGACAATTGCTAATGGATGTCGCCAAATTAACGCCTGCCCATACATTAGTTTCGTTGGTTGTGGCAGGGTCGGTACTGGACGGCATTGGCTGGTATGAACCATTTATTGATTTCGCTGGTGCGGGAGCTACGATTCCCATTACGTCATTCGGTAACGCGTTGACACACGGCGCAATGGCGGAAGCGGAGAAACATGGTCTGATCGGTGTGGTAACTGGAATGTTTGAAGTGACAAGTTCGGGAATCAGTGCGGCAATCATTTTCGGACTAATCGGTGCGTTGCTCTTTACTTCAAAAGGAAATGTCTAAAATACTCAAATGCCCTCTCCAATTCATTCTTCTCTGCATATAGTAGAGGAGATAGGAAGGAGGGGTTTTTCATGTACGGATGTTATCCATCTCAAGGTTTCGGCGGTTACGGATACGGCGGAGGATGCGGTGAAAGATATGGCGGTTCTTCATTCGTCTTGATTGTAGTTCTGTTTATTTTATTGATCATCGTAGGCAGAAGCTATTTCTAAGGAGGAGAACTGAATATGAATGATTCATTCTTTAAAAAAATAGAATCTAAAACGGGTGTGCCAATGGAAGAAGTCTTTGCATTAGCGAATGCCATCCAATACGCCGATTTCAAAGACGAAAAACAAGTGAGAAAAATCATTCAAAAGGTAAGTCAAGTAGCAAACAAAGACGTGCCACAATCAGTAGAAGATGAATTAGTCAACTCTATCATAACAAGTGGTAAAGGACTGAATTTGAACGATATTTCACAAATGCTTGGCGGTAAGTAATATAAATTTACTAAAAGATGTTTATGATGCTTGCTAAGTGGGTAAACTAGTAATGATGATATAGTGAAGAGGGAGGTGTGCGTTATGGGTTATATACTACCAATACCAAACTATCAAGCACAGCAGTATGCAGAACGTATGAATAACGAACGGCATAATTTTGCTTATATCGGACGAGTAAATCCTGTGCGTCTGAAAAATGAGGAATCGAGCTATTGGGAAGACGTTGTAGCAGATGGAGCAAGACGTCGTGAAGAACAAATGGAGCAGCGAAAAAATCGCGCACCTCAACCTTTAGTGAAAAAAGGATTCATTGCTCCAAATCCAGCCCAATTCTCACCTGAAATTGCAGATGTCGTAGGAAAGGGCCGAGCGATTAACACATACGTCTGATACATTAAAAATCCCCTTCACCACTTAAAAAAGCGGTGAAGGGGATTTTTTTGCGCAATTAGTTGTTCTTCAAACTTTTTTCCATGGCACGATGAGGAATATCCGCATCCATAAACTCAGGAGATGTTACAACATAGCCTAGTTTTTCGTAAAAGGGCACAGCATAGGACTGTGCATTCAACACAAGTTTCTTCATGGAGTTTTTTAGTGCATGTTCTTCTAATGTGTTCATAATCAAAAACCCAAGATGTTTACCGCGATGTTCAGGTAAAATACAAATTCTCTCTATTTTACCGTGTGCATTTACTAGACCCCTCATTCGGCCGGCGCCGATTGGTTGATCCACTTCATCATAGACGACGAAGTGGATAGCCTCCTGATCGTGTTCGTCCAACTCGAGAATCAACGGGACGCCTTGTTCTTCCACAAATACTTTCTTGCGGACAGTATATGCATCCTGCTGTCCTATTTCATCTGAGACGATTTTTACAGTGATCTGCAAATCAAGACTCACGATCAAGACGGAATGTCTCGTACACTGTCCACGACCCGTCTTCTAGTTGATAAAGTAAATGAATACGATCGATGACTTCCGAATGGTCAACACCTACCATTTTCATTTGGTTAATGACATCATCATGTTCACCAGAAGTCAGGTTTTGCGCAATTGTAACATGCGGAACGAAAGCATAATTATTTTCATCATGATAGAAGTTTACATTTAAATCCTTGTGTAACGCGAGAATTTCGTCGTTTGGTACAACTTTAAAGTAAATGGTGTTCGTAGTCGGCGCGAATGAGCCGACTTTTGTAACGTTCAACTCAAAAGGGCTGTTTTTAATTGTAATTTCTTTTAACGCATTTGCTACTTCTTCAATTTCCTTGTCATTCGCTTCGAATGGATCTTTCAGCGTCATATGAGGTGTGATCAGCGCATAATGGGGATCATACCTCTTCCGATAGCCATTTGCTAAATCTTGAAGTTTTTTTGAAGGGAATGCAACAATACCGTATTTCATTTAAGATTGCCTCCTTGTGAATTGACTGAATTTTAGGTACATCTCTTTAAGTATATCAGAAAGTAGTCCAACGTGTCTCCTTCTATTACTAAAGGCTATTTATTTCGATCAGCGCGCGTCGAATATCAGGCTGCCATGACTTCCATGTATGATCTCCGTCCAGCTCTTCATAATAGTAAGGAAATCTTTTTTCTTTTATGACTTTATGCAACTCACGATTAGGTGTTAGAAAATCCAATCTGCCGTCAGCGGTTGTGGGTACATAGGTTTCTTTATCACCGATCACATGATAAATAGAAAGGTTGGCTGGGTTTTGATTGGTCTTCACTGATTCAAGTACTTGCTCATTAACGAATGGTGAATGCAACACTACTTTTCCGAAGCAATTTGGATATTTTAAAGCGGTCAATAAGGAGATGGATGCTGCTAATGAATCACCTATTAGCATTCTTGAAGAGCCCATTTGGTATGTTGGGTAGGTTTCATCAATATACTGAATTAACTCGTGTGCTAAAAAGCGGATATACGCTTTGTGTCGATCGCCTTCAGGGTGATACATACGTCTGCGTTCTTGCACCGTTTTGTATGGAATACCTACAATGATGACAGGTTCTATGATTTCTTCTTCCATTAATTCATCGGCAATTCGGCCAATCCGTCCGTATTGAAAATAGTCCTTGCCATCAGATACAAGCATGACATTGTGTTTGTACAAAGGGGAGTAGCGTGTTGGTAAATATATTAACAGTTCCATTTCTTCCTGTAGTTCATTGCTGTAAAAACGGATTTCTTCAATTTTTCCTGGATTCATTTTGTAGGACCTCCATAATTAATGTACACTTAGTAAATATCATACCGATAAATAACAGTGTAAAGCTAGTGAAAACTATTATGTATGAAGAGAGAGGAGAAATAATATGGATGAAGGTAAAAATATTGTTCATTCGGACGTCGTGACAGCAGCAACAAAAGACGCGCTGATCCGTCGCGGGGTTACAATTCAAGATATCGCAAAAATTGTTTATGAACTGCAAGTACCTTATAACAAAGGTTTGTCACTGGAACAGTGTGTTGACTCAGTAGAAAGCGTTCTTCGCAAACGTGAATTGCAGCACGCCATATTGGTCGGGGTTGAATTGGATGAAATGGCTGAAAGAGGTCAGTTATCGGAACCACTTCAACAAATCGTTGAATCAGACGAGGGCTTATTCGGAGTAGATGAAACGATCGCGTTGGGTGCGGTATACACGTATGGTTCAATCGCGGTGACTACATTCGGTCACTTAGATAAGAACAAAGTCGGCATCATTAACGATTTGGATACCAAAAAAGGAATTGGTATTCATACGTTCTTAGATGATTTGGTAGCAAGTGTGGCAGCGTGTGCAGCGTCAAGAATTGCGCACAGAACTCGTGATCTGCAAGAAGCAGGCCTAACGTTTAAAGATGTGCAGAATGGCAAGAGCTAATATCGAAATCGAACTGCCCTAGATCATTATTTCTAGCGGCAGTTTTTTGTTTAAAGTGAAGTTGTTGAGTGCTTGTTTGATTACGGTTCTGTTAGTAGTGAGAAATAAGCGGCGTTGGATTGTGGCTTTTGCACGTACTTTTTCTATTCGTGTATGGTCAGAAGTTTGCTGTTTTGCTGCCAATGTTAGTGGAGAGTTCATTGGTCCTACTACGACGCTGGTGGATGGCTTTCACAATGAGCCGCAGACAGGAAAGTCGCCTGTCTCTGTCTTCTTGCTACGACTATCACAGCAGTCGCCTTGGTTGGATTGTGTGTAAGGCCGTTCATATTCATCTTTTTCAAAAGCAGAAAATCAGTATCACCAAGTCGCAGATCTTCTTCCTATTAGAACCACAACCAAAATAAATACCACTTAGTAGCGCAGGCACAACTGCGGGGTAGGCCGTGGCGATGAGACAACTGGCAGCACTACCGCCAGCTGGCTCATGGCTGGAGGCAATCCCCCACGTGCCTGCGCGGGTCCAGAAAGCGAACACTCGCTACTTTCCGTACCCAACAACGAGTCGAGCAACGCCCCCCAACAAAAAGTGAACAAGACGCGCAGCCACATAGTCGTTCTACCAAACGCGTTTGTTCGTCGGGTACTATATGAATTTACTTTTCTCACCTAAATGAATCCAAAAGACTGAAAGATACTAATTCTGGGTATCTGACATGTGGTAAAAGCATTATATTGACAAGGGTGAATAGCATGAATGGTACATAAAAATTATATAAATTATTATATTGACAAGTTAAAGCGCTTTCATGGTAGAATGGTAATGTCTATGACTACAAATTGTAAAGGGGAGATGGTCACATGAAGAAAAACTCACTTCGCCTACTGGCGTTAGTTTCCATGCTCGCGCTTCTTGTGCTCGCAGCTTGCGGTAACGACGAAAAAGCTGATGGCGACAAAGACGCAGACGGAAACAAAGAAGAAGGTAAGGCAGAGCAAGACTACAAATTCTTAAGCTTACTTACTGGGGGAACACAAGGAACTTATTATCCACTAGGTGGATCATTTGCTGAATTCATTACCCAAGAGACAGGAATCAAGACGACTGCTGAAGTATCTCAAGCATCTGCTGCGAACATGACAGCGCTTAAAGATGGAGATGCAAACATCGCATTCGTACAAACAGACATCGCATACTACGCTTCTAAAGGTGAAATGATGTTTGACGGAGATGTAATCGACGGAGTATCTGCGGTTGGTTCACTTTACCCTGAAACAGTTCAATTGGTTACGTTGAAGAAAAGCAACATTAAGACGTTTGAAGACTTAAAAGGCAAAAGTATTTCAATAGGAGCGCCAGGTTCAGGAACAGCTGCAAACGCTGAGCAATTGCTTGAAATTCATGGTTTAGCTTTAAGTGATATCAAAGCACAAAACTTGGACTTCGGTGAGTCACAAGAGAGTCTACAAGCTGGACAAATCGACGCGGCATTCATTACAGCTGGAACTCCAACAGGTGCTGTTGAAGGTCTAAACGCTACTTCTGAAGTTTTCATTATTCCAGTAGAAGACGCTAAGGCTGATGAATTAATCGAGAAATATCCATACTACGCTAAAGAAATGATCCCTGCTGGAACGTATGGTTCTGAAGTAGAGACACCTGCAGTATCAGTAGGTGCAATGCTTGTTATGCAGAACGATATTTCTGAAGAACTTGGTTACCAGATCACAAAGGCGATTTATGAAAACGCTTCGAAAATCCAACATGCCAAAGGTGCTTTGATTAAAGCAGAAAATGGTTTGAATGGTATTGGTATTCCTGTACACCCGGGTGCACAGAAGTACTTTGATGAAGTGAACTAATAAACTGTCAGTTATCTGATAGGGTCACGAGGGACGGTAAAGCGAAAGCTTTGTCCGTCCCATTCTTAATTTTCAAAAGTTATGAGCGGAATTCATACATTATTATGTCTATTGCATGTAATGTAACAGAAAGGATTAAGCGGATGAAATCACGAAGAATAATTCTTCTGCTGACGTTTCTGATAGCAATTGTAATGCTGATCATATGGTTTTATCCATACAGACAAATGATCATACTTGAAGAGGTTCGGAGCGAACAGCCAAAAGCGTATTATCTTCCATTACACGAGAATCGAAATTTCCAAGTTCAGTATATTCACTCGATCCATTTGTCCAATGTGAAAGAGCAATATCGCATTACCGACAATGGAAAGCTCCGTTTCGAATGTATGCAGTATGAAGACGTAGCCATCGGATTACCAGGTTATGCTGAAGAAGGCGAAGCATTGCAAATAGAAGATGGCGTTTATACGCTTACATTCGAAAACCGCGTGATAGATTCGTTTGTTCTCTATATAGGTAGGGTGAATGCAGATCTGTCTTTGCGATATGAGCAACAAGATTATCATCTAAAAGAATTTCTTCAAAAGGGTCATTCTTATGAATTTCATGTGGCGAAGGTATCAAATTATAAGTTGTTAAAAGGAGTCAGATTAAATGGAAAATAATAAAGACCGGGAAAAAGATATTCCCACCATCTCCGATGAAGAAATGAGTACACTTTCTGAACAAGAGCAACTCGAAATTCTTCAAAAGTACGACCCGGAATCCAATACGAGAAATTTGAAAGGTTTATTAGGCAAGATTGTATTTTTCGGCTTATTGGCATTCTCGATATTCCAGTTGTATACGGCGATCGGTAAACCATTTACAGCTCAAATCCAGCGATCTATTCACTTAGGATTTGCTTTATCTCTTATTTTTCTCATGTTCCCTGCTAGAAAAAAGATCGGTGTACGCCGTGACAAAGTACCATTCTACGATATTATTCTTTCTTTATTGGCTATAGCCGTTGGTTTATACTGGCCGCTATTTATCGATGAGCTAGTATTTCGTGTAGGACGAGTATCTGATCTCGATTTAATTATTGGTATTTTAGCGGTTCTACTGACATTAGAAGCAGCGAGACGTGCGGTAGGATTACCGATTACAATCATCTCAGTCGTGTTTCTGGCGTATGCATTCTTTGGACCTTATTTCCCAGGGTTCCTTGCGCATAGAGGACAAAGCGTGGACAATCTTGTTCAATTAATGTTCTTTACAACGGACGGGATCCTCGGTACACCGATTAGTGTATCTGCCACCTTCATATTCGTCTTCCTGTTATTTGGAGCGTTCTTAGTGAAGACTGGTGTTGGTAACTACTTCAATGACTTAGCAGTAGTATTAGCAGGTCGTTTGACTGGTGGACCCGCAAAAGTCGCAATATTCTCAAGTGCGTTGCAAGGTACCATTTCAGGTAGTTCCGTAGCAAACGTTGTTGGATCCGGTTCATACACGATTCCAATGATGAAGAAGCTAGGTTATCGTAAAGAATTCGCTGGTGGAGTAGAGGCAGCAGCATCTACAGGTGGGCAGATTATGCCACCGATTATGGGAGCCGCTGCATTCCTGATGGTTGAATTCATCGGCGGTGTGACGTATTGGGAAATTGCCAAAGCGGCAGCTATCCCTGCGTTGCTGTATTTCACTGGAATTTGGATTATGACACATTTCGAAGCAAAGCGTGTTGGTTTGAAAGGAATGGACGCATCACAGATTCCGAATCGTAAAGAAACACTGAAGAAGATTTATTTATTACTACCGATTTTAGGTATTATTGTCTTCTTGTTGATAGGGATCCCAACGATGAAAGCAGCATTACTCGGTATCGTACTGACTATCGCTGTGAGTGCAATCAGCAAAGAAACAAGAATTGGATTGAAAGATATGATTGACGCGTTAGTAGACGGTGCTCGTACTGCATTGGCTGTAGCTGCTGCGACTGCTTGTGCTGGTATTATTGTCGGGGTTGTTGTCAAGACAGGTCTCGGGCTTAGCTTGGCAACTGGCTTGATTTCAGCTGCTGGCGGTAACGTCTTGCTTACATTGATTTTCACGATGTTTGCGGCTATCATTTTAGGCATGGGTTCTCCAACGACAGCTAACTATGTTATTACGTCTACAATCGCAGCGCCCGCCATCATTACATTATTGATGCTGGGTGAGCCTACAGGTGCAGCTGTGCCGATTGTAGTAGCAGTATCTGCACACTTATTCGTATTTTACTTTGGTATCATTGCCGATATCACACCGCCAGTCGCATTGGCTGCCTTTGCAGCTTCTGGTATTTCGGGTGGAGATCCGATTAAGACAGGTGTCACTTCTGCAAAACTGGCGATTGCCGCCTTCATCATTCCGTATATGTTCGTCTTTAATCCGGCGATGTTAATGCTCGACTCGAGTGTAACGGAGATTGTATGGGTGACGTTGACCGCCATTGTTGGTATGGTCGCCATCGGCGCAGGCATAATTGGCTTCTGGTATAGTAAATTGAACTGGATTATGCGGATTATTACGATAGGCACAGGTATGTTGTTGATCTATCCAGAAACTATGACGGATATCGTCGGTTTAGTATTATTCATCATCTTGTTCGCTTTCCAGTGGATGGGTAATAAGAAAAACAATACACCTAAATTAGCTTCAAATTAAATAACTCCTAAAAGACTTATCAGCTCGTAATTGAGTTGATAAGTCTTTTTGTTTCGATGAAATAAAAATATTTTGAAAAGCCTCCTCACTTTTCTGACAATTCACTAGTCTGATAACGTAAAAAGTACTAGATTAAAGTGAATTTCTAATAGAGGACGAGTCTAGTAGATATAAGGATTTTCACTGAAATGCGATTTCTAAAACACATGATAAAATAAATGTCAAGAAGCCGAAGGACTAGAAATTGGTGAAACTATTTTGGACTAATTACGCAGTTTTACCAACGCGAGTTCTGTATATACTACAAATAAGCGAATCAGTCATGACGAATAAAATATATAGGTCGGTACAGAAACCAATCAAATAAAAAAGGAGAGAAAATACTATGAATACACAAGAAACATGGTGGGAAAACGTGTTTGAAGGGCACTTAGCACATGGCTTTAACAAAGAACGTATGAGTGAGCTGGATCATGAAGAGTTTTTATATTTTGAGAATGAACCCATAGAAGAACAAGTAAATCCAATGCAGTAAACGAAAGGAGAAGCGTCCCTGAATATTGCAACGAATTTCCATAAAAATCGGTAATTTTTCGGGTAGCATAGAAAAATTATCGATTTTTAATTTCCTTGTTTACAACCAGGATAGATAATGCTATTATAGTATTTGTGCTTGAGAGCTTAACTAGCTCACTATAAAATGCACATCCTAGTATGATCGATTCCGTAGCTCAGCTGGGAGAGCGCCACCTTGACAGGGTGGAGGTCGCTGGTTCGAGCCCAGTCGGAGTCATAGGTGCCAAACCTAAGTTATTTACCGTCGGAACACGGTTTATAACAATAAGCAGTCCTATTAGACCGAATGTCTAGGGGCTGTTTTTTTTATGTCTAAATTTCAAATAAAGTTTGCATTACTGTCAAATCATATTCAATTACACTGATCAGTCATGCGGTGTATACTTATAGTGCGAGCACCTATTTAGATAAGCAGGAGGGCTAATATACGATGAAAAGAAAACAAGTAACATCTAATGTAAAAGAATATACAGTGGAAGAACCAATCGAACTATTACCGTATTTATTGAAGATCATGTCAAAAAGCAGTAGGAATTCGGTGAAATCCATTCTTACACGTGGCCAAGTTATGGTGGATGGTCAAATGACAACAAAACATAATCAGCCATTAGCTCCTGGGCAAAAGGTTGAAATACAAAGTAACAAAGCGGCTATAAATGTCTCGAAATTAGTCGGTGTATCTATACTTCATGAAGACGACGATCTCATCGTGATCAATAAAGATGCAGGCGTTCTTTCCGTAGCTTCGGAAAAAGAAAAAGATCAGACAGCTTATAGAGAAATTACGAAGTATGTTAAGAGAAGCCACCCTGAAAATCGAATCTTTGTCGTGCACCGTCTTGATCGAGATACATCAGGCGTGATGATGTTTGCCAAAAATGAAGAGACGCAGCAAGCTTTGCAAAGTACATGGAATGAATCCGTAAAGGAACGTTTGTATACTGCACTTGTCGAAGGAAAAGTACGAACAGAATCAGGAACTATTTCTTCTTGGTTAACGGAAAATAGTGCGTTCAGAGTTTATTCAAACCCAACTGATAATGGTGGTCAGCATGCCATTACACATTATAGAAGAG
Source organism: Sporosarcina sp. P12(2017) (assembly GCF_002743035.1). NCBI lineage: Bacteria > Bacillati > Bacillota > Bacilli > Caryophanales > Caryophanaceae > Sporosarcina > Sporosarcina sp. P12(2017). The sequence goes on from NZ_PDYL01000015.1 coordinate 69,194, forward strand.
TACAAGCAAACAAAGATTGTTCATTGTTGGAAGTTCTTTTGGAAACGGGACGAAAAAATCAAATTCGTGTGCATATGGAAGAATTGGGGCATCCCGTTATAGGTGACAAAAAGTATGGCGCTACAGGTAACCCATTGCGCAGGGTGGGACTTCATGCTACAGCATTGTCTTTTTTACATCCACGTACAGGAGAGGTAGTACGATTTGAAGCAGAAGTGCCCCAGGTTTTCATTACGCGCTCTAAATAATAAACCGTGCAATTTGCAGTTCCTTGGTATTCCTAAGGAACTGCTTTTTAACGTCAATTCATTCAAATGAATATTTGAATGAATAAATTGACAAAATATATGGAATTGCATATACTAAAGCTAATCAATCAAATGGACAGTTGAATGATGAAGACGTTATAATGAACGAAATGTTGAGAGGACTGGTTACATGACTTCTGAGAAAAATGTCTATCGCCTGCAGAATTTATCATGCACAAGTTGTGCTGCGAAATTCGAGAAGAACATCCGCCAGATTGATTCTGTGGAAGATGTGCAGCTGAACTTTGGAGCATCCAAGTTAACAGTTGCGGGAGATGCCTCTATTTTGCAATTAGAAGAAGCAGGTGCATTTGACGGCATTAAAGTATTTCCTGAAAAACAGCGGATTATTAAACAGCATACGCCGTTTTGGAAAAAACGTGAAAATCAAACGACTATAGCTTCGTTAGTTTTACTACTAGCAGGGTATGCCGTATCTACCGCAAATGGTGATCATAACTGGCTGTCGATTGCTCTGTTTCTCTCTGCTATTATAATCGGCGGATTCAGTTTGATGAAAGAAGGATTAACGAATCTTTCCAAACTTGAATTTGATATGTCTACATTGATGACAATCGCAGTCATCGGTGCCGCGCTCATTGGTGACTGGGCAGAAGGTGCAGTGGTCGTCTTCCTCTTCTCTGTCAGTGAAGCATTAGAAAGTTACTCAATCGATAAAGCTAGAAATTCTATTACATCATTAATTGAAATTGCTCCCACGACTGCGACGGTACTTCGTGGTACTAATGAATATGAAGTAGATGTGGAAGATTTACGTATCAATGATGTCATTTTAATTAAACCGGGACAAAAAATTGCAATGGATGGTGAAGTCATTCAAGGTGACTCATCCGTGAACCAGGCCGCAATTACAGGTGAGTCTGTGCCTGTTCATAAAGCACTTGGAGACGAAGTATTTGCAGGTACATTGAATGAAGAAGGTGCAATGCAAGTCCGTGTAACAAAGCTTGCTGAAGATACTACAATTGCCAAAATCATTCACTTAGTCGAAGAAGCACAGGCAGAAAAAGCACCGACACAACAATTTATTGATCGCTTTGCGAGATACTATACACCAGCTATTTTAGTTACTTCGTTACTGATCATGATTATTCCGCCACTTTTCATGGGGGGAGTATGGGGCGAATGGTTCTATAAAGGTCTTGTCGTGTTAGTAGTTGGCTGTCCTTGTGCGTTAGTCATTTCAACACCTATTGCGATCGTTACAGCGATCGGTAACGCTGCACGTAATGGAGTGTTGATCAAAGGTGGCATTCATTTAGAAGAAACGGGACAGATCAAAGTCGTGGCGTTCGATAAAACAGGAACGTTGACTGAAGGGCGTCCAGAAGTAACAGATGTCTTGACGGTTTCGTCATTAACTGAAGATCAAGTATTGCAACAGGCAGCGTCAATCGAGAAGTTCTCCCAACATCCATTAGCCTCTTCCATTATGCGGGCGGCAGAGAAATTATCGCTTGAATTACTGGCAGTCAATCAATTCCAATCCATTACAGGCAAAGGTGCAAAAGCTGTGATTGGAGAGCATCTAGTGTATGTAGGAAGTCCAAATTTATTCAGAGAAATGAACACAGTGGAACAATCAATTGAACAGCAGATTCTCGCGTTGCAGAAGCAAGGTAAAACCGTTATGCTCGTCTGGTCTGAAGCAGGTCTAGAAGGAATTATAGCAGTAGCTGATCAAGTCCGTAAAAGTAGCTTGAAGGTTATCGAGAAGCTTCGTGAGATGGGTAAAAAGACCGTCATGCTGACGGGTGATAATCAATCAACCGCTCTAGCAATCGGAGAGCAACTTGGCTTATCGGAAGTCAAAGCAGAATTACTACCTGATCAAAAAGTCGAAATGATTAAATCGTTGACTCAATACGGTAAAGTGGCAATGGTGGGTGACGGAGTGAACGACGCACCGGCATTAGCTACAGCAAATATCGGTATTGCGATGGGCGGTGCAGGAACAGATACTGCACTTGAAACAGCAGATATTGCATTGATGGCAGATGATTTGGAGAAACTTCCATATACTATTAAATTAAGCTCACGCACTAAACAAATCATTCTTCAAAATATTTCGATCTCACTTGGATTAAAAGTCATTGCGCTATTACTCATTATTCCAGGCTGGCTAACATTATGGATGGCCGTCATGGCGGATATGGGTGCTACCGTCATTGTAGTATTAAATTCATTGCGGCTCATGAAAAATAAAATATAATGTAGGAGAAACTTCAGTCGAATAAATCGTCTGGAGTTTTTTCTGTTGAAGAAAATGGTAGACTGATCATAAGAACAATCATGAGGAGTGTGGATAGTTTGGCAATGACCCGTCTAGAACTTGAAGTGATTATGAACAAACAGAAACAATATTATACATCAGGAGTGACGCGCAGTATTTCATTCCGAAAAATGATGTTGGAAAAACTGTATAAAGCAATTCAAAAGCATGAAAAAAAAATTTTAGATGCATTGCATAAAGACCTACACAAACATCCCTTTGAAGCGTATGTAGCAGAAATAGGTTTCGTCTTATCCAGCATTACCCATATGATAGACCACTTGGATGAATGGGCAGCACCTGAAAAAGTGAAGACACCGCTCCATTTACAACCGGCAACGAGCTTTATCGTGAAGGAACCATATGGCACTGTATTGATCATTGGACCGTTCAACTATCCGTTCCAACTAGTATTTGATCCGCTAGTCGGTTCGATAGCAACAGGGAACTGTACGGTGTTGAAACCTTCAGAAGATGCATTGCATACGGCTAGCGTCGTAGATAAAATCATTTCAAGTGTATTTCCACCGGAGTATGTATCCGTGGTGCATGGTGAAAAAGAGGAAACGAAACTGTTACTTGACGCACCATTTGATTATGTATTCTTTACTGGAAGTGCAAAAGTAGGGAAAATTGTCATGAAAGCTTGTGCGGAGAGATTGACTCCATTGACGTTGGAGTTAGGCGGAAAGAGTCCAGCCGTTGTCGATCATACTGCTGATATCAAAAAGGCAGCGGAGAAAATTGTTTGGGGTAAGTACATGAATGCAGGCCAAACGTGTATAGCACCTGACTATGTATTGGCTGACGCTTCAATTTACGATGAATTAATCCATGAAATGAAGAGCGCTATCCAACGTTTTTACGGGGGTGACGCACAGAAGAGTGCTGACTACGGACGCATCATCGCGGATCGTCATTTCGATCGATTAGCGAACATACTAGATCAAGATCAAGCATATATCGTAGAAGGGGGCAAGACAGATGCCGCGGATAAATATATCGAGCCGACGATTTTAGCGCTATCAGACTGGAATAGCGCTAGTATGCAAGATGAGTTATTTGGTCCGATCTTACCTGTCCTGCCGTATGATAATTTAGGCGTCGCAATTCAGCAAATTAGTACGTTACCTAAGCCACTAGCTGCATACTTTTTCACTGAGAATGATGAGGCAGCTAATCATTTCATCGAAGTATTGCCATTTGGTGGCGGTTGCATAAATGACACGATATCACATGTCGCGAATATTCATCTACCGTTTGGCGGGGTAGGACCTTCTGGAATGAATCAATACCATGGAAAAGCAAGTTTTGAAACATTCACTCATTCGAAATCGATGATGAAAAAGAGTACGGCAGTCTCGGTACCTATTGCATTTCCTCCATACAAAGGAAAACTTCCATTAGTGAAGCGTTTCATTCGCTAACGGTAGCGAAATCCAAACTTTTGTCCACGCGCTTTGCTGGCTTTCGACCAGCAAAGTGCCTTTGTGGTCCACAATAATATTTTTAGTAATGAACATACCGAGACCTGTGCCATTTTCTTTTGTAGAAAAGAAAGGCTGATCAATGGATGCTAAGGTCAACTGATCCATTCCACAACCGTCATCCTCAATGCAAATGTGGAGAGTTTCTTCCTGGTTTGTCAGTGAAATTATAATGTTTCCAGTGTGCTCAATTGCATCGCAACAATTTGACAAGATATTGTAAAACGCTTGATGCAGTGAGGACTTGTCGCCTTGAATGAAAAGTTCTAATTCCTCAGCATTCAGTTGACATGAAATCGCACGTTCATCAAATTGCTCTTCAAATTCAATGAGCATTTCTTCGATGACTTCTAGAATAGAAACTGGCGCAGTATCATGTAAAGTTGGTTTTGCTAATGCTAGGAAATCCGTAACGATTTGGTTGACACGGCTAATTTCGTTCCCCATAATTTCTGTGAAATACGAGTAAGGATTCGCGGAGTCTTGATTCATTAACTGAATAAACCCCGTGATTGCGGTCATAGGATTTCGTACTTCGTGCGCTACTTTCGCTGCAATCATACTCATCGTTTGCAGACGTTCAAACTCAAGTGTCTTCTGCTCCATTTGCAAGCGACTAGTGATGTCTCGTGCAATATGAGAAATAGCGACCACTTCATTGAGCTCGTTAAAAATGGGTGTCATGCTAATTTCTGCTTGAAACAGTGTGCCATCTTTACGCATCTCAGTGACTCTTTCATTAGCTAACGATTGACCTTTATACAATAACTCACAACGTGCATGTACTTTTTCGTATTCAGTTTCAGGATAAAACGAAATGGATTTCTCTGAGCACTCCTCCAAAGTCCAACCATATAACTGTTCGAATGCAGGGTTACAAGTAATTATATTGTCATCCAAATCAAATACGGAGATCGCATCCTGTGACTGCTCGAAAAACAAGTCAAGATAATTCAAGTAACGTACTGTAGGAATAAATTCTTTTGACATTTTGATAGATACTCCATTCTATAATCCAGGGTGGATGTGATAAGAAAAGACGCGTATGATATGGGTAAATGATTCATTATATAATACATCATTTAAAGGAATTAAGAGTCTTTTTTAAAGAAAGACTTTTTTTGTTATAATGAGTAGAGTTATTCACCAACCTATTGGAGGAAATCACATGAATACGAAAGAATTATTATCTGTACTACCTGTAAAGACTATAAAAGGAACATTGCCAGAACATGTGACAGACGTGGCAGTAGATTCACGAGCCGTTCAAGATGGTGGAGTATTTGTCTGCCTAAAAGGTTATACAGTGAACGGCCATCAATTTGTCAAGAATGCATTGTTGAGTGGTGCACGTGTCATAATCGCATCAGAGCCGATCATGATAGATGAAGAGCGCACAGCGGTGGTCTATGTTGAAAACACTTCAAAAGCGATAGAGTTACTGGCGTCTAAGTACTATCAGTATCCTTCAAAGCGTATGAAAATGATCGGTGTAACCGGAACGAATGGAAAAACGAGTGTCGGCAATATCATTCATGACATGCTACGCCAGACTGAAGAAAAGGCAGCTGTTTCAGGCACGATTGGTTTTAAATTAAATGATATTCTGTATGAAACGGAAAATACAACGACTGATGTTTTGACTACCCAGCAAATGATTGCGCAAGCTGCAAATGAAGGCTGCGAATCGATGATCATGGAAGTTTCTTCACACGGTTTAGTTGAAGGCCGACTGGCAGGAACAGAATTTGATATTGCGATTTTCACTAACTTAACGCATGATCATTTGGATTACCATAAAACAATGGAGAACTACAGTACAGCGAAAGGCTTATTGTTTGCACAATTGGGTCAGCAGCTTGATCAGAATAAGTTTGCGATCATTAATGCGGATGATCCGTGGAGCAGTAAAATGATCGAAATGACTTCGTTCCCCATATTTACATACGGAATCCATGTGAAGTCTTCATTCCAAGCAACAGCGATCGAAATGCAGTCGAACTACACGAGATTTCAATTGCAGGCACCGGATGGAACATTCACCGTCACGATGCCGTTGATCGGTGAGTTTAACGTCTATAATTCATTGGCAGCAATTGCAGCCTTATATGCCAAAGGAATGGCGACAGAAGATATTTTACCGCTGATAGCGAATGTATCGACAGTGAAAGGTCGTCTTGAAAAAGTGGAAACATCATTACCACTGACGATTTTCATTGATTATGCACATTCACCGGATGCAATTGAAAAAGCCATTGCTACAGTACAACCTTTAAAAAAGGAAGGCAACCGCCTACTATTCCTAATAGGAACGGGTGGCAATCGTGATCGTCTGAAGCGTCCAATCATGGGAGAAAAAGCAGCAGAAGCAGATTATGTCGTCTTTACGACAGATGACCCACGGGATGAGCCGTATGAGTCGATCATATCGGAACTTAGTGCCACGATGCCGCATAATCAGTATGCATGTATAGGAGATAGAGAAGAAGCTGTCCGTCATACTATTGAGCAAGCGAATGCAGGAGATATCATTATATTTGCCGGAAAAGGCCATGAAGATTTTCAAATTATCGGCAATACGAAATATGCGCATTCAGATGCAAACATTGCACTTGAGGAAGCAACTAAAAAGTTTGGCGATACAACGATCAATAAATGAAGTGTAGTTTGAATTTGAGAGTCTATAGTTTTTTAGTCAATTCAATGAAAATCATTGAAATGCATCCCTATTCTCTCTATGATAGAAAACGTAAGCAAAAGGAGAGTACGATTGATGCAAAAGAATAAACATGATGAAATTACATCGCGACGAACATTTGCGATTATTTCTCACCCGGATGCCGGTAAAACGACAATTACTGAAAAGTTACTATATTTTGGCGGAGCGATTCGCGATGCTGGAACAGTTAAAGGAAAGAAATCAGGGAAATTCGCTACGTCTGACTGGATGGAAATTGAAAAACAACGTGGAATATCGGTAACTTCCTCCGTTTTACAATTTGACTATGCAGGCAAACGTGTCAATATTTTGGATACACCAGGACACGAAGACTTCAGTGAAGATACGTATAGAACATTAATGGCGGTGGATGCTGCCGTCATGATGGTTGATTCAGCAAAAGGAATCGAGCCACAGACGATTAAATTGTTCAAAGTATGTAAAATGCGAGGAATTCCGATCTTTACATTCATCAATAAAATGGACCGACAAGGTAAAGAACCATTGGAGCTAATGGAAGAATTAGAAGAAGTGTTAGAAATCCAATCGTACGCAATGAATTGGCCGATCGGTATGGGAAAAGAATTCCTAGGTATTTATGATCGTTTCAATAAGCGTATAGAGTTAGCGCGTCCGAATGCAGATGAGGATCGTTTTCTTCCAATCGACGGTGAGGGAGAGCTTGCAGTAGAACACTCCATGAAAGAGACTTCTTATTATAAGCAAGCGCTAGAAGATGTCATGCTATTGAATGAAGCTGGAAACGACTTCGATGAAGATCGTATCGCAAAAGGTGAGTTAACACCTGTATTCTTCGGTAGTGCACTAACTAATTTTGGCGTTCAGACATTTCTAGAAACGTTTTTACAGTTCGCACCTGAACCCCAACCTAGGTTAACGAAAGATGCAGAATATGTAGATCCAGAGTCTGACGTTTTTTCAGGCTTCATTTTCAAAATTCAGGCTAACATGAATCCTGCACATCGTGATCGTATTGCATTTGTCCGAATTGTCTCAGGTGAGTTCGAACGTGGCATGACTGTAACGGTTCCACGGCTTTCGAAGAACTTTAAGTTAACTCAAACTACACAATTCCTGGCAGATGATCGTGAAACTGTCAATCAGGCAGTAGCTGGCGATATCATTGGGTTATATGACACGGGTAACTATCAAATTGGTGATACGGTCATCAGTGGTAAGGCAAACTTCCAATTTGAAGCACTTCCACAATTTACTCCAGAGTTATTCGTTAGAGTAAATGCCAAAAACGTAATGAAATCTAAACAGTTCCACAAAGGGATCTTACAGCTTGTGCAAGAAGGTGCTATTCAATATTACAAAACATTGCATACGGAAGAAGTCATTCTCGGTGCAGTGGGTCAACTTCAATTCGAAGTTTTCGAACACCGTATGAGAGCGGAATACCATGTAGAAGTCCAGATGGAAACAATGGGGTCGAAAGTAGCACGTTGGATTGAAAACGAAGAGGATGTAAAAGAGTCTATGGCAGGACAACGTGCATTACTCGTAAAAGATCGATACGAGCGCAAAGTTTTCTTGTTTGAAAATAATTTTGCGATGCGCTGGTTCCAGGATAAATTCCCGGATATCAAGTTGTATAATCAATTATAAATCATATAACATACGGCCCGGTCGGATTAATGGTAATCCGTCCGGGTTATTTGTTCAAAATGTGAATGAACTCTGTGCTGATTCATTATTATTCGAGCAAATCATGGTGAAAATACTCTATTCAGGTGGTATGGTGGAAAGATGAAAAGTCTTCCCTAGTTGGAGTGCTGAGAAAAGAGAGGAATAGATAAATGAAGATTAGTAGCTTTTCGGTCAAACGACCTGTTTTTACGTTAGTCACTATGTTTCTCGTCATTATTTTAGGTGCAGTATCCTTCTTTAAAATTCCCGTTACACTGATTCCAGACTTAAATCCACCTGTAGCGGTAGTTGTCACGAATTATCCGGGTGCTTCACCAACAGAAGTGAGCGAGAAAATCACCAAGCCGTTGGAAGAAAGTTTATCGACAGCTCCTGGCTTAAAGTCGATGCAGTCTTCTTCTCAAGAAGGAGCTAACTTAGTATTCCTACAGTTTGATTGGGATTCTTCGATTGACGATGTCCAAATGGATATCCTCCAACGGATTGATCAAGTAGAAGTGCCCGATGGTGCTAATAAACCACGTTTCATGAAGTTTGATCCATCTCAATTCCCGGTCATCCAACTATCTTTACGCTCCGTCGATGAAGATACAAATATACGGAAGATTGCAGAAGAGTTGGAGAAAGAATTACGCCGTATTGACGGTGTAGCTAGTGTGAACGTGTCAGGTAAAATCATTGAAGACGTCCAGGTTATTTTAGATCCTGATAAATTAAAAGAATTTGGTTTAGCGCAATCAGATGTCGTCCAGGCAATCCAAGCTAGTAATGTATCTATGCCAGGTGATCCGATTGACACGAGTGATGGAAGAAAGTTAACTACAAGAATCTTAAGTACAGTTCAAAATATCTCAGATGTACGAAGTATTCAAATAGGTGCCAATCCGCAGACAGGTGACAAAATCAAAGTCTCTGACGTGGCGGATGTAGCATTGTTGGAGCCGAAACTACAAACAGAAACACGAGCCAATGATGAGCAGGCCGTATTATTGTCCGTACTTCAAGAGTCAGGAGCAAATACTGCAACTGTCTCTAAAGAGTTTAAAAAGTCATTGGATAAGTTATTGGAGAAAGATGCATACAAGGATGTTGAATCGGATGTTATTTTTGACCAAGGGGATTATGTACAGCTGGCTATCGGCAATATCGGTCAATCATTAATTCTCGGTGGCTTGTTCGCGATGCTCGTATTATTTGTCTTCTTACGTGGAATTAAAAGTCCAATCATCATTGGAGTAGCGATTCCGTATTCGGTTATTGTGACATTTGTTCTTATGTATTTCGCAGACTTCTCATTAAATATCATGACACTCGGTGCACTTGCACTAGGTATTGGTATGTTAGTCGATAATGCGATTGTCGTTATCGAGAATATTGAGCGACATTTAGCCATGGGGAAAACGCCAACTGAAGCAGCAAAAGATGGATCGAAGGAAGTGGGCGGAGCTATAACTGCGTCTACGTTAACTACTCTAGCTGTATTTGTACCAGTAATCTTCATCACGGGTATTATTGGTCAAATCTTCACAGAGTTCGCGTTAACGATTTCATTCAGTTTATTTGCATCGTTAGTCGTTGCATTGACTGTCGTGCCAATGCTGGCAAGTCGTTTGTTGCAGACGCCTACTGAAGAAACACTTGAGAAAAAGAATCGTGTAAAGAAAAATCAGAGATTCGAAAAGTCCATCAAGTGGGCATTAGGGCATCGTTTACTCGTGTTACTATTAACAACTGCTTTACTTGCAGGAAGCGTATTCGGCATTCTAAAAGTAGGAACGGAATTCCTGCCTGCTACGGATGAAGGAGCTTTCAGTATTAATGTTAAGCTACCAAATGGTGCTTCACTTGATGCGACAGATGACGTAGTTGAACGAATTGAAGAAGAAATGAAAAAGCAAGACGACGTGGAAGTGTACGTCAGTTTAGTCGGTGGAACGCAGCAAAGTATGGCGCAAGGCGGATCAGAGAGTAATATGGCAGAAGTGTATGTGAAACTTATACCACTCGACGATCGCGACCGCTCTGTCTTTGAATTTGTAGACAAAGTACAGCCAATTGTAGAGGACGAAGTTGGGGATGACGCAGAAATCAGTTTCAACTTGCAGACCGCTGCCGGTTCGAGTCCGAACACATTAACATTCTCCCTAAATGACACAAATGAAGAACGTTTAGGAAAAGCTGTATCAAAGCTAGATAAGAAGTTACGCGAGATGGATTCCGTGACTGATGTTGAGAATGATTTAGTAGATACTGTAGAGGAAATAAAAATTGAAGTAGATCGGGAAAAAGCTTCAGATGTCGGATTGGCTCCCTATCAAATAGCACAAACAGTTAGTGACGTTACGCGAGGGGTCTTTGCTTCACAAATCGTCTTTGAGAAAACAGGCGAAGTAGTCGGAGTGAACGTAGGGTACGATGAGCGTTTCCGCAATAGTATAGATAAATTAAAAGAATTGGAATTAAAAACACCGCTGGATACATTTGTTAAGTTGAAGGATATAGCGGATGTGGAAATCGCAGAAGGTCCTGCAGCAATTGTGCGTGTGGACCAAGCACATTCGATTGCATTTACAGTGAAATATCTATCTGGTGAATCATTAGGTGATATGACGAAAAAGGTAAATGATATTGTAGAGGATCTGGACCTACCAAGTGAAGTAGAACTATCATACGGCGGAGATCGCGAACTATTTGAAAGTGCGATTAACGATATGCTATTGGCGATTGTACTGGCAGTGGTATTAGTATATATCGTAATGGCTGCACAGTTCGAATCATTCAAATATCCATTCGTTATCATGTTCTCTGTACCACTCATGCTAATCGGTGTTTCACTTGCGTTATTCTTTACGAATACACCAGTCAGTGTAACGGCAGTCATTGGTCTCCTCATATTAGTGGGAATTGTCGTGAACAACGGGATTGTATTGGTTGATTATATTAATCAACGTAAAGAAGCAGGACTCAGCTCGTACGATGCGATTCTATCATCTGTACGCGACCGTGTCCGCCCCATCTTAATGACAGCTCTCACAACTATTTTGGGCTTACTACCGTTAGCGCTAGGACTCGGTGAAGGTTCTGAGTTAAACCAGCCGATGGGGATTGCAGTAATTGGTGGATTGATCAGTTCTACATTCTTGACGTTGTATATTGTTCCGATCATATACAGTTTGTTGGATCGGGAAACACGCAAAGGCATGAATACGCCAAAAAAAGCACAGCCGATAACGGGACAACAACCCGTCACGGTAACTGAAACTGTCACCGTGACAGTAACGGAAACCGTAACTGTAAGAGAATCCAAGTAATTCATACTGCCGGCAGATGGAATTTTCCATTTGCCGGCTTTTTAAAATGATGTTGAATAATTTGTGCAAAAGAATAGTATAGTAGTACTAGTAAAGTACACGATAGGGAGTCGCTTAACAATGCGCTTGTTTTTACATCGTCAACTATCTGCACTTTTAATTTAATAGCTTTATAGGCATCACCTAAATCATTTGCAAATCAAAGTTATCATGTTATAATACTTTAAAAGTATCCGATATCTTAATAACTTTTGACGCAATGTCAAAGGGGAGTAGCTATAGGGAAACCTATTTCATAATCGTCAATACGTGACTGCCTCAACGGTCATCGGTTATGATAGCTGGATTTTGAACGTGAAATTCCGACTTAGCGAGACCTTTGCCTAATTATTAGGTGAGGGTCTTTTTATTTTGTGAAAAACAAGGAGGAATTATGTTGGATCCGATTTTATTAGAATATGCATGGGTACTCTTAGTATTAATCGTACTTGAGGGCCTATTAGCAACAGACAACGCAGTAGTGATGGCAGTAATGGTAAAACACTTACCGAAACTCCAACAAAAGAAAGCACTATTTTATGGTTTACTAGGGGCATTCGTCTTCAGATTTACTGCACTATTTATGATTACGTTTTTAGTGAAGTTCTGGGAGATACAAGCCATCGGTGCCATTTATTTATTGTTTATATCCGGTAAGAATATATACGATAAAATTACCCATAAGCCGGAAGGGCATCCAAATAAAAAGCCTAAAAAACAATCAGGTTTCTGGATGACCGTGTTGAAAGTGGAACTTGCAGATATTGCGTTCGCATTGGACTCCATGCTTGCAGCTGTTGCGCTTGCGGTAACGTTGCCTGAGTTAGGTAACTTCCAAGTCGGTGGCATTAACGGTGGGCAGTTCTTTGTCATGTTGTTAGGTGGTATAATTGGTTTAGTCATGATCCGTTTTGCAGCGAAACAATTTGTTGTTATGCTTGAAAAGTATCCAACATTGGAAACGGCAGCATTCTTAATTGTAGGATGGGTAGGTGTAAAGCTAGCTGTGTTAACTCTTGCACATCCTGCACTGCTAATCATTCCAGAAACATTCCCGCACTCTACAATGTGGAAAACGACATTCTGGGTTGTGTTATTAATCTTGGCAATAGGTGGATATCTACTGGCCGTTGCAAAATCTAAAGTGAAAGCTAACAGATAATACGAAAACAGTCTCTTCTTAGTAAGAAGGAGAGACTGCTTTTTTTGCTTCTATAGTTTAGATTAGTGTAAAGAGTGTAAAGTTCTATGTATAGCTATCTTTTCATCATGGGATTTGATAAAGTAGGAAAATGAAGTTTCCGTTATGAAAGGAATTTGAAAAAGATGAGGCTTTCCAGGGAAGTTTTTCATAAGTTTACTCCAGCACAGATTATCGCCTTCTACTACTTTTTAGCAATTGCATCCTCTTTTCTCTTGTTGAATTTGCCGGGTGTATATAAACCGGGTGTGAAAGTGGCCTTTATAGATAGTTTGTTTACCGCTGTGAGCGCTGTGAGCGTAACGGGATTGTCACCTATTAGTATCGGGGAAACGTACTCTGTATTCGGCCTTTGCATGATTATGCTCGTGCTTCAGCTCGGTGGTATCGGCATCATGTCATTAGGTACTTTTTTCTGGCTACTTGTAAAGAAGAAAATCGGCATGAGAGAGCGGCAACTGATAATGATTGACACGAATCAGTACACATTACAAGGTGTCGTTCAATTAATTCGTCAAATCATTCAACTGATCGTTGCCATTGAGATTATTGGTGGCGGTATTTTAACATTATATATTTATCGTTTTTATAATTCATTTAGTGAAGCGTTGTTGAACGGTATGTTCATGGCGGTGTCTGCCACTACGAATGCGGGTTTTGACATTACCGGTTCATCGATGATGCCTTATCATGATGATTATTTCGTGCAACTTATGTTGATGATATTAATTATTTTAGGTGCTATTGGATTTCCAGTACTAATTGAAGTGAAGAGCTTCTTTTCAAAAAAAGTACCGCATTTTCGCTTTTCGCTTTTTACTAAGATTACGACGGCGACATTTGGTGTTCTGCTACTTGTAGGTACATTAACTATTTGGTTGTTAGAATCATTCAATTCATTTAAAGGAATGAGCTGGCATCAGCAATTTTTTACGGCATTATTCCATTCAGTTTCTGCACGCTCTGCAGGTCTTGTGACGTATGACGTGACGCAATTTAGTGAAGCGACAGATATCTTTGTTAGTGCGCTTATGTTCATTGGTGCTTCGCCAAGTTCGGTAGGCGGGGGGATCCGTACGACGACATTTGCCATTGCGTTATTATTTCTCATTAACTTTGCAAGAGGAAATGACGTCATACACATTTTTAAACGCCAAATTAAGTTGATCGACGTATTCCGTTCGTATGCAGTTATTCTCGTTGCGTGTTTTATGGTGTTGGCGGCGTTACTGTTACTGTTACTTACCGAGCCTGGTATACCTGTTATTCCATTGCTATTTGAAATCACATCAGCCTTCGGAACGTGTGGTATGTCACTCGGTATTACAAGCGATTTATCGGTGTTCGGTAAGTTGATTATTATGGTACTAATGTTCATCGGACGAGTAGGGTTGATATCGTTTATTTATACGATCGGTGGCAAATCGAATAAAACACCGTATCATTATCCAAAAGAGCGTGTTATTATTGGTTAATTTAAAATAAAAACCGCAGCAAGCGAATTTTCGCGTGCTGCGGTTTTATTATGGAGAGACGGTTTCCAGTACTTGTTCGGACAAATGATAGTGCTGTGCTATTTCACCTGGTATGTATTGGACAATAAGATACCCAAGGTCTTTTATCACAGAAAGATCTTCTTTCAATTGAGCTGAGGTCTTTGTAACGAAAACTTGCTTCCGAATCGTTCGTTCCGTATAACCAATTGACTCAAACGTATCTCCGAGCAAATGTGGAGAACGTAAAAGTGTCTGATAAACCTCTTTTAGCTCTTCTTCTGGTACTACAGTATTCCACCAAATCTTTCTAGGTAAAAACTTTTGGTGAAGTAAATAGTCCATCTTCAATAGACTTACTGCTATAGACGTATCGATTTTTAATATGTCTTCTAGGAAGCATTCCAAGCGGGTGAACAAGTCTTCGAACTGATGACCGATTCGTGACCAGCCTTGCTTTTCCCAAAACGCTCCGAATAATTGGAAAAAGTCAAATGGTGTATCGACTAATTCCGTTACGATATACTCCATAGAGTGTATAAATCGACCCGAATTCCAATATTTCTCGAGAATGTCTTCTGTTTGTTTGATCCTCAGCATATCATCAAAGGACAGGACGTTGTTTGATACAATTTCATAAGGAGCGGTGTCGATGTAACGATACCCATATTGCTCTGCTTGGATACGTAAACCAGTTCCGCGCAGAAGCTTCAAAAAACCTAGTTGTAATTCTTCAGGTCGTAAAGCAAACACTTCATTAAATGTGTCACGGAAAGATGCGTAATCTTCTTCAGGTAGTCCGGCAATTAAATCAAGATGCTGATCAATTTTCCCGCCTTCTTTCACCATCGTGACTGTGCGAGATAATTTAGTGAAATTTTGTCTTCTCTTAACTAGCTCATTTGTTAGATCGTTTGTAGATTGAACTCCAATTTCAAATCTGAATAGGCCTTTTGGCGCGTTATCGTTTAAAAACTGAATCACTTCTGGTCGCATGATATCGCCAGTGATCTCAAATTGAAATACGGTGCCAGGCAGATGTTCATCTATAAGAAACTGGAACATCTCCATTGCATAACTTCTACTAATATTGAAAGTACGATCGACAAATTTAATTGTTTTAGCACCATGCTGCATCAAGTAGCGAATGTCTTCTTTTATTGCTTCTCGATTGAAGTATCGAACGCCGACTTCGATTGAAGAAAGGCAGAATTGACAAGAGAAGGGACAGCCGCGGCTTGTCTCAATATACATCACACGATTTGAGAGATGTGTAATATCCTCTGGAAAACGAAAAGGGGAAGGTAGTTCACGAAGATCCAATTTAGGACCTGGAGCTGTGATCTTCAACTTTCCATCTGAACGATATGCAATGCCTTGTACGGAAGAAAGATCTGCTTGTCCATCTACTGCTTGGAGTATATCTTTAAAGGTTTTTTCGCCTTCACCTATCGCGATAATATCGATTTCCGGCACTCTTTTTAACCACTGGTCATAGTCATATGTCACTTCAGGCCCACCACAGACTATAACGGTTTTAGGACTAGTTAGCTTTAGCAGACGAATTACCTTTATAGTTTCTTCTATATTCCAAATATATACGCTGAAGCCAACGACGTCTGGCGAATGTTGATACAGCTCTGAGACGATAGAAAGTGTAGGGTCATGAATAGTGAATTCGGCCAGCTCACAATGAAATTCTGGTGCTGCAAAAGCCTTTATATAGCGTATTGCGATATTCGTGTGTATATATTTAGCATTTAATGTAGATAAGACAATATTCATAGTAAAACTCCTAATCTTAAGTTAAAATAAGTATTTGAAAAGATAAAATAGACTATAGTCCTATGTGAACAGGAGCGTCAGTATGGCATAATAAGAAGCATTCAGAATTTATTTCCAAAATTGAAAATGTGTTACAGGTCCATAATGGATAGGTGCAATTGAGTTAAGGGGGTACTGCTACAGTGTTGAAAACATTAAATATCAATCGTTATCTAGAAAGTTCACTTTTTAAAATCGTTTTAGATGAAGATGGCGATATACTTGATATGACAGAAGCTGTTAAATTACTAATGCCTAAAGACTTTATCCCACACCATATATCTGAAATATTTGATCAAAGTTTGTTGGAACAAATAAAGAAACGGTTGCTTCTGTTGAAAACAGAAACGATAGCCGATCAAAATGTATTGATTGGTCATCTAGAAGTGCCGAATAAAAAAAGTGAACCTTGTTATATTATATACCAGCAATATAGCGGTAGGGCGATTTTAACAATAAAAATTGGTGAACAAAGCTATAAATTGAATCAATTATATGAAAGTGCTTATTTAAAGGCGACTATGCCAATGGCGCTAGTGAATGAATCGGGGTATATTATTTCGACGAATGATTTATTCTTGGAAATATTTCCTGACCAAACTTCCAGTGAACTTATACATCTACAAGACCTTTTTTATTTAATGGTCCCAACCTCTCCATTTACGTTTGAAGAATATATCTTAAAAGCACTAACACAAGAATCTTCGACAGTGAAAATGTCTTACACATCTAAAGGAATACAGCGTTATCAAGATGTTAGTTTGACATTGGACTATAAAACACAAATGTTTATCTTACGAATTGTAGATATTACTGAACAGGAACGTCTATTTGAGCAACTAGCGCACTCCGACCAATTATGCACGACTGGGGAAATTGCCGCAAGCATTGCACATGAAGTACGTAATCCGATGACGACATTACAAGGGTTTCTCCAACTACTGGAACACGAAGTAACGGGTAACGCACAAATGTATGTAAAAGTTATTCAAGACGAAGTCAAACGCATGAACGAAATATTGAATGAAATGTTAGTTCTATCAAAACCGGCTGTAGATGAAATTACTATATTTTCGTTATCCGTTTTAGTAGAAGAAGTACTTATATTGCTTCGCCCTAAAGCATTGTTGGATCAAATTCACTTAGTGAATGAATTCAATGCTAAGGGATCTTTACTAATTCAAGCAAATCCAAACCGTGTTAAACAAGTATTTATAAATCTTCTTAAGAATGCAATGGAAGCTATGAAAGCAAATGATACATTGTCTATCATGATAAGTGAAGGGCATCAGCAAAATGTGGATATATTTATATCCGATACAGGAGCTGGAATGGGAGAAGAAATGCTTGAAACTATTTTCTTGCCATTTGTGACAGATAAACCAGGAGGAACTGGTTTAGGACTTCCATTTGTTAAGAAAACCGTTCAAGAACATGGAGGATCCATATCCGTTACTAGTGAAATTGGTAAAGGAACGGTTTTTCATTTATCATTTCCTTTAATTCCTGTAATAGTATAGTAATGACTAGAAGTTCAAATAGAAAAAGGCTGATCCAAAGGATCGGCCTTTTTCACATTGGCAACATTACTTGATGGTAGCTGCCATGTCTTTGAATTCTTCCATATGTTCGTTATCTTCTTTAGCGTAAATGGTTACGCGAATTAACTTGTCTTCCCGTTCAATGACATAGCCTGTGAAATAACCTTCTGTAGAATCTACTACTGCACCTTTAACAGACTTGATATCATCAGCTTGTGGAAGGTCTGTTTCATCTGTAATCTCGATAGGTGTTTCACCGTCACTAGAAGCCATCAATAACTCTCCCATATTTTCATAGAGTTCATCGAAAGTATACGATTCTTCATCTTTGGGCATAGTTTCGATTCGCATGAACATTTCACTGTCTTCTTCTAGATATAGACTGTCTCTGCCCGGTTCTTCACTTGTAAGTGTATATCCAGGGAGCACCATCATGGAGTAATCCTGTTCATCACTTGTTGTTTCTACAGCATCTTTCATTACATCTTCGCTTGCTTCTACTTCAGTATCTGTTTCGATTTCTGCTTCATTTTCGGAAGAAGTGTTTTCTTCTGCATTTGTTTCAGGAGCAGCAGGTTCTTCTATAGCATTACCTGTTGTATCTTTTTCTGGGTCCGCATCAGATGTTCCGCACGCTGCAAGCATGATAGAGGCGGTTAGTGAAGTGAAAATAATACGCCATTTGTTGTTCATTTGGTACCACTCCTTCATATACTATTCTATTTTATTGGACGGATCACAGCGAAGAAGGTTTCAATCTTGTGTACTGTTGTTTAAGATAATATAACGTTTATGGTTGATTACTGTTTTTTCCTGCATGACCGATTCATCGAAGTCTTCCATATACGTTAAGTCTACAATTACAGAGTTTTCGTTCACTTTTTCTACAATTCCTTGTAAGCCTTCTTTAAATTCAATAATATCACCAATTTCTGCAATCGTCATTCTAACCACCCTTTCTTCAATCATTATTATGCTAAGCAAAGAAATGAAACTGTACTTTTGGGAATTCCTTTATAGTTTGCCTTATAATCTCCAAAACGTAAAGTCTTATCTTAAAAAACATAGAAATATATTAGTATACATTTTGTCGAAAATTATCGATATTATTTCGGTTTAATAATAGTAAGTTGTTGGTATATTAAAGAGTAGCGTATTTACAGATGAAAGGTGTGCAAGTAGTGCATAATTGTAAACTTGAAATAGAACAAGTTAGAGAACAATTAATTCAAGCTGCAGAAAAATATGGTATGGACGCCGAAAATACCATTGAACTTAGTCGTAAATTGGATGTATTAATTAATGAATTCAATGATAAAAAAGAAATACAACTGCCTTGAATTTACGCAAAAATGAATGTTTAACTCATAATAAAAGTGGGAACACTATTAAAGAACACAGCAACATTCTCATTTCCCCCTTTTGTGGACCAATCTTGTATTGGTCCTCTTTTTTTGTTTAATTGTAAAAATATTTAAACTTCTGTACGATAGGATTAATCTTATATATTGAGGAGTGAAAATATGCAAAAAGAAAAGATTGCATTTATTGGAACAGGTGTCATGGGTTCGAGTATTGTCAAGCATTTGATTAACGCATCTTATGAGGTAACAGTATTCACTAGAACGAAATCAAAAGCTAAACAATTAGTAGGACAAGGAGCAAAATGGGCAAACAATGTCGCTGAAGCTATTGAACATGCTGACATTATTTTCACAATGATCGGTATGCCAACGGATGTGGAAGAAGTTTATTTATCCGATCAAGGTATATTGGCAAACGGTCATCCTTCTCAAATCGTAGTGGATATGACTACTTCTAGTCCAGAACTAGCTATTGTCATTGCAGAAAAAGCAGCTTCTTTACAAATGGATTCACTGGATGCGCCTGTATCAGGTGGGGATATTGGAGCTCGAAATGGCACGCTATCTATTATGTGTGGAGGTAAAAAAGAAGTATTTGAAAAGTTATTACCGATTTTATCTGTTTTTGGTAAACAAATTGTTTATCAAGGACAAGCGGGAGCCGGGCAACATGCTAAAATGTGCAATCAAATTACGGTTGCTGGAAATATGATAGGGGCATGCGAAGCGATTGCGTACGCTATGGAATCGGGTCTTGATCCGGATACGATGTTACAATCCGTCACTTCGGGTGCAGCAAATTCTTTTAGTTTGTCTGATCTTGGACCACGAATTATTACTGAGAATTATGAACCAGGATTTTATGTAAAACATTTTGTGAAGGATTTACATATTGCATTACAGGAAGCAGAAAGACTGAATCTTAAATTGCCAGGCTTACATCTTGCTTATGATATGTATGCAGATTTACTCTCAAAGGGTTATGGGGAAAAAGGAACACAAGTCCTGATTAAAAAGTATATAAAGTAAAATGTAAGAAATAATGTAATTTTCTTTATGTTTGTCGTGTGAAAATCCACAATGGCAAATCTGTTGTACAGTAAATTTAAAAGCATCTATTTGCGAATAATCCACGGAGTGTAAAATACGCATACTTACTCACTAATTGCACATGCTCTTTATTATAGTATGAGCGAAAAGGAGGGAGTTATGATGTGGGATATTTGGTTTTGGCCTATGGTGTTTGTATCCGCTATAATGCTTTGGATCGGTCTAGCTGGAGTCAGGAAAACGAGTCGTTCATTTCAGTTAAACGAAAAGAACAAAATACCCGATATTGCAGCTGAGCACCCATATGCAATGAACCCATTACTGTGGATCATCATTGTCGCTTCAGTTTTTATCATTTTCATCATTTTTTATTATTGGGCCTCTTTCTATTAAAGAAAGGGGTTTTTTGTTTTGTGAATCCGCTTTCTTTTAAGGTGAAAATTGGCTTTTTGTGGTATGATGGATTTGAAGCAGTGAACAGATTTTTAGGTAAATGTATTTAGATGAAGAATAGAAGGAGCGATCACCAATGGTTTCTATAAACAATAAAGATTTTCTTACTGCGCCCATCATAGATCAAATTATTTCTTCGGAAAAGGTTGCTCACGTGCAAATCGGAAATAACGCAGAGCATGCACTACTTGTTTTGACCAAGACTGGCTATTCTGCAATCCCTGTACTGGATAATCAGTATCATTTGAAAGGGCTCCTTGGGATTGGAATGATTACAGATTCTATTTTAGGTATGGAACGCATTGAATATGAGAGATTAGAAGATATAAAAGTAGATGAAATTATGGATACGAATCTACCGACGATTCGTGTGAAGGACCGTTTTCAACGCGCAGTAGATCTTTTAATTAATCATCCGTTTTTATGCGTCACTGAAGAAGATGGAACATTTGCCGGTATTATTACGCGACGTGTGATTATGAAAGAATTTAAAAAGTATATTTATAACGTTTAATAAACTTACTGTAATAGAGCAGTGAAGCAAGCGCTATAGTAAAATAGTAAAGGGCTCCGATATAGGAGCCTTTTTCTAATAGAAGGAGTTGAAATAGCTGTGCCCAAAGAAACTAATCGGCCCTTTGTTCTTGCTGCTGTTATGCTTGCTATGTTTGTAGGGGCAGTGGAAGCGACAATTGTTACTACTGCAATGCCGACGATCGCTTCTGAATTAGGTGGGTTTTCTCGGTATAGTTGGATATTCTCATCTTATTTATTAATGAGTACCGTGACGGTATTAATTTATGGAAAGCTAGCAGATTTATTTGGACGAAAGCCAATTTTTTTTATGGGCGTGACGATTTTTTTAATTGGTTCCATACTTTGTGGATTCGCTGTCTCAATGGAGCAGTTGATAGTCTATCGCCTCATACAAGGCTTGGGAGCAGGAGCTGTTATGCCAATTGCGACGACGATTATCGGTGATATTTATTCAACGGAAGAACGTGCGAAGATACAAGGATATTTGTCGAGTGTGTGGGGCGTATCGGCAGTTTCAGGTCCTGTAATCGGTGGATTGATTGTACAGTATGTGAGCTGGCAATACATATTTTGGGTAAACGTGCCGCTCGGACTACTGTCAATGGGTGTCATATATTTCTTTTTACATGAACCAAAAGAAACTCAAAAGGCTTCTGTCGATTACAAAGGTGCTTTTCTACTGACGTCTGCATTATCCACTCTCTTAATCTGGCTCGTAGAGGGAGGTCAAGGATTCGGACGATTTTCAACTATCGGTATAGTATTGATTATACTTTCTGGCATTTCATTTTGGCTATTTTTCAAACAAGAGAAACTGGCAAAAGATCCACTGATCTCATTTAGTATCTGGAAAAACCCCGTTATTTTATATGCGAATCTCGTATCGTTGACAACAGGAGTAATATTAATAGGAGTTTCCTCTTATTTACCTACTTACGTATCCGGAGTGATGGAACAACCAGCCATCATAGCAGGTTTCACATTAACTGCCATGTCGATTGGCTGGCCTCTAGCTTCCTCATTGGCGGGGCATTTACTCATACGTTTCGGCCCATTTCTCGTATCGTTTGCTGGCGGTGTGTCTCTTGTAATCGGCACGACGATGTTTGTCCTCATGACCTCAACACTAGGACCGGTATGGGCGGGGTGTTCAAGCTTCTTCATAGGTGTTGGAATGGGGCTGACCAATACATCTTTCATTGTTACGATTCAAGGGGCTGTACCGCGCGTACAAAGAGGCTCAGCTACTGCAGCGAATATGTTTATGAAGAATTTTGGCAATACAATTGGTGCTTCTGTGTTTGGAGCAATTTTGAACGGTGCACTCATTACCTATTTTACGAAAGAAAAATTGCCCTATACGATTGATCACGTGAATACATTGTTAACAAAAGACGGTCGCTCGATGATGACATCACAGGAGTTAGTCAGTTTACAAAGCGGTTTAGACAGCTCATTGCACTGGGTGTACATAACGATTGCTTTATTTGCAGTCATTAGCTTATTATTGATTTTACGAATTCCACGAGGGAAGGTGACAGATCATGTCAACCATTGAACTGGATATTATCAAAGCATTGGCTGAAGAGGGCAACATGCGTAAAGCATCAGAGCGCCTTCATTTGTCCCAGCCTGCTTTGTCACAACGCCTCCAGACGATTGAAAAAGAGTGGGGTATGCAGTTGTTCATCCGTTCACAAAAAGGCCTGGAACCGACGCCAGCAGGTGAACACGTCATCAGCTACGCGAGGGAATCATTGGCAAAGAAAGACGAGACGATGGAATTGATCGCCTCACTTGAAGATAAAGTACATGGAACATTGAAGATTGCTTGTGCCTCTATAATTGGTCAGACCTGGTTGCCTCAAGTATTGAAAGACTATGTAGCACTTTATCCAGATGCTAAGATTTCTTTGATGACGGGATGGAGTTCAGAAATCTCCAAAGCTTTGTATGAAGGGGAAGCGCATATCGGTATTGTTAGAGGGCAAACAGATTGGAAAAGTAATCGTGTCTACTTATTTCGGGATCAGTTGTATCTAGTGGATTCTGAAATCTCGACCATTGATGAATTAAAAGACACCAATCGCCACTTTATTCAATATAAAAGTGATTCAAACTATTATATGGAAATCCAGCGCTGGTGGAATAAGCATTTCAATCAAAATCCAAGTCGCCAAATCATAGTCGATCAGATTGAAATGTGTAAGCAGCTCGCGTTAAAAGGTATCGGCTATGCTATACTGCCTTCCATCACATTGTCAGGTGATGAGAAAGTCAATCTAATCCCGTTGTTGAATAGCGAGGAAGAGTTTGAGCTGACACGCGATACATGGCTAATCGGATATGGTTCTACATTTGAGTTGAAGCAAGTAAAGGCGTTTGTAGAGATCGTGCAGGAATATGCGGAGTTATTAAGGAAAGGTCAATAAAAACATACTAACATTAGTAGCACAAACCAAGGCCATGGTTTGTGCTACTATTTTTTATAGTAGAAGTGAAGAAAAGCCGACCAGCCTCTGGGACCATTTGTGAGTCCGTATATAAAACCGGCTAACTTCACGCC
>NZ_PDYL01000016.1:0-92260 GCF_002743035.1 Sporosarcina sp. P12(2017)
AGAGTGTACCGGAACGGAGAAAGGCCGACTCCTGAGGGATCAGCGTGCGTCTTGAGACCCTGGACGGAGCAAAGCGAAGGAAGCGGCTCAAGCCACGCCCCTCGGAAAGCGTGCCTTTCGGAGTGCAGGGAAACGAGGTGAGATAGTTATGTCCCAGCCTCTTTATTAATTGAATCCATTCCAGTTGCGAGTACAAGATTGATTTAGGTATAGTGTACCGGAGAGGGAACAGAATGGTGTCATGTACTTTTATCCTCGGAGTAGACGGCGATAAGTAAGACCGCCTCATCTTCTCCGATGTTTTTAACAAAGTGAGGTACGCTTGCATTCCAACTAAATGAATCGCCTTCCGTTGCAATAACAGAATCTTCGCCTTGTTCAGCAAGGACCGTGCCTTTTAGTACGACATGGCTCTCTTCGCCTTCGTGGGCGATCGCTTCACCGGTCGATGTACCAGGTGGTAATTCAACGTGCATCATTCGCAGACCACTTTGCGTAGTAATATGTTCAATTTTTATTCCGTTAAACGTTGTATATACCCGATCAGCTTTCCTAATGACTTTCATATGCTTCTTTTTCTCTAGTAGCAAATAAGGAAGTGGGACGTCTAGAAAGCTAGCGATTTCTTGCAACGTATTAAGGGAGGGGGATGTATTGTCATTTTCGATGTTGCTTATAAACCCTTTTGAAAGTCCTATTTGTTCGCTCATCTGTGCGATGGTTATTTTCTTTCTTTTCCGTATATCTCGTATTTTTGAGCCGATTTCCACATGGATCCCTCCAAGAGTATTGTTGTGTATTTATATAATAGCACAAATATCTTGACGCTATCTTCCGTATAATGTTATCCTATAGAGAATTAATATTCACATATGAATATTAAGTGCTGGATTAAATTTTCACAATAAATATATTGATGTGATTCAAGAAGGAATAGTAACTGATAAGAAGTAAATATATGTTTATGGATATATTTGTTTTAGAGAAGCGAGGAGGTATGTGTAAACCAATTATTTTACGATGCCGAAAGTCAGATGAAATAGGATAGAGAATCATTTTTTTTACAATTAGTGTTCACTTATAGAGATATAATATCTTTAAAGGGATATAGGAGTAACTTGAAATGATGCCAGACAGTTTAAATATAATCTTCAAAGTCCGAAACTCATAGAAGTAAACTTTAGTATTTGATCGAGTGTTATGTAATAAGAAGAGGATAAAAATTTAGACTACGCACATTAGAAACGATACAAGATAGAAGAGGGAGATTATAAAAATGAAAAACTTTCATAAAAAACCTAATACATTTGTTGGACAGGTTAATATAAACGTAATAAATTTGGATGTAGCTCTTGAATTTTACCAGCAGGTTATCGGATTTCAAGTTTTGGAGCAAACAAAACGAAAAGCGGTTTTAACAGTAGACGGAAAAACAGGATTATTAACGATTGAACAGCCGGTTGATGTACTACCTAAGGAGGAAAGGAGATCTGGTTTATTCCACTTTGCACTTTTGTTACCGACAAGAGCTGACTTGTCTGCCTTTTTACGCCATTTATCTAAGACAGGTTATCGATTCGGAGCATCAGATCACCTTGTTAGTGAAGCACTCTACATTACGGATCCAGACGGAAATGGTATTGAAGTGTATATAGATCGGCCATCTTCTGAATGGAGTTGGTTTAATGGAGAAGTCAAGATGGCGTCTGACCCATTAGATGGAGAAAGTCTTCTAGCAGTAAGCGATAAGGAATGGAATGGGTTGCCGACTGATACGATAATGGGCCACATTCATTTGCATGTAGCCGATCTTCAAAAAGCAGAAGAATTTTACACGAAGGGACTTGGTTTTACAGTTGTAAGCCATTATCCTCAAGCTATTTTTATTTCGACGGGCGATTATCATCATCATATTGCCTTAAATACATGGCAAGGAGTAGGTGCTCCTAAACCACAGAAAAATAATGTGGGTATAAATTGGTACTCGCTTGTTTTCCCAGACGAAGCTGAAAGATCGAAAGTAATTGGACAATTACAGAACCTGGGTGTTTCGTATACGGTTGAAGGTGAGTTGTTTGTGATTGAAGATCCATCAGGAAATAAAATTCAATTAACCGTGTAAACCCTCCCACTTATCCTGCCTAAAACGGTAGCATGGGTGTGATTTTACTAATTTTAAGAGTGGATTGGAATTTCAGTTTTTTGAGATTCACTTCGTGCTATAAAAGATTGCGTATGCATAGTACTTGGTTTGCTAATAAGCTTTTGAAACTGTTACATTTTATACCTACAGGGTTATACATGGATAAAACGAAGGACCCCAATTCGCAGATGAATTGGGGTCCTTCGTTTTATTGTTGAAATACGTTTTTATATCTTTATACTAAAAAAGTTCACTTCCAATGCACTTGTTTTTTATTATGCATGCTGGTTTGAGTCAAGCGAAATCAAACGCTTTTTGCCTGCGTACATTCCACTTATAAATAGTATCGTTGCGACAACTATGAAGGTATAAAGCGGTGCCGTCCATGAACCGGTATAGTCATGAAGAATACCGAACAACACTGGACCGATAGCTGCGAGTAAGTAGCCGATCGACTGCGCCATACCGGAAATTGAAGCCGCTTGGTCTGGTGTATTGGTACGTAAAGTGAAGAACATCATAGCGAGTCCGAATGCCGATCCTCCTCCTAGACCAATGAAAATCATCCAAAGTGCAGTCAGGCTTTCGCTTCCAAACTGAACGCCGCCATAACCAATTAAATAACAAGCGAAAACAGCTGCAACCAGGACACGTTGATCACGTACTTTATCAGCGACCACTGGTATAATAAACATCATAGGTAATTGTGCAAGCTGGACAAGAGCTAGCATCCATCCGGCAGCATCAGCCGTCATGCCATTTGTTTGCAACACAATGGGAATCCATGATGCTGTCGTATAAAATAGGAACGATTGTAGTCCCATGAATATCGTGATGCTCCAGGCTAGTGGTGACCGCCAAATAGGCAGAGCAGGTTTCGTCTTCATGTTGTTCTGAACCGATTTGATGACTTCTTTCTTTTTGCGTATCTGAGGAATCCATACAATAATAGCTAACAATGTAATGACTCCCCAAATTCCTAGCGCCCCTTGCCAGCCATATACTGTTTCATTCGCAATTGGAGAAGCTATACCAGAAGCAAGTGTTGCAGATATACTCATAGATACTGAGTATAGTCCTGTCATTAATCCGATATGTAAGGGAAAGCTCAGTTTAAGAAGACTTGGTAATAGGACGTTTGCAAAAGCGATTCCTACCCCAATTAAAAATGTACCGATCAATAGCAATGGACTATTGCCCACAGAACGCATGATAATTCCTAGCAATAAAATAATCATCGCATAGAAAAGTGTTCTCGACATACCAAAACGTTTTGCAATACGTGGTGTAAAAGGTGATACAATAGCAAATGCCAGTAATGGGATGGTTGTTAAAAATCCAGCCAACGAGTTAGAGATTTGCAGTTGATCACGAATGTTTCCGATAATAGGTCCGACAGAAGTTAGTGGGGAACGGATGGTAGCGGCTAAAAATAAAATACCCGCTAATAATATCCACTGACTCTTAGGAAAATGTAAATGTTTACTTGGTCGTTCTTTTTCCATTGTGAAGCCTCCTGTATTACTTGAAGATTGTTCTGAGAAGTATGTAGCTGAAGCAGCAGAAAGGAGATTCCTTTGTGGAGTACTTACTCATAGTCTTTGTAAATGTTATCACACCCATGCTTATTTTATTAGCAATTGGCGTAGTTTTACAAATAAAGTTTACTTTTAATGTTAAGGCGTTAGGGAATATACTAACATACTGTTTAATACCTGCCGCCGTGTTCATGAACTTATACCATACCGTCATTGATATAGAAATCCTACTCGACGTATTAATGTTTGTCGTATTATTTACGACCACTTTAATAATTACTGGACATTTATTTAGTAAACTCTTGCGTCTGAATCGCCAGCAGACCGCTGTTATGAAAAACAGTATTGTTCTGATCAACTCAGGAAACTATGGATTACCTGTCAGTCAGCTAGTCTTTCATGCCAATCCACTCGGAGTGTCCATTCAAATCGTGTTAATTGTCTATCAGAACTTACTGACGTACTCGTATGGATTGTATAATCTCGTGTCTTCCACGCAATCAGGAAAAGACATCGTAAAGCAGTTTCTTCGAATGCCGATTATTCATGCTTTGTGGCTAGGTGCTTTGCTTAACTTAGCAAATATCCAATTGCCACAATTTATCGAGTTGCCGATTAGTCATTTATCAAATGCTTTTATCGCCATTGCGCTCATTACACTAGGCGCGCAGTTAGCGCAGATAAAGGTGAAAACGCTATGGAACCATTTGATCTACCTAAGCGCTATCGGCAGACTCATAATCTCACCAACTGTGGCGTTGCTGTTGATTTTACTGTTGAGGATAGACGGTGTCACGGCTCAATCACTCTGGATCGCCAGCTCATTTCCAACGTCAAGAAATAGCTCCACGTTAGCACTGGAATACGATGTCGAGTCTGAGCTAGCAGCCCAAATTGTCCTGTTCAACACCGTAGCTAGCAGTTTTACAGTAGGCGTAGTAATTTATCTTTCTTCACTATTGTTCGGGTAAGTAATAAAGAAACGAACAGTTGATTACAGAGAAGTTGGCATGGGTGCTGGATAAGGGATTGGCGCTACGGAGGGGACGCTTTCCTTAAGGCTCGCGATGAGCCTATGGGAGTTGCCCCTCCTACGCGCCAATCCCTACAATGTGAGTGGATATTATATTCTGTTGTGCATTTGAACTGAAACAAGAGTTAAAGACAACAATAGTTAACACACTAACTATAGTGAGAGACCTAAGTCCTGGCACCCCCTCTACACCCCCACGAAGCTACGTTTTACCCCAATCTATCGCAACTTCTTGTCAAGAATATGTCCATATGCTTCCTAGCGTAAAGCTATCAAACTAATTGGCGAATTTTCACATTGATAATTTGTCGAATCGTGCTATACTGTTACCATTCAGTTAAATAAGACTCATATAATCACGGGGATATGGCCCGTAAGTTTCTACCGGTCTACCGAAAATAGACTGCCTATGGGGAGAATGGAAAGCAGCTTTCTTTGTCGTTCGACAAGAGAATGCTTTTTCATTTTTAAAAGCGTACATGCCGCTCTCTCATAGTTGTTATATGGGAGTATGGCATATACGCTTTTTTTATTCGAAAAAATGAAGGGAGCATCACAGCGTGGAGTTGCTAAAAAACAAGATTCGACAAGAAGGTAAAGTATTATCGGAAGAGGTACTGAAGGTAGATTCATTTTTGAATCATCAAATCGATCCGTTATTGATGCAAGAAATCGGAAAAGAGTTTGTTAGACGATTTAGCGATCAAAACATTACGAAAATCGTCACGATTGAATCTTCAGGTATTGCTCCAGC
Organism: Sporosarcina sp. P12(2017); assembly: GCF_002743035.1. Taxonomy (NCBI): domain Bacteria; kingdom Bacillati; phylum Bacillota; class Bacilli; order Caryophanales; family Caryophanaceae; genus Sporosarcina; species Sporosarcina sp. P12(2017). The sequence continues at coordinate 5,469 of NZ_PDYL01000016.1, forward strand.
TACGATGGCAGGAATGATATTAGGCGTTCCGGTAGTATTTGCCAGAAAGCGTAAATCTCTTACATTGACGGATCATCTTTACTCCGCAAAAGTGTATTCTTTCACTAAGAAAGAATCGAATGATATTTCGGTTTCAAAAGATTTCATTTCAAATGAAGATACGGTATTGCTCATTGATGATTTCCTTGCGAATGGACAAGCCGCACTTGGACTCATAGATATCGCAAAACAAGCAGGCGCAACTATCGCAGGTGTTGGAATTGTTATTGAAAAATGCTTCCAGCCAGGTGGAGATTTGATCCGCAAAGAGGGTGTCCGTTTGGAATCGTTAGCTGAGCTTCAGTCGTTACATAATGGTCAAGTCCAGTTTGTTGGGGAGGAAACGGAACGATGAAAACAACGCTGCTAGGTTTTCAGCATTTACTAGCTATGTATGCCGGCGCAGTATTGGTACCACTCATTGTGGGGAATGCCATTGGGTTAACACCTACACAGTTAACTTATCTTGTTTCGATTGATATTTTGATGTGTGGTGTCGCAACAATATTACAAATTTCACGTAATAAATATTTCGGTATTGGTTTGCCCGTAGTTCTCGGTTGTACGTTCACGGCTGTAGGCCCAATGATTTTGATAGGCAATGATTATGGAATTTCGGCTATTTACGGAGCGGTTATTGCTTCGGGCGTAATCATTTTCTTCATTAGCCACTTCTTCGGAAGTCTCGTGAAATTTTTCCCGCCAATCGTTACCGGTTCTGTCGTAACAATTATTGGAATCACATTGATTCCTGTAGCGATCAATAATATGGGTGGCGGACAAGGTGCAGAAGATTTCGGTTCATTGACAAATATTTTACTTTCATTTGGAACGTTGTTATTTATTATCTTGATGTTCCGATTCACCTCAGGTTTTATGCAGTCTATCGCTATTTTATTAGGATTAGTGGGTGGTACAATTGCAGCAATCTTCCTAGGTATAGTAGATTTTTCGAATGTACATGATGCTTCTTATGTTCATATGGTCATGCCGTTTTATTTAGCTACTCCTACATTCCATATACTGCCGATTGCAATTATGACATTGGTGGCAATGGTATCGCTCGTAGAATCTACGGGGGTATACTTTGCACTCGGTGATATTTGTGAGGAAGAAATTGATCAGAAAATGCTGGAAAAAGGATATCGGGCAGAGGGTTTAGCTTCTGTTATTGGAGGTATTTTCAACGCATTTCCTTATACGACATTTTCGCAAAACGTCGGCTTGATGCAATTGTCTGGTGTGAAGTCACGTCGGGTAATATTCGTTACTGCAATTATGCTAATTTCATTAGGTTTTTTGCCAAAAATAGCAGCTCTTGCAACGATTATCCCTCCAGCAGTACTTGGCGGCGCGATGGTTGCCATGTTCGGCATGGTTGTTTCACAAGGAATTAAAATGTTAAGTCCTGTTATTTCAAAAACTCAAGATAACGCGATGATCGTAGCGTGTTCCATCGGTATCGGCCTTGGTGTTTCAGTTGTACCGGATCTGTTTAAAGAATTGCCAGAAAGTGTACAGATTTTAACAAGTAATGGTATTGTGCTCGGAAGTATCACCGCCATTTTCTTGAATATCATTTTCAATATGATTCCGTCAAAAAAGAAGCAAGCAGCCCAACATGCTGATGAAGCAAAAGCTATGCCGCTTAGCATCAAAGAAGGACCATCTTCTGTCTTAGTAAGTGCAACAGCTGATCATAAATAAGAAAAAGAGCAACTGCTAAAAAGTTGCTCTTTTTCTATATTTTACACTCGATGTTGTTCATACTGATGACGCTCTGTTTTGTTTGTTAATGCCGTAAGCAATTGTGGATCGATTTTTGTATCATATGCATTCAATGTTTCACGAAGTTGCTCTTGTGTTCTTGAACCAATCAAAGCTGAGGCCACTACAGGCTCTTTAAGTGCGAAAGCAAGAGCGTATGCATGTAAGTTGTCCGTGTCCTTTGAAAGCACCTGAATTGTTTGTTGCAACTCAAAAGGTGAATAAGAAACGAAGCCATTCAACTTCTCCGCACGCTCCACGCCTTCATTCGTTAGTAAGCCTTTCGCCAGTGTACCTCTAGTAACGACAGATGCACCTTTTTTTGCAATCATAGAAAAGTATTCTTCAGGACGTCGATCAAGCAAGTTATACTGCATCATGACGGAAACCGCGTTGCTAGTACTCAGGAACCGTTCGATAACAGTGGGGCGGATACTAGATATACCGTATTCACGTATGACCCCTTCAGTTTTTAATGTTTCAAAAGCTTCGATCGTTTCATCTGTATCATCTTCCATCGTACCGCCGTGAAGTTGATACAAGTCGATATAATCGAGTTGTAAACGTCGTAAACTCTGTTTGACAGCGTCCATAATATGCGTTTTGGAAGGATCCCATGTCCAGGAATCTTCCCCTGTTTCCCACTTGTTACCGGCTTTTGTCGCAATGAGCAAATCTTGTCGTTTTTCTTTCAACACTTTTCCGACGAGTTCTTCATTTGTCCCTTTATCATAAAGATCTGCTGTATCGAAATAGTTAATGCCATGATCAACCGCTTCGTCGAGTACAGAACGAGCCGCTTCCAGTTCAGTCGGTAATGACATGCAACCCAATCCAAGTTCGGAAACAAGCAAATTACTAGAACCTATTGTACGCTTCTTCATGTGCCTCACTCCTTTCGTTTCATGGTACAATGAAAACGGGATATAAAACCAATGGAAAGGGTTGAGTGCTGGATGAAGTTTGAAGAAAGAACCCTCTCAACAGAACAGATCTTTACAGGTAAAATCATTTCGGTGCAAGTCGACGAAGTAGAATTGCCTGATGGAAAACTAGCAAAGAGAGAATTAGTAAAACATCCAGGAGCTGTGGCGATTATCGCCTTGACTGAAGATAAAAAAATCGTGTTAGTTGAACAGTACAGAAAGCCTTTGGAACGAACGATGCTAGAAATACCTGCGGGCAAGATCGAGCCGGGCGAAGAACCTAAACTGACGGCAATTCGTGAACTGGAAGAAGAGACAGGGTACCGTGCGAATTCATTCGAATATTTGCAGACTTTCTCAACTTCACCAGGCTTCGCGGATGAAATCATTCACTTATATGTAGCAAAAGAGCTGGAGAAGGTGGAGCAGCCTGCTACAGGCGATGAAGACGAATTCATTGAGGTTCTAGAGGTAACTGTTGAAGAGGCAGAGGAATTCATTGCGAATGAAAGGATTTATGATGCCAAGACGGTTGCTGCTGTCTGGTATGTAAAAAACCTATAAAGGATTGAGCTATTTCTGGACGGACAAGCATATGTTATAAAAACGATGCGGAGGTGTCCTATTTATGGCTCGATCATTGTCTTTTGTCTATTTATTCGTTATACTCGCAATCAGTTACATAGGAGGGGCTTTATTATTCAGGGAGTGGCCGGTCACGTCGCTAGAGCAAATTATTGGCTTATATGACCAACGCGTAGTGAAAGGATCTGAAGCGGCTCTGTGGTCGCCTATTGTGGTGATGTTGAGCTTTATTCTATTAGCCATCATACTGTCTAAATATAAAAGAGTCCGTTTTATCACTATGTTTCTCGGCGCGATTAAATGTGCTTTTTTTGGTTTGTCATCCACCTATTTATTATCGACAGGATTAAAATTGGTATCCTATACGATTTGGTGGTTCCCATTTCAATTAATCAGCTGTTTGTTGTTCCTGATTTTATGTTCGGTGTTAAGCCCGCCATTTTTCGCTACACCGGCTAGTAAGAAAGATCGTCCACTAACTGCTGTGCCACCTTTGATTGCACTGTTGTTGATCACGCAGATACTGGAACTATCGATCTTCTATTTTATAAAATAATGTTTACTACACACTATAATGAAATGAACCTTTCCTTTCTATTGTCATCTGGAACGACAGTTTGGTATAATGGAAACAATTTGAGGGGGGCGTCGTATGGAAAGCCGTATTGAACGAATCAAGAAGCAATTGCACGGGGCCAGCTACAAGTTGACGCCTCAGCGTGAAGCGACTGTAGCAGTTCTTCTGGAAAATGAAGAAGACCATTTAAGTGCAGAAGATGTATTTTTATTAGTAAAAGAAAAAGCGCCAGATATTGGTCTGGCGACTGTATATCGTACATTAGAATTATTAACTGAACTAAAAGTTGTCGATAAAATTAACTTTGGCGATGGTGTAGCACGCTATGACTTGCGAGAAGAAGGCGCTGCGCGGTTCCACCATCACTTAATTTGTCTAGAATGTGGAACGGTTGATGAAATTCAGGAAGACCTGCTTGGCGAAGTAGAAAAAGTCGTAGAAGGTCGTTATGGTTTTACAGTCAAAGATCATTGGCTGACGTTCCATGGTGTTTGTAAACGTTGTAAGGTGAAAGACGAAGAGAAAGAACAGGAAGACAATGGGATGGCCTAAGCGCTGTCCTTTTTTACTTTTTACATAAGAAAGGAGGAAAGTCTATGAAAGATGCGCAATTTGCGTTAGAAGATTATGTGCACTTTTTAACAGTTGAAAGACAATTAGCTCAAAACACGGTGAAATCGTATCAACGCGACCTAACTGCCTATTTACGTTTCATAGAAAGTTTGAATTTGGAAACAGTTAATTCGATTGAACGTGCGATGGTTCTTCAATATTTGCAGAAGTTGAAAGATAGTGGTAAATCCAGTCGTACACTTTCTCGGCATATTTCCTCCATTCGTTCGTTTCATCAATTTTTAGTGAGAGAGCAAGTCACGACACATGATTGCACGATTCACATCGAATTGCCTAAAATCGAACAACAGTTGCCGGATGTGCTCTCTATACCTGAAATAGAACGACTGATTCATGCCGTGGATGGCAATACTTCACAAGGAATGCGTGATATTGCGCTGCTAGAATTGTTATATGGGACGGGAATGAGGGTAAGTGAGTTGATAGCGATTGATTTGGCTGATCTTCATTTGACAATGGGTTTTGTGCGGGTATTCGGAAAAGGCAGTAAGGAACGGATCGTTCCACTTGGACGTTCAGCGATCGATGCCTGTACTGTGTATTTAAATGAAGGGCGTCCTAAATTCATTAGGGATACCGAGGCCTTATTCCTCAACATGCATGGTAGACGTCTGACAAGACAAGGGTGTTGGAAGATCCTAAAAGAGGCAGGCGTGAAGGCGGAAATTCAAAAAGTCATTTCACCGCATTTATTACGTCACTCATTCGCCACACATTTGATCGAAAATGGAGCGGACTTGCGCGCAGTTCAGGAAATGCTCGGCCATGCTGATATTTCCACGACGCAACTTTACACGCATGTCAGCAAAAAACGCTTGAAAGATGTCTATAGTCAATTTCATCCTAGAGCGTAACTACTATTACTGGAGGTTTTCATATGGAGAAATTTCGTTATAATCGTATTCATTTAATCGTACTTGATTCAGTAGGGATCGGCGAAGCGCCGGACGCAGAAGCATTTGGCGATGTTGGATCTAATACACTTGGACATATCGCTGAAGAGATGGATGGATTGAAACTACCAAACTTGGAACGTCTAGGTCTTGCGAATATTGCACCAATTAAAGGTCTTGCACCTCAAAAAGAAGCGCAAGGATATTACACAAAGATGCAAGAGGCGTCTGTTGGTAAAGATACGATGACAGGCCACTGGGAAATCATGGGCTTGCGTATCGATGATGCATTCAAAGTATATCCGAATGGTTTTCCAAAAGAATTAATAGATGAATTGGAATTAAAAACGGGTAGGAAAGTTATCGGAAATAAGCCGGCAAGTGGGACGGAAATTATTGAAGAGCTCGGCGAAGAGCATATGAAGACAGGTGCTCTGATCGTCTACACGTCGGGAGACCCTGTACTGCAAATTGCAGCGCATGAGGAAATCATTCCTATTGAAGAGCAATATCGTATTTGTGAAATCGCACGAGAACTTACGTTGCAACCTGAATTTTTAGTGGGGCGCGTGATTGCACGTCCATTTGTTGGAAAACCCGGTACATTCACACGCACAACCAATCGTCACGATTACGCATTGAAGCCATTTGGTAAAACAGTGATGAATGAATTGCAGGATAAAGGCTATGACGTAATCGCAATCGGTAAAATTGCAGATATTTACAATGGCGAAGGCGTGACAGAAGCAGTCCGTACAACAGGGAACATGGACGGTGTAGATCAGCTTGTCACGGTTATGAAAAAAGAATTTGAAGGCATCAGTTTCGTTAATCTAGTAGACTTTGATGCATTATATGGTCACCGTCGTGATCCGATTGGTTACGGTAATGCACTTGAAGAATTTGATGCACGCTTGCCTGAGATTATGGAAGCACTGCGACCGGATGATCTACTGATTATCACAGCAGATCACGGAAATGACCCGACTCATGAAGGAACGGATCACACAAGAGAATATGTGCCATTACTCGTCTATTCACCTTCGAATAAAGGAGCTGGCGAGTTACCAATCCGTAAAACATTCTCTGATGTCGGTGCGACAATTGCTGTGAATTTCCAAGTAGATCAGCCGGAACATGGTGAAAGTTTCTTGTCTGCATTGGTTAAGGAGGATTAATTCTATGTTGCGCATGGTGGATATCATTGAAAATAAGCGAGACGGAATAGAGCTAAATAAAGAAGAGATAGAGTTTTTCGTGACGGGTTATACGGATGGCTCAATTCCTGACTATCAGGCTAGTGCTTTCTTAATGGCCATTTACTTTAAGGGTATGACAACAGAAGAACAAGGGTATTTAACAATGGCAATGGCGGAATCTGGTGATCAAATTGATTTATCCGCCATTGAAGGAGTGAAGGTAGATAAGCACTCCACAGGTGGAGTAGGAGATACTACGACACTCATCTTAGCTCCGCTAGTCGCAGCATGCGGTGTACCGATTGCTAAAATGAGTGGTCGAGGACTAGGTCACACAGGCGGTACACTGGATAAACTTGAAGCAATTGACGGCTTCCACGTAGAGATTTCTACGGAAAAATTTATTCAACAGGTCAATGATTTGAAAATCGCTGTAATCGGTCAAAGCGGTAATTTGACGCCGGCTGATAAAAAACTGTATGCGTTACGAGACGTCACGGCGACAGTCAATAGCATTCCACTAATCGCAAGCTCTATTATGAGTAAAAAGCTTGCGGCAGGCGCAGACGCTATCGTATTGGACGTCAAGACAGGCGCAGGAGCCTTCATGAAAACATTGGAAGATTCCAAGCGATTGGCAGATGCCATGACTGCGATTGGAAATGAAGTTGGAAGAAACACAAGTGCCGTTATTTCAGATATGAGTCAACCACTCGGGTTTGCGATTGGAAATGCTCTTGAAGTAAAAGAAGCCATTGATACGCTGCAAGGAAAAGGACCGGCCGATCTAACAGAGTTATGCTTTGTCCTTGGTAGCAAGATGTTGCTAGCGGCAAACAAAGCAGAAACTGAAGAAGATGCACGTAAACAACTGCAGAACGTCATAGAAAACGGTGAGGCACTGCGCTTGTTCGGAGAGTTGATCAAAGCACAAGACGGCAACGAAAAAGTTATAGAGAATACAAATCTATTGCCGCAAGCACAGTATAAAATTGAAGTTCCTTCTATCGAAAGTGGCTATGTATCCATGATCGACGCCGACGAAATAGGTGTAGCCGCCATGCTTCTTGGCGCAGGCCGTGCAACAAAAGAAGACGTTATTGATCTTGCAGTCGGGATTGTCTTGCGTAAGAAAATAGGTGACTTTGTAGAAAAAGGAGAAGCGCTCGCGATACTCCATGCAAACACTGAACAAGTTGACGATTCGATTAAACTATTACAATCTCATATGCATATCGCAAAAGAAAAAACAGCAGCACCACCGCTTATACATGCCTAATAATCCATAAAAGCCGTGTGCCTGAAGTACTCCAAGAAATTGGTGCCCTTCAGAGCACATGGCTTTTTTGTTGTTGATGTGTAAAAACAAATTTAACGGTACATACTCTTGTGTAGCTCGAGTGAAGAGCGACAGAAGTGTCGGTATTGTAGCTTCTGCTGCATGTTTGGATGGCTAGCACAATGAGCCAGATAGGAAGTGCGCATAACTGTCTCATTGCTCTGCCTACCATTTGTCATGTTAGAACATTACAGTAATTGATCTTTGGCACAAGCAGCGACTCCCGCGGAATTAGCAATTCTTTGATAGTTAGAGCGAAGTGGCTCAAGCCGTGCCTGTAGGAAAGCGTTCGCCTGGAATGCAGATTAACAGTACCATTTCGTCACCTTTAAACCCTGTCACAACTTAAGAAGTTTTAGGGACAGTTGACTAGTTTTGTCAAAACTAAAGGATAGTGGTTCTAAATGTGCGACAATGCCTTCATGAAGGAGGCGTATCCACACATGGCAACTATTACACAACTGGAAAATGGCATAGTCCTAATCACGCTAGCAGGAGAACTCGACAACCACGAAGCCAATCAAATTAGAGAAGAAGTATCTACCGCTATATTTACAGGAAAGACGCGTGCAATTATCTGGGACCTCTACCAACTAGGCTTCATGGACAGCGCAGGAATCGGACTTATACTCGGCAGAATGCGCGATCTAGTCCCTGTAAACGGAGAAACACTCATATTGAATCCATCTCCGACAATGCAGAAGCTATTCCAATTTTCGGGTCTTGGTGATGTCGTCAGAATATGTACAGTCGAAGAAGCAATCGACGAAATCGGAGGGGTTGTACATGAAAAATGAAATGACCTTGTCGTTTCTAGCGATAGAACAAAATGAAGCACTTGCCAGAATGGCGCTCACCTGTTTTATCGCACCATTGGATCCGACATTGGATGAACTTTCGGAATTTAAAACAATTGTTTCGGAAGCTGTCACTAATGCCATTATCCACGGTTACGAATGCGACGGTAAAAGTATGGTGAAGGTCCATGCGACGATTGATGACCGCTCGGTAAAAATGACGGTAACAGATGAAGGAATGGGAATCTTCGACATAGAGCAAGCGATGGAGCCGATGTTCACAACCAAACCACAAATGGAGCGCTCCGGTATGGGCTTTACAATCATGGAAAGTTTCTCGGACGGTATCCGTGTAGATTCTACCCTTGGAAATGGGACAATCGTGACATTTGAGAAGAATTTTTCTCCGGTCACAGAAGTAAGTAGAATGAGGTGACGTATGGAAGCATCTGTTGAGAAGCAACACGCTCTATTGTCACAAGAAAAAATGCGAGAACTCATCAAAGAATCACAAGCGGGTGACAAAGAAGCTAGACGAATGATGGTAGAAGGCAATACAAGACTCGTGTGGTCCATCGTTCAACGCTTCGCTTCGCGTGGTGCGGATTTAGAAGATTTATTTCAAATAGGCTGCATTGGCTTGATGAAATCAATAGATAAGTTCGATTTATCCTATGAGGTGAAGTTTTCAACGTATGCAGTGCCGATGATTGTAGGAGAAATTCAACGTTATTTACGTGATGATGGAATGGTGAAAGTAGGTCGCACCATTCGTGAGTTAAGCTATAAAATTCGTCACGCAACCGATGACTTCTTTAAGAGAAACGGACGTTCACCTTCCATTTCAGAAATGGCAGAAATATTGGAAGTGAAACAGGAAGATATTATTCTAGCCTCTGATGCGCTTCGTGATCCGGCTTCGCTTCATGAACAGTTGTATGAGAGTGATGGGGATAGCTTGACGCTAATGGATCAGCTGCGGGACGATAGGTCGGAAAGAGTATTCGATCATATTCCGTTACGAGATGTCATTACACGGTTAAATAAACGTGATCAAACGATCATTTATATGCGCTATTATTTGGATTACACACAGAGTGATATTGCGAAACGGATCGGAATATCACAGGTTCAAGTATCACGGTTGGAAAAGAAAATTCTAGCCCAAATGAAAACATGGATGGGCGCAGATGCAGAAGAAGCGCTCGAGAAGGTGAGGAGACCTTAATTTGACCGATACACTATTTACGTCCATACGAGAAGGGGAGAGGTGGTTCATCAATCAGTTTGGCGAAGATGAAACATACGATGCGACTAAACGGTTGATCCACCTATGGGATAAAGAAATACTTCTTCTGTATATGAACGGTTTAGTGGATGGGGAGGTCTTAACTACTTTATTGACGGAAATGCAGTATCGTAATGAGTTATTTACTGGTGAATCTGTTGAGAACATTGACCGCGCAATGATGGATTATTTTCCGTACCATTCGCTGGAAATTGTAAAGGATGAAGATCAACTCGCGAAAGTTATTTTAAGTGGGTTAGCTGTATTCATTATGAAAGACGGTTTCACATTCGCACTTGATGTGCGGTCATATCCAGGCAGAAACCCTGAGGAACCAGATACTGAAAAAGTCATACGTGGCTCAAGGGACGGATTTACGGAAAATATCCTGACGAACACGGCATTAATCCGAAGACGTTTACGTACAACGGAACTACGATTTGAAATGCATGAGACGTCCGTAAAAGGTAAAACGGACATTGCCATTGCCTTTATGAAAGGCGCTGCCAATGAAGAACATTTGAATTTTGTGAGAGAACGACTGGATGCATTAAAAACGGATGGCTTGACGATGACCGATAAATCACTCGAAGAATTTCTATTTAAACAAGGGTTTCACCCGATGCCGTTCGTTCGGTATACGGAACGTGCTGATATTTGTGCGGCGCATTTACTAGAGGGGCATATTGCGATCATCGTCGATACATCTCCATCCGTCATTTTAGTCCCTGTTACACTTGTGCATCATTTACAACACGCGGAAGAATATAGGCAAGCGCCTTTAATCGGTACGTTCATCCGGATGGTACGCTTCATGGGGACATTTTTAAGTTTAGTGATGTTGCCGTTTTGGTATCTGATGTCGACTGAACAACAATTCGTTCCGGAAGCGATCAAATATATTGGTCCGAATGAATGGGGAGAAGTTCCGTTATTTGTCCAACTGGTTGTGGCTGATGTTGGTATAGAAGTATTGCGAATGGCCGCAATTCATACACCTACACCGCTGTCGACCGCTATGGGACTCGTTGCAGCCATTGTCATTGGGCAAGTAGCGATTGACGTAGGCTTATTTTCTTCGGAAGTCGTATTATACGTGGCGGTTAGTGCCATTTTCACATTTGCGATTCCGTCATTTGAATTAAGTATTACGACAAAAGTGTTCCGGATTTTCTTACTGGTCTCAACCGCATTACTAGGAGCTCCAGGCTTCTTCATAGCACTTGCTGTGATTTATTATTATTTATGCTCATTAAAGCCGATGAATGTGCCATATTTGTGGCCGTTCACGCCATTCTTCCCGAAAGCTTTGTTGCGTGTGTTGATTCGTTTCCCTATGACAATCGACGATCCGCGGCCGTTTATTACGAACTCGCCTAACCGTGACAGGATGTCATAAAGGTATTTCGAAATCTTGCATGTCGTTGCCACTTTCCGTCTTCTTGTGATAAAGTTATTTGAGAGAATTCGGAAGGGGTATGGGACATGCATCTTTATGGAACACAGACAGTGAACGAAAACGGTCATCTAACAATTGGTGGAGTGGACGTTTCAGAACTGGCTTCACAATATGGAACACCAGTCATGGTCTATGATACAGAGTTATTCAAAGAGCGTGCGCGGGCATTTAAAGATACGTTTGAGAAAAAAGAAATTAGAGCACAAGTTGCATATGCGAGTAAAGCCTTTTCTTCAATCGCAATTTATCAATTGGCAGAACAGCAAGGGTTGTCTCTTGATGTTGTTTCAGGTGGAGAATTATATACGGCAGTAGCAGCAGGATTCCCACGCGAACGGATTCATTTCCATGGCAATAATAAGAGCAGAGAAGAAATAGTATATGCATTTGAAGAGAACATTGGATGCATCGTAATCGATAATTTCTTGGAAATCGACATGATTAAAGAAATTGCAGATGAACGAAAGCAAACGATGAATGTCTTAGTCCGTGTAACACCAGGAATTGAAGCACATACGCATGACTATATTACAACAGGCCAGGAAGATTCAAAGTTTGGTTTTGATTTGAAAAATGGACAAACGGATCAAGCGTTCCTTGCTTTACATGACCATGGCTATATTAATTTCCTTGGCATGCATTGTCATATAGGTTCACAGATCTTTGAAACCGATGCATTCAAATTCGCAGCAGAAGTGCTAATGGAAAGAATGGTCGAATGGCGGAAGAATTATCAATTTATCTGTCCTGTCTTAAATTTAGGCGGCGGATTTGGTATTCGTTATACTGAGGAAGATACGCCACTTGAGCCAGCTATCTATGTAGAAGAAATGGCAGATGTAGTGAAAGAGATGGCTGAGGAATGTGAGTATCCAATTCCTGAAGTTTGGATTGAACCCGGCCGTTCGCTTGTCGGAGATGCGGGAACGACTATTTATTCTGCAGGCAGTACGAAAGTGGTGCCGGGTGTTCGTACATACGTAGCAGTAGATGGCGGAATGTCTGATAATATTCGTCCGGCTCTATATGATGCACACTATTCCAGTGCGCTTGCTAATCGGATGAACGAGCCACATGACCAGCAATGGACAGTTGCAGGTAAGTGCTGTGAGTCCGGCGATAAATTAATTGAAAAAGCCGATTTGCCCAAAGTGGAAACCGGTGATCTACTAGCTGTTTTTTGTACGGGAGCCTATACGTACTCCATGGCCAGCAATTATAATCGACTGCCTCGACCTGCCGTTGTGTTTGTGGAAAAAGGGCAACATCAGTTAGTCGTAAGACGCGAAACCTACGAAGACATCGTTAAATTAGACCTTCCGTTGCAATCAGATGAGAAGGAGAATTTCTAATGAAAAAGAAAAACATTATTCTTTTCGTTTCGATTGTTGCCATGGCTATAATTTGGGGAGTCATCTATTGGTATTTTGTTGTTCCGATAATCGATCCGCGCTATAAATAATCCGCGAGTTGAAGTAAACGGGATATTGGTGTAAACTGTATAAAGGATTTCTGAAAAGAAGGGGTTACTATTGAATCTTATTCGTTTTAAGAAGGCACAAGAGAAAATTGCTATGGGCTTTTTATCTTATATCCCTAGTGAAAAGATGTTATGCAAATTGCAAGAGACTGTTCAGCAATATCTCTGTGTTGAACAGTGGCAGCTATATCTTTATAAAGAAGCAGAAGATTACATCGGATTAATAGGGGTAGAAGTCAACGACAATGACAAGACCTACACTGTTCAGCATATTTCGGTCAATCCATCGTTTCGTGGAGAAGGAATTGCATCTAAGATGATGAAGGAATTGCAAGAGATCTACCCAGGATACGGCTGTAAAAGTACCGAATTTACTGAACCATTTATACAAAGTTGTTTAAGGAAAGAAGAAGGCGCAGATCTTTAACGGCTGCCCTTCTTCTTTTCTTCACGTTGTAAAAGAATATCTGACCTATCCCGTTGCATATGCTTATGAATAACAGATGCGCTGTTTCTTGGCAGTAATGCAAGTAGAGGCTTGAATTTCTCTGCTTCGATTTGCAACTCTGGAGAGATGGGAAGTGGGAATGCATGGAAATCTTCGCCTGATTTAATGCGGGTAAGACAATGCTCTAGCTGCATGATGATTTCATCAATGGCCACTTCTTCGAGATAGTCGCCAAATTGTACAGGCATTTCGTGGAAGCGTGTGATAGCTTTAGTTAAAGTACGCGAAGCACCTGCTGTATTTCCTCTGCGCCAATGATATAATCCGGTAGCCATGAGAATATAGCCGGTTAGTGGATGATCTTTTGAAAAGTTTTTTTGTTCTTTCCAATATTCTTCCAGCACCTCGTGGCACTCGAAATAATCTTGATTGTCATTGAAATACACAATAAACTGTAGAAAAAGAGGATGGTAGTAAGGGTGCATCCAAATCATTCCTTTCTGGTTAGGTAGGTTGGTAAAATGAGTTATAGTGTAAAACTCGAAGTCTTCGAAGGGCCACTTGATCTGTTGTTACATTTGATCAATCGGCTCGAAATTGATATTTATGACATCCCTATGGCGGAGCTAACACAGCAGTACATAGAACATTTGCATGCCATGCGTGTTCTTCGATTGGATGAATTAAGCGAATACCTTGTACTAGCAGCAACTTTGCTGGAAGTGAAGAGCAAAATGTTGTTGCCGGTCAATGAAGAAGAAGCGTTCATCGAAGAATTCGGTTATGAGGAAGACCCGCGTGAAGAATTGATAGCCCGCTTAATGGAATATCGGAAGTTTAAAGAAGCGGCCAACTCGCTTCGTGAGTCTGCTGCACACCGTGATGAGCATTTCACTAAAGAGCCTGAAGACTTAACAGATTATGGTGAAGCGCTTGTAACAGAGACAGAAGACCCGCTCAATGTTTTTGACTTAATTGGTGCATTTCAAAAAATGCTGCACAGAAAGAAGCTGAAACTGCCTCTTACAGCGAGTATAACAAAATCTGAGCAATCTGTCGGGGATAAGATGTCTTCGATCATGAGTAAGTTGGAACTAAGTGGTGGAGAATGTGATTTCCACGCACTTTTTGAAACGACGACTGTACCCGAGCTCGTATTAACATTTTTATCATTGCTTGAACTGATGAAATTACAAGAAGTTCAAGTGCGACAAAGTAATAATTTTGAAGAATTACGAATCTCGTTGATGTGAAGGGATGATAGGAATGAACATCGAAACACGTTTCGTCGGGATGACGGAAAGTTTTTTATTCGTGGCAGGTGAAGAAGGTTTATCTCTTACACAGTTAGCCGCGCTGTTGGAATGCGAAGAGCAAAAAGCAGAACAAGTACTGATATCGTTGCAAGCAGCGTATGACGAAGATGACACACGTGGCATCACGTTGAAAAGTTACGGCGGGAGTTACCGCTTGGTTACGAAGAGTAAATGGGCAGATGACATCAAAAGAATGCTAGAAGATCCAAAACCGTCTACATTTACACAAGCAGCGCTCGAGGTACTTGCCATCATTGCGTACAAGCAACCTGTAACGCGCGTAGAGATCGATGACTTGCGTGGTGTAAAGTCCGAGCGTGCATTGTCGTCGTTGGCTGGTAAAGGCTTCGTAGAGGAAGTGGGGCGCATGGATGGGCCTGGTAGACCTATTTTATATGGCACGACAACTTTCTTTCTAGATCGTTTTGGACTGGCGTCGCTCGAAGATATGCCGCCACTGTCACTTGACGAAGAACAAGAAACATCGGAAGAAACGGATTTATTCATGACGAAATTCCAAGAAGCATTTTCCATTACAGAAGAAGGAGGACATGATGCTTGAGAAAAATTTCGGTCATCGCTCTACTGATAGTCGGATTATTGATGAATCCCACAAGTAGCCAGGCGGCGGGTACGTCATTTGCAGTGATAGACGGAGAGAATGGCAGATTGCTGATGGGATCAAATGAACATGAACCGCTTCCTATCGCAAGTTTGACTAAAATGTGGACGGCTTATACCTTTTTGGGGTTAAAGCCCAGTGAACAGGAGACGGTCATTTCCTCACAAGCCGCGACAGCAGAAGGATCCTCCATTTATCTCGAAACGGGTCAAGTAATGAAGACAAAGGATTTACTGTATGGCTTAATGCTGCGTTCAGGTAATGATGCAGCGCAGGCGCTCGCTGAACATGCGGGTGGCTCACTTGATGGATTTGTCTATCTGATGAATGAAGTAGCGCAAAGTCATGGCCTGGAGCAAACGCATTTTATGAATCCATCCGGTTTGCACGGCGAGCATCACCTGTCTTCTGCGTATGACACAGCTAAAATGTTGTATTTTGCTATGAAGAATCCAGAATTTCGTAAAATAGCTTCTACAAAGAACTATCCTTTTGAAACAGAACAAGGAAAAAACAGTTGGCAAAATAAACATCGTCTAGTAATATCTGAACCAACTGCCGTTGCGGGGAAAACAGGTTTCACAAAAGCAGCAGGACGTACATTGGCTACCTATTTCGAAAAGGATGGAAAGTCCGTCATTGTCGTTACGTTAAATAACGGAAATGATTGGCAAGTCCATAAACAGTTATCCCAGCAAGTTTTCTCTGAATATCAATCGTATACAGCAGTGAAAAAAGGAAAGTATCAAGTATTTCCACATATGATCGCAAAGCTGGATCAATCTGTTAAGTTACTCGTAACGAAAGAAGAAAAGGAAATGTTGTCCAATGTGTTACAAATTCCACAAGCAGATGAACAACAGAAAAAAGGCTACTGGTCTATTTATTTAGGTACAGAACCAATTAAGACAGTAGCAGTAGATATCGAGTCCGAAAAGTGAGTTAAAAACATACTATTTCGAAGATTGACCTACATAGGTCAGTCTTCTTTTCATTTGCCCGAAAGTATGACATAATTTTTTCAGTATGTAACATCAAGGAGGAACCCATGGAAAGATTACAAAAGGTATTGGCCCAGGCCGGCGTAGCATCAAGAAGAAAGTCAGAAAAACTAATATTGGACGGTTTAGTTAAAGTGAATGGTAAGGTCATAACGGAACTTGGGACAAAAGTTAGCAGAATGGACACAATTGAAGTGGAAGGCGTTCAATTGACGAAAGAAACACCTGTCTACTATCTGCTTTATAAACCACGCGGTTATATCTCAACAGTAGACGATGAAAAAGGTCGTAAAACAGTAATGGATTTAGTACCGGAAGTCAGCCAGAGAATATTCCCGGTTGGTCGACTAGACTATGATACATCAGGTGTATTGTTGATGACGAATGACGGAGACTTCTCATATTTAATGACTCATCCGAAATTCGAAATAAAAAAGAAGTATGTAGCCAAAGTAAAAGGCATTCCTACCCGCGATGATCTTAAAAAGCTGGAGACAGGAATTGAATTAGATGACGGCAGTACTGCTCCTGCTCGTGTGAAAATGACAAGTTCGGATAAGAAAACAAATTCTGCCATTGTCGAGATCACAATCCATGAAGGACGTAACCGTCAAGTACGAAGAATGTTTGATGCGATTAATTGTCCGGTTCAAAAATTGAAACGTGAAGAGTTTGCTAACTTGACTACACGCGGATTGAATGCCGGAGAAGCGCGTGAGCTAACGAGACATGAATTGAAACAATTACGCGTATTAGCAGAAACAGGAAAGATTGGCTAAGAAAGCGTTAAAAGTTCACAATCCTATCACTAGTGCGGTGCCAACTGATTTTATGTTTTGGTATAATAGCCAATGGAACGTAAATTAGACAGGAGGTTACATGATTGGCCAAAAAGAAAAACAAAAAGACTATCAGGCTAATTAGCAGAACAGCTCTTCTATTAATTTTAGCTGCAATTATGATCTACGCAATTACTTCAAAAGATAAAGTAAAAGTCTTGGCGGAAGGTGATACAGCGCCTGATTTCGAGCTTGTAGATTTAGAAGGAAATGAACATCGATTGTCGGATTACAAAGGGAAAGGTGTATTCCTGAATTTCTGGGGTACATGGTGTCCACCTTGTAAAAAGGAAATGCCTCACATGGAGGATCTCTATAAAGACTTTGAAGCGAAGGGTGTACATATCCTGACTGTCAACGTAGGAGAACCAAAAGTGAAAATAGAGCTCTTTAGAGACGACATGAACCTTTCATTCCCCATGTTATGGGATAAGAACAAAACCGTTATGGATTTGTATAATATCAAACCATTACCTACAACTTTCCTCATCAATCCAGAAGGAAAGATTACAAAGGTCATTAAACAGGGGATGACAGAGCAACAAATTTATGAGTATTTAGAAAGCATTCAACCAAAGTAAGGAGATTGTTACTCAATGAGCAAAATCATATGCCAATGTGGGCATGAAAATCCTTATGGTACAGAGCTTTGTGAGAAGTGTGGTCGTCCCTTATCTGAGAAAGCAAAGAAAAGTGACATTGTAGATATGCGTTACGAGGGATCTTCTAGAAGATCCCAAACCTATAAGAGTTCCATTATCGATAAAATATGGAACTTCTTCTCCAGTGTTAAGATTGGCGTTGGTATTATTGCAGCGGTATTAATCGCGTCCGCTTTTGGAACAATCTTTCCGCAGAAGTTCTATGTACCTGCCACTACGCCGGAAGGCTACTTGGAATATTATGAACGCCTGTACGGTACGGTAGGGAAACTTTATTACCAACTCGGCTTTTATGATATGTATAATAGCTGGTGGTTTAAAATCTTAGTCGGTATGCTTGCAACATCTATTATTATTGCGAGTATTGACCGTGTCATCCCGCTTTACAAATCTCTTAAAAAGCAACGTACACGTCGTCACCCATCCTTTATGAAGCGTCAGCGAATTTTTGGAGAAGGCGATGTCCAAAATACGGAACAATCCCTTGCGAAAGCAGAAGAGAAACTAAAAGCAATGCGCTACAATGTGAAAACAGAGAATGGTGCAATATTAGCTGAAAAGTATCGATTTTCACGCTGGGGCCCGTATGTCAACCACGTCGGGTTAATCATTTTCATTTCGGGTGTTCTGCTTAGAGGAATTCCTGGTTTTTACGTTGACGAGGCGATGTGGCTCCGTGAAGGGGAAACTCGTAATATCGTTGGAGCACCGGGTTATGTGCTTGAAAATAAAAAGTTCACATTAGAGAACTATACAAAAGAAGAAGCAGAAGAAGTATTCGGTGAGGCGTTAGAGAAGAATGGTGCAATCGTTAAGTCGTACACGACAGATGTTACGTTGTATAAACAAGATGAGGAAGCACTACCTGGTAGCGACAGTCTAGAAAAAGTGAAAGATTACGCCATCAATGTCAACAAACCTTTGAAATTTGATGGCTATAATGTTTTCCAGATGGATTATAAACTGGACGAGCTTAAAAACATGACATTTCATTTGGTAAATAAATCTTCTGAAGAATCTTTGGGAGAATTCACGGTAGATTTAAGTGATCCAGAAAAGGAATATGATCTTGGAAATGGCTCAACTGTCAATATGCTAGGTTTCTATCCAGACTATGATGGAATTAAAGACGGGGAACCCTATTCGAAGTCACCCGTTCCGAATAATCCAGCATTCATTTTTCAGATGAACACACCAGATAAGCCAGAAGGTGAAAAGAGTTTCGTGGCCATTCGTCAAACGTTGGAAGTAGAAGAGAACGACTATGCAATTAAGTTTGCAGCTGCCGAGACTCGTAATATTTCAGGTTTAACGATTCGTAAAGATAAAACACTATATATCCTCTTACTCGGTGGCCTAGTATTTATGATTGGTGTTATTCAAGGTATGTACTGGCAACACCGCAGAGTATGGATTCAAGAAGATACAGATGGACATCTATTGATTGCTGCACATACGAATAAAAACTGGTTCTCTTTACGTAAAGAGCTGGATACATTACGAGAAACTGCAGACTTGCCTACTTATATAGATCGTCAGGATCCTGAGTTGGACAAGCCAGAACAGGAAGGGGACGAGGAAATATGGACTTAGTAGCCATCAGTAGTAATTTATTGTTAGTTTCATTTATTGCATATTTAGTGGCCACATTGTTTTTCGGGGGCGCTATCAAAAAATCAAAATCAGAAAAAGCGTATCATAATAGTAAGTGGGGAACGATCGGTTTAGTTATTACAATCATCGGATTCCTTACTCACTTAGGCTATTTCTTTACAAGATGGGCTGCGTCAGGCCACGCGCCACTTAGTAATATGTTTGAGTTTACGACTGCATTCGGCATGATGCTCGTAGGGGCATTCATCATGCTGTATATTATTTATCGAACACCGTCACTTGGATTGTTCGCGTTACCCGTTGCAATTATCATTATTTCGTATGCAACGATGTTTCCGACAGAAGTTACTCCACTAATTCCTGCACTTCAAAGTAAATGGTTGTTTATTCACGTAATCACAACGGTTATTGGTGAATCTATACTTGCAATCAGTGCGATAGCAGGGCTTGTATTCTTAGTAAAGAATATTGATATGACGAAAAAATCTAAATCACGTTTTTGGATAGAAGCAGTTATGTATACGTTAATTCTTGTTCTTGGTTTTGTCGTATCTTCTACGACATTCAAAGTGATGGACTATGAAGCAGAATTCACGTATATAAATAAAGATGAAGTACCAGCTGAAATTACGTATCACGTTCCTCCGCTATTCGGGATGAATGAGTATGAAGCGATGACACCGGATAAAATGACACCTTGGGTTGAATTGCCTCCGATCATCAATGCGCAAAAAATGTCTTCGCTTGTTTGGTCTATAGCTGTAGGTTCAGTGCTTTACGTATTATTACGGTTGATCGCACGGAAACCTCTCGCCGCGGTATTCCAACCATTAGCGAAGAAGGCCAATTCCCAGCTGATGGATGAAATCGGCTATCGTGCTGTATTGATCGGTTTCCCGGTCTTCACGCTCGGTGCTTTGATTTTCGCCATGATTTGGGCACATGAAGCCTGGTCACGATTCTGGGGCTGGGATCCGAAAGAAGTGTGGGCACTCATTACGTGGTTGTTCTACGCTGCATTCCTTCACCTGCGTTTATCAAAAGGTTGGGAAGGTAAAAAGTCCGCATGGCTTGCTGTCATCGGATTTGTTATCATCATGTTCAACTTAATTGCCGTAAACTTAATTATTGCAGGTTTACACTCATACGCATAATCTTCGACTGCATGACAATAATTGTCATGCAGTCTTTTTATTTCTTTTTATAGGTCAGTAATTGTACAATGGAGATAGAAGGTTGTCGAAAGGGGTAATGAATTGTGGAAGAAACAGTGAAGCTCTTAGTGGTGGATGATGAAGATCGCATTCGTCGCCTATTGAATATGTATTTATCTAGAGAAGGCTATGAAATTGAAGAAGCGGTCGATGGAGCAGATGCGTTAGAAAAAGTGTTTGCTGGACAATATGATTGTATATTGCTCGACGTGATGATGCCTGAAAAAGATGGTATGGAAGTATTAGCTGAACTACGTGAAAATAAAATTATGACACCTGTCATTTTATTGACAGCAAAAGGTGAAGAAGCAGACCGTGTAAGCGGATTTGAAAGTGGTGCAGACGATTACATCGTCAAGCCGTTCAGTCCGAGAGAAGTAGTCTTACGCGTAAAAGCTATGCTCAGACGTTCAGTTGCATTCCCGAATGTGTCGTCTAACACAACGTCAAAAGATTTAGTAGTATTTCCACAGCTGACAATAGATCATGATGCACATCGTGTAACAGCTGAAGGGAAAGAAGTTAATTTGACACCGAAGGAATATGAGTTATTGTATTTCTTGGCAAAATCACCGGATAAAGTATTCGATCGTGAACAATTGCTGAAAGAAGTATGGCATTACGAATTCTTTGGAGATTTACGTACAGTGGATACACATGTCAAACGGCTGCGTGAAAAACTGAGCCGTGTTTCAGACCGCGCAGCGAAAATGATCGTGACTGTTTGGGGTGTCGGCTATAAGTTCGAGGTTCCAAACGAATGATTAGAATATGGAATTCAATTGTCGGGAAGCTATGGGCCACCATATTGCTTCTCGTTTCCTTTGTCTTGTTTATTGTGACACTGTTCCTGCTCGAATTTCTTGATAACTTCCACACGAAACAAGCGGAAGAGTCTTTGCAGAGAGAAGCTACCACCATCAGTAAAATTGTCAATGATTATAACGAACAAACGACAAGTTCCATGACTCAATCCATGAACCAAATTGTAGATGATATCCTCGATTTAGAGACCAATGCAATTGTTGTTGATCAACAGGGGAACGTGTTGTATTCATTCCATACTTCTTCAAGTAAAAAGGAAATTGAAGATCAACTTCTTTCGGAAGGCAGTTTGTTTAATACGCCTGAATCAGGTAAGCATAAAATGAAAGAAATGATATTGCCTTCATTGACAGAACAAGACGTCATGGAGCAATTTTTGATTCTTTCTTATCCATTTGAACAAACAAATGGTGAACAAGCGAGTGTACTCATGTACCAAAGCTTAGATGCTGTGCACCGTACGACGAAAAGCACGACGAACATTGTCTTCCTATCCGCATTCATCGCATTTATCTTAACTACATTCTTTGCATTTTTCCTATCTACGCGCATCACATTGCCATTGCGTAAGATGAAGCAAGCAGCGTTTGAGTTGTCTAAAGGGAATTTTGATACACATTTACCTGTGGCGCAAAACGATGAAATTGGTCAGTTAGCAACTGCTTTTAATCAGATGGGACGTCAGTTGAAATATAATATTGAATTGATTAAGCAGGAGAAAGAACAACTTTCTAGCATTCTTACATCTATGACAGATGCAGTCGTAACGTTTAATCAAGATTATTCAATCCTCCTGAAAAATCCGCAAGCCGAGTTATTGTTGAAAAAATGGTATGGATACAATCAGAAAAATCATCATCCGTTGCCTAAAGAAGTTTTCCATATGCTAAAGCATGCCATTTCATTCGCTGAGGAAGTGGAAGATGAGTTGGAATTGGGTGGACAGTTTTATGTCATTTCCATCAGCCCATTGTACAGTGAAAATAGTATCCGTGGAGCGGTGGCGGTATTCCGTGATATGACGGAACAGCATAAATTGGATAAACTACGTTCGGATTTCATTGCCAACGTCTCACACGAATTGCGAACACCGATCTCGATGTTGCAAGGATATAGTGAAGCCATCATAGATGATGTAGTGAGCAGTGAAGAAGAACGTATGGAAATGGTTCAGATCATCCATGATGAATCCAAGCGAATGAGTCGCCTCGTTACAGACTTGCTGAATCTGGCAAGAATGGAATCCGGCTACATTCAACTGAATAAAAACCCTCTTTCGATTGTGGAGTTTCTAGAACGTATGGTGACAAAGTTCTCACAAGTGGCAAGAGATGCAAAAGTGGACTTGTCTTTGGAGACGGAAGAATTGAATACACTACTCGTAACGGCAGATGAAGACCGTCTTGAGCAAGTGTTTACTAATTTGATCGATAACGCCATCCGCCATACGCCAGACGGTGGAGCGGTGACGCTAGGTGTCTACCGGTCTACCGGAATACTTGATATTACAGTAGCCGATACAGGTGTCGGGATTCCAGAAAAAGACTTACCTTACATCTTTGAGCGTTTCTATAAGGCAGATAAAGCAAGAACAAGAGGAAAAGGTGGTACAGGACTTGGTTTGGCTATTGCGAAAAATATTATGGAAGCACATAACGGTTCAATTTTAGCAACCCTTGGTGAAGAAAAAGGTACCATCTTTATTTGTTCACTTCCATTTGAGGCAATTAATAAATGAAACCTCTCCTATACTGAAACGACTACTACTAGAGAACGGGGGATTGAATGGATGATTCCGTTTTTCAACGATTATATGAAGACTATAACCGTGACGTATTCAACTTCCTCACTTATTTGACTCGCAATCGGGGGGTAGCCGAAGATTTGATGCACGAGGTATATGTGCGGGTACTCAAATCATATGGCCGTTTTGAAGGGAAAAGCACCGAGAAAACTTGGCTGTTTGCGATTGCGAAAAATGTCTCGATTGACTATTTCCGAAAACAATCCACAATCAACAAGCATGCAAACATTCATTTCGATTGGGAAACAGAGCAATTAGCTTCAACTGACCGCTTGCCTGAACATTTGATTGAAGCAGATGAGGAGCAGAAGCAAGTGCTTGAAGCGTTGCACACCTGTACGGGTGATCAGAAAATGGTCATCCTTATGCGCTTCTTTCAGGATCTTTCAGTCGCTGAAACGGCTGAAGTTCTGGGCTGGACTGAAAGCAAAGTAAAAACGACGCAGCATCGTGCAATCAAAGCATTACAAGTGAGGTTGGAAGCGCGTTCCGCGAGGGAGGGGTGATGAGATGAGCAATGACAAGTGGAATGAAGATACTATCGAGAAACGTTTACGTAATATGCCCGTCGTGAAAGATCAGCGTTCCAAAGACGAGATTATGCAACGATTAAAAGAAGATGCGAGACTTTCTGAGCCAAACGGACCGAAGAAGAGACCGTCGAAATCCAAGTGGCCATCAATTATTGCAGCTGTTGCGGCGATTGTATTGCTCACCATCATCGTGCCGACATTCATTCAGCAAAACAATGAAGTATCGATGGATAAAGCAACGACAGAGGAATCGGCTGATCCTATCGTGATGGAGGATAGTGAAGAAATGCAGTCGAATGAAGCGAGTGATGCATCCGTGTTTACAAAGCAGGTTTCAGCGCCGCTCTCATACGCCGCTTATCCTGCCGACATCTTGGATCACACAGCGTTTCATATTGGCTTGGCTACCGATCAGGCAACCATTGTCCCCGTAACATTCCTAATACCGAATGAACGTCTCCCTGAAGGCGTAGAGACATCACCGGATGCAGTCGCGCTGTATAATGAGTATGCGAATACAATAGATGAAGAGGCGCTCGGTTTTACAGAGTATCATCCGTATAAAGCGATGATATCTTCGAACGGTAATCAAGTTCAAATGAAGTTCACTGCGGACCATACCTATGATAGATCGAGTGCGACACTTGAAATGTTGAATCTGTCCGTGCAAAATACGTTTCAAGGATACGATGAAATACAGTTTTTACAAGAAGATGCATCGCCAATGACGTTTGATCAAATAGGTCAAGTGGATGAACCGATCGGCTTGTCAGGAGTGGCTTCGCGTCAAGCGTATTATCGATTTGTAAAATCAGATGGAGAAGCGGTACTCTCCACTAATTTTGGTAAGACTTCCGAAACGGTGGAGCAAGCTTTGAATGATATGAAGAAGTCACCGAATGATATCTATTCAACTGTGGTCCCTGAAGGAATAGACTTCACGGTTAAAGAAGTTAAAGGTATTGTCAACGTGAAATTTACTGAAGTGCTTGATTTAGATAAGTTGCAATCAGAAGAAGCAATGCAACTACTAGACGGCATCTTGTTGACGGCGGCAAGTTTCGATAAACAGGTAGAATTTGATCAAGTCGCGCAGGAACAATGGAATAAATTTGACTTCACTCGGCCATTGGAAAAGCCGTTTGGGGCAAATCCAAAGTATCTAATTAACGAATAATTCTGTTTTGTAAACTTGTGAAGTTTACAAAACAGTTTTTTTACGCTATAATAGGTTCATAATTAAATATTGATTCATCTTCGGGGCAGGGTGTAATTCCCGACCGGCGGAAATGAAGTAGAATTCTACTTTTAGCCCGCGAGCTTAACGGCTGATTCTGGTGAGATTCCGGAGCCGACAGTATAGTCTGGATGGGAGAAGGTGAAGGTGCAGCCATCTTTTTGTGTACGCAAAAGTGGTGCTTGTTTCCTGACGGATAAGTTTGTAAATTATCTGTTCTTAACAGTGCATTTTACTCTCCCTAAAGCATATTTTGCTTTAGGGATTTTTAGCGGAACAATAGATGAGCCAGCCTTTCCTCTTTTGAAGTGAATCGCAAAAGGAGAGAGGAACAAGTGAATAACAAGAAGTTACGTAAGCTAATTTTGGTGGCAATATTGGGAAGTATTTCAACTGTATTAATGCAGTTCAACTTTCCGATCCCGGCAATGCCTGGATTTTTAAAGATTGATTTTAGTGAGATCCCTGCTGTTATGGCAATCATGACGATGGGACCTGTTGCAGGTATAGGCGTAGAGCTATTGAAGAACGTCATGCACTGGTTCTTATCAGGAAGCCCGACAGGAGTACCGGTAGGAGAAGTCGCAAACTTTGTGACAGGTGTATTATTCATAATGCCAATCTACTGGATTTTCACGAAGTATCGTTCAGCTAAAGGTCTTGCATCAGGTTTGATCGCAGGTACAGTAGCAATGGCAATAGGTATGAGCGTATTAAATTACTTAGTGTTCTTGCCAATGTACACATATTTCCTAGGTATGCCAGCAGTTACAGGCGACTCGCTGTATCAGATGATCATATTGGGAATCTTACCGTTCAACCTGATCAAAGGTGTCATGCTATTAGCCATCACGTTGATGTTATATAGAAGCATGGAGAAGTGGATTCTCCAGCAACAAAAGAAGTTATCATTCTAAACAAATATGCGCCAGTCTTCCAGAATATTAGGGAGACTGGCGTTTTTTATGCTAGAAGAGAAATTGATATAGTAACGTCAGTAGATTTCCACACCAGCTGGGGAGCGCGGCCATCTTCTGTTGCAATCCTTACATAAAAGGTGGATACATCTAGTTCACTCACATATCAAATGCAAATCCCCATGCCAATACTAATGCCAACCTTATTAATTAATTCAACGCATTAAAAAACAACACATCCAATAGTAGGAAGTGTTGTCGGGATTGAATCAATCTTCATATTTTAATGGATCGCCTTCGAAGGCCTCATCCGCAATTTTAATTGAATCGGTAGGGCAGCCATCATATGCATCCTCGAGATCCTCCATCAGTTCTTCTGGAACTTCAGTGTTTCCCGTGTTATCATCTAAAATAACAAATGCAATCCCCTCATCGTCATAATCATAAATATCCGGCGCAGCAGCCCCGCACGCCCCGCAGGCTATACATGTATCCTGATCGACAATCGTATACTTTTTGCTAGACATTTGTCTTTCTCCCTTCTTCCATTCACTCAACCTATTTTGTATCTACTCTATTCTAAAGCTGTTTTCATCACTTTTCAACAAAAAAACGTTATTTCTTCAGGGGGGGTAGCTCAAATGAGTTTCGATTCCATCTTATTAACGATCTTCCAACGTCTCCATGGTGAGCGTTCAGCGCAAGGTGTCTACCATATACTTCGTGGAAAACGATCGGGACAGACGTTACAGGACGTTGAATATTATCAAGTCAAATCATACTATGCATTGTTGCCACAATTGACAGCAAGCGAATTCCAGCAAGCGTTAGAGCGGATGCAAGCGGATGACCTAATATATATAAATGAACTCGTCTATGTGACAGCAAAAGGTCAGATGGCGACAGGTAGCGAAATGTGGCGATTTAATGGCTGGAATTACCGCGGGCGAGAAAGAGAGTTCGCCAGACGGTTGGCGTTGCTAGTTCAGACATTGTCCAATTTACGCAGTAGTGAAACAATGTTCATGCCAATCCAGAAGGAGTTGCCTACGCAGCAATTTGTCAAAGGGTTCTTACGTAATCAATCAAGTAGCATGATCAGCCTATCCACGTCACTGCGAAAAGAATTGGAACATGTGCTAACTAATTCCTCATTAACAGATTTACAACGTATGATAGTGAGCAGTCGATTAACGGGGTACCGGCTCACTGCGTCTACTTGGGAACAGATGACGGATAGTGTAAATCTACCGGTTAAGACTATACAATTGTACTATATAGAAGCATTACATATTAT
This sequence comes from Sporosarcina sp. P12(2017), assembly GCF_002743035.1. Lineage (NCBI taxonomy): Bacteria > Bacillati > Bacillota > Bacilli > Caryophanales > Caryophanaceae > Sporosarcina > Sporosarcina sp. P12(2017). The sequence continues at coordinate 32,780 of NZ_PDYL01000016.1, forward strand.
GCTCGATTTCATACAACAGCGACCCAACTTGTCGTTGCTGACAGAATTAGCGGCAGGTTGTAAAGTGGACACATATTTGACTCAATCTGCAGAACGGACACGGAAACTATTCGAGCGGGGCTATTCGGTAGAGCAAATTGCTTCTTTACGAAATTTGAAATTAAGTACAATAGAAGATCATTTCATTGAAATGGCAGCGAATATGGATGGCTTTCCATATAAAGATTTTGTAACGGAAGAACAAATAGATGCAGTTTGGCGTCATGTTGAACAGTTGCAGACTAAACGTTTGCGTTTGTTGAAACAGCAGTGCCCAGAATTATCGTATTTCCAACTGCGATTAATCATCATGATCGGAAGGAGGGAGAGTTGATGGAACTTCAAGACGTGTTGCGTCAAAAGTTTGGTTATGAATCATTTCGACCTGGACAACAAGAAGTCATGACCGAGTTGCTAGCTGGACGAGATGCCGTGGCAATTTTTCCGACGGGTACGGGGAAGTCACTTTGCTATCAATTACCTGCATACATGCTCAATGGTGCAGTGATTATCATCTCTCCTCTCGTTGCGTTGATGGAAGATCAAGTGGCTAACTTGCGAAAACATAAAGAGAAGCGGGTTGTCGCTATCAATTCATTTTTATCGAGGCAGGAAAAGGAATTGGCGCTTTCTACTTTAGCGCAGTATAAATTCATTTTCTTATCGCCTGAAATGGTGATGCAGCAACATGTTCGACAGCTTGTTCAACAATTGCCTATTGCTTTCTTTGTAGTAGATGAAGCCCATTGTATTTCAGAGTGGGGATTTGATTTCAGGCCAGACTATTTACGATTAAAGGAATTATTCTCAGTATTAGAAAGAGCACCAGTACTGGCATTAACTGCTACTGCGAATGAGAAAGTAGTGGAAGATATTACAACTTACTTACACATGAGAAATCCTCACATCGAACGACAGTCGATCGATCGTCCGAATATATCATATCGAGTTATGCATATGGATAATGAATGGGTAAAAACAGAGTGGATTATACAAAGGCTTGCTACGACAATCGGTCCTGGTGTTATTTATGTAGCTTCACGGAAACGTGCGGATGAACTCGCGGCAATGATCCGAGAAACTGGAATTCCGACAGCCAGCTATCACGGTGGCAAGGAGCAGGATGAACGATCCATAATTCAACAACAATTTGTACAAGGTGAACTCGAGTGGATTTGTGCTACCAATGCATTTGGCATGGGAATTCACAAAGATGATATTCGGCAAGTTATTCATGAGCATTTACCTGCTACGCCAAGCGCTTATATCCAGGAAGTAGGACGTGCAGGCCGTGACGGGGAAAAAGCCGCGGCCACTCTTCTGTATAGTGAGCGGGATATTCAGAAAGTGAAGTTCATAGTCTATGAAGATCTGCCAGATGAACAGCAAACTCTTTATTATCATTCTTTACTGCAATCAGGTACTGGGAGTCAATTGGCTGCTGAACAAGCTGGACTATCCGAAGTTGCCGGTCGTTTACTTGATTATTATTTGGAGCAATCTGATGTTGAAAATGTCATTCGACAAATTCACCAAATATATCAAGTGAAAGAGAAACAAATTGCGGAGATGGAGTGCTATGTAAAAAGTGATAGCTGTTTGCGAGAAATATTAGTGCAGTTTTTTGGTGAAAACACCTCACCTGCAGAAGCGGATTGCTGTTCAAACTGTCAAAATCTTGATGACGACTGGCTGATTAAGTCGGAAACATCGACTGAACAAGTAGTTGAAGTGTTACAATGGCGCGAACGACTGCATCAATTATTAGGTTGATGCAATCTGTCTGTATTTACTTTTTAGACAAAATTCGGCATAATAGAGATAGAAGAGTTTGTAAGCGGACGTACTTTTCACGGATGAACAAAGGAATTACATCATATAATAGCAACAGACATTATGCGGTGTGAAGGAGAAATTAGACATGTTAAACGAACAGTATAAAATGGATTTTGAACAGCAGCGAAGAGAGATTAAAGAAAAAGTGCCTTTCGATAAACTTCCTTCTCGTGCTGAAGTACACGGAAAGAAGAAAGAGGAGCAATATGGTCGTGTGAAAGTCATCAATATTTTTCTGGCGATTTTTACTTTAATACCTATTGTTATACTACTCTATGTATTATCGGATCTCTATTCTCCTGACGTTCCCGATCAAGTGCCTGTTGAAAAAGTCGAGTTATCGGTTGGGTTTTACCCGGCCATGACAGATTACATGCATGCCGTTTCCTACGTGCAGTAAAATGGTTAGGGATTTTATTGGATTCTTGCTATACTACTAATGAAAATTACTACTACAAAAGCAAAGTAGACGCTTTGCTTTTTTCTATGGGAGTTGACTAATGAAAAAGGTTCGAATAGCGGGATTATCAGTTTTTTTGTCAGCGACAACTATGCTGACGTATATGTATGCCTTAGCCCATCGGAATCGTGTGCTTACACATATGTTACATATTAATTCCACTCCAACTAATAAATTGAACGTGTTCTTTATTTCGGATATTCACAGGCGCAGTATTCCTCAGTGGCTGATTAATGATTTACGTACGCGTTCTATTGATGCAGTGATCGTCGGTGGAGACGTGGCAGAAGGTGGCGTGCCAATTGAGCGAATTGAACGCAACATGCGCTTACTCGCTTCGATAGGACCAATTTTTTATATTTTCGGCAATAATGACCAAGAAGTAGGTACAGAAAATATACTACGTGTAATGGAACAAGTTGGTGGGAAAGTGCTGGTTAACAGTACTGCATCGATACCGAACCATCCATGTTTCGGTATATGTGGGCTGCAAGATCCAAATAACGGGAAAGTAGAGATTGATCAGGCCGTGGATTCTGCAAAAGGATATGATCATCTAATCCTGGCTGTACATAATCCTTCCTATTTTCGAAAGTTTGAAGAAAAGTTGCAACCGGAATTATCTCTTGCCGGCCATACACATGGAGGCCAGATTAGACTGGGACCTTGGGGTATGCAAGACCTTGGTCGTTTCGAGACGACGGGAAACAGCGCGAAATTAATTAGTAATGGCTATGGAACGACGATGGTGCCGTTGCGTTTCGGTGCAAAACCCGAATGTCATGTCGTGGAAGTTCATTACTAGAACGCAAAAAATAGGAGAGAAGATATCATGAATTCTGTAGATGCAGTAATTGTCGGTGGCGGTCCATGTGGCTTGTCGGCGGCAATTGAATTACAAAATATAGGTTTGTCGGTAGTGGTGATCGAAAAAGGAAATATCGTGCATTCTATTTATAATTATCCGACTCACCAAACATTTTTTAGTTCCAGTATGAAATTATCGATAGGCAAGACGCCGTTCATTACAGCTATCGATAAACCAAAGCGTAATGATGCTCTAGTCTATTATAGAACTGTTGCGCAAATCGAAAACTTGCAGATTAACAGTCATGAGCGAGTAGAAGATATAGATCAACAGCATGGTCGATTTGTCGTGACAACGAATAAAGCGGTTTATGATGCGAAATATGTCGTAGTGGCAACAGGATATTATGATCAACCGAATCGTTTACATGTCGAAGGAGAGAATTTGCCTACTGTCTACCATTACTTCAAAGAAGCACATCCGTACTTCAATAAAAAAGTGACAGTCATTGGTGGGAAAAACTCCGCTGTCGACGCAGCGCTGGAATTACAGCGTGCAGGTGCGCATGTAACTGTCGTCTATCGAAATGAAACGTATTCGAAAAGTGTGAAGCCTTGGATATTGCCGGGCTTTGATAGTTTAGTGCGTAACGGTCAAATCGATATGCATTTTAACGCGTGTGTAACGAAGATTACTGAAAAAGCGGTTACCGTCAATCAGCAAGGAACTACATTTAATCTTGAAAGCGATTATGTCTTTGCAATGATCGGTTATCATCCAGATCATGCATTTTTACGTAAAATAGGTATTGATGTTGATGAACAATCAGGACGGCCTGTTTTCAATGAAGATACGATGGAAACGAACGTTACTAATTTATTCATCGCAGGTGTCATTGCAGCAGGTAATAATGCTAATGAAATTTTCATCGAAAATGGTCGTTTCCATGGCGGAATGATTGCGCAATGTATTGCACAAAATAAGTGAATGGATGAGTCGCTTGCCTTTTAAGTCAGGCGGCTTTCATCGTATAGGATGTGATATACTAGCGACATGAGGAGGCGCCTATGTTTATTTTACTGACAGTCGCAATAGCGCCGGCGCTGGCACTTTTCAGTTATTTGTATTTACGTAAACAAATTGCCAAGGAGCCATCCAAGACGCTATTCCATGCATTCATTTACGGTGCAATCATGACATTTCCCATTTTGTTTATCCAGCATGTATTTGAAGAAGAGCACGTATTTACTAATGATTTTTTTCGCAATGTGTTATTTACGAGCAGTTTAGAAGAATTTTTTAAATGGATTATTATTTTTATTCTTGTATATAAAACAACCGAATTTGAAGATGCCTATGATGGAATTTTATATGGAGCAAGTGTGTCGCTCGGCTTCGCTACAGTGGAGAATATCTTATATTTACTGTCTTTCGGTTTGGATACAGCTTTTATTCGTGCGTTATTACCAGTTTCAAGTCACGCGTTATTTGGTGTCGTCATGGGATATTACTTTGGTAAAGCTAAGTTTTCTGCAGTGTCAGAAAAAGCGAAATGGATCACCGTTGCATTTTTGGCGCCATTCTTGCTTCATGTACTCTACAATTCGATTTTATTTACCTATGATTATTGGCTTTATTTAATAATCCCTTTCATGTTGTTCCTTTGGTGGTTCGGGCTGACGCGAGTGAAGTACGCGCACACTTTTGCGATGCAACAATTTAGAAAAAGAAATTAATCAAACTTTTAGAAATCCGTCTGAGGAAATCAGACGGATTTTTTGCCTTATAAAATACTGAATATTGGACAAACTACAAGGAAGCATAATTTATTGGAGGTGGATGTCGATGAAGCGAATTACAAAACGCTTCCTATTTTTATTACTGGCAGGCATCATGATGTTTTCTTTCTTTGCGAGTCATAGTGAAGCATTCAGTGGACGTGATTTGGCTAAAGGTGCAAAAGGAGACGATGTCATTGAGTTGCAAGCAAGGCTTCAATATATCGGTTTCTATCATGGAGAAATCGATGGTAATTTCGGATTTGGAACTTACTGGGCATTACGCAATTTCCAAGAGCAATACGGATTACCGCTTGACGGAATTGCAGGTAAAGGAACCCAGAAGAAGTTGAAAGGAATTTCTGATTACGATGAAAAATATGTAAAAGGACAGATAGCTAAAGGACACCAATTTACTTATTACGGTGGTCAGTCGCTGGAATCGCAAGTGAAAAAGGGAAGTGCGCCACATAAGCAGTCGCAAACCCAAATGCAAGCACCACCTAAATATACCGATCAAGATATTAATTTATTGGCCAATGCAGTATATGGTGAATCTCGTGGAGAGCCATATGAAGGACAAGTGGCGGTAGCAGCGGTTATTTTAAACCGGGTCGAACATGCAGATTTTCCTGATTCAATTGGTGGCGTCATTTTTCAACCAGGAGCGTTTACTGCGGTTGCGGATGGACAGATTTGGCTGACTCCGAATGAGCGCGCGAAAGAAGCGGTCATCGATGCAATCAACGGCTGGGATCCTTCAGAAAACGCAATTTACTATTTCAATCCAATAACGGCTACTAGTAAATGGATTTGGTCGAGACCGCAAATAAAGAAAATCGGTCTACACATATTTTGTGACTAAAGAAAGGAGGACCTAGCTTATTATGAAGCAAATGATTTTCATACTGACCTATGCATTTATTGTATTGGGGATATATACGTTTGGAACGGTGCGTGAAAATGAAGATTTATCGATTGCGTTAAATGGTCAATACTCTAAAAGTATGACAGATGCCTCGCAAAAACTTGGCGAGTTGGAAGAAGCAGTAAATAAGTCGTTACTCTTTGAAGATCAGAAAAGTTCTGCAAAAGAACGGGAAGATATTTGGCGTTTATCTTCAGACATCAAATCATCTATTTCCTCACTTCCTGTAGATGAAAGTTTCTCTACTTCTTGGATGAATTACTTAGGACGGTTAGGGAATTTTGCAAAGGAATCTACAGAACAAGGTGACCCAGATGAATATTATGGTGTGATGAAGCGTGCTTCAGAAAATTTGAATGAACTGACAAGTGAATGGCAGTTGGCGACAAAAAATATGTTTTCAAGAAGAATGTCCATGAGCAACTGGGAGAAAAAATTGCGTGACTCACCCGATGGTCAGGCGAATTGGTCGAAAATGGGCGAGTCAGTTATGGAATATACAGAAGCAGTATTTCCTTTAACAGCAAGTGAGTCTGATGCAGAAAAGAAAAAAGAGTTGCGTAATATTAAAGAAAAGAAAATTACCGAGGACGAGGCGATTCAAAAATTCAAAAAGCTTCTCCCGAGTGTGTCAAATGATATCATTGCAGCGGAAAAAAGTAGAAAAGGTGCGCCATATCCGTTTTACCATATTCGTTTTGCGGAAAACTCTTCAATCGGCTATTTAGATTTAACTGAAAAAGGTGGACATGTTCTGTCGTATCTCGTGGAGCGTCGCATGGGCAAGCCGACAGTATCATATGAAGAGTTAGAGAAAATGGCTGATGAATTTTTACAGAAGGCGGATTATAAGGATCTGGTTTTAGAAGAGGCTAGAGAAAATGATAACGCATGGCACTTTGTTTACGTTCGGGTGTCTCCTGAAAATGATGCCAAAGTATTCTCAGACCCGATTCATATCAAATTAGCAAAAGACAACGGTGAAGTGATCGGTCTGAATGCGTCTGAATACATTCGTAAAGAACAGCCGAAACCACAGCCTATTCGTACAGCGGAGTGGCACACGTTCTTTAGACCGGATGTTACAGTAATGGCTCAGGAGCTTGCGTACGTGGAAAATAGTCAAAAGGAGCAACGCTTGGCGCATTATTTAACAATCGTTTCTGGAGAAGAAAATTTGGAGACGTACAAGATTCTCGTTGACACGGAGACGTTAGAAGTCATTACGACAGAAAAACAATAAAAAAGGATTGGAAAAATTTACTCCACATGACATAATGAAAGTATAGGACGAATGGCAGGTGGAGAAATGAGACTAAGTATCGGGACGGTATTAACATTAGAAAAAGATTATACCGAGGAATCGGAGAAATTTAAATGTCGAGTAGTGGATATCGAAGGTGAAGAGCACTTCATGATGGATTACCCTATCAACATGATGACGGGCAAAACAGCATTCTTCATAGATGGTACACAGCTTCTCGTTACATTCGTAGATCAGTATAAGATGTCGTACGCATTTCGTACCGAGGTGCATAGTCGAGTCAACCAAACGATACCGATGCTTAAGCTGAAATATCCTGGTGATCAGAACTTGATGAAGATCCAAAGAAGAGAATTTGTTCGTGTCGATACGTCGTTGGACGTGGCGTTACAGGCAGACTCCACGTCGTTGCAATTGGTATCGTTGGATCTCAGCGCTGGCGGATTAGCAGTCAATATGAAAGATCATGATTATTTCACACAAAATACAGAAGTGAAATTACTGATCGTATTGTATTTCTCGAAGACAGAAATCAAATATGTTTCATGTAAAGCGAGAGTAGTCAGAAACTGGGAAAGCGAGAAGCGCAGACTAAGCTCTTTCACGTTTGATGAGATAGACGACAAAGATCGACAACACATTATTCGCTATTGCTTTGAACGACAGTTAGAATTACGAAATAGCTAAAGGAAAAGTCTGTCAAGAGCAGACTTTTCCTTTTTGCTTATGGTACAATAAAGGCGTAAATGGAGGGGTTTTCATCATGACAGGTGGAATGAGAATCGCAATTGACGGACCGGCAGCGGCAGGTAAAAGTACAATTGCTAAATTAGTAGCTAAAAAATTAGGATATACGTATATCGATACAGGAGCCATGTATCGTGCCATTACTTACAAAGTACTTCAAAGCGCCATAGATCCATGCAATGAGGAAGAAATCACACGATTGATTGCGCAAACAGAAATTGAATTGCAACCGGATGAACAAGTGCAAAAAGTTTTGCTAGACGGTATAGAGGTAACCGATGCGATACGTTCGCACGAAGTAACGACCAATGTCTCAGCGATAGCGGCTTTGACATCTGTCCGTGATCTCTTGGTCGCTAAACAGCAAAATCTTGCAGCAGAATCCTCCGTTGTAATGGATGGCAGGGACATAGGTACTGCCGTCTTACCTGAAGCGGAATTAAAAATTTTCATGACAGCTTCTGTAGAAGAGCGTGCAGAGCGTCGTTTACTAGAAGAACAGAAGCGTGGAATGAAGTCGGATTATGAAACATTGAAAAGGGAAATTAGCGAGAGAGACCAAGCGGACAGCGAACGTAAAATTTCTCCATTAAAAAAAGCAGAAGATGCGATTACAATTGACACAACAGGGAAGACAATAGAAGAAGTGACGAATAGTATTGTCGAATATGCCGAAAAGAGGTTATCTCAATGAATTTATATCCACTTGGCAAATTTTTGATTAGTACTGTTTGCTATCCGCTTTATCGAATTAAGGTAATCGGCAAAGAAAACTTCCCAAAACAAGGCGGCGTGCTCTTATGTACGAATCATATAGATAATTTAGATCCGCCTATAGTCGGTATTACATGTCCGAGAACGGTGCATTTTATGGCCAAAGAAGAGCTATTTGATAAGCCAGTTTTGAAAACGTTGTTGCCAAAAGTACAGGCATATCCTGTAAAACGTGGCATGAGTGACCGAGAAGCATTCCGTAAAACCATTAAACTATTACGCGAAGACAAAGTGGTAGGCCTTTTCCCTGAAGGAACTAGAAGCAAAACGGGAGAGATTGGAAAAGGTTTGGCAGGCGCAGGATTCTTTGCGTTAAAAGGTGGAGACGCGAAAGTCGTACCTTGTGCAATCATCGGACCGTATAAAGCCTTTTCGCAACTAAAAGTCGTGTATGGAGAAGCTATGGATATGACGGCTTATCGTGAAAGAAAAGCATCTGCTGAAGAAGTAACAGAGGCGATTATGGCAGAGATATCTAAGTTGATAGAACAGTACAAATAAAAGAATAAGTGTAATTTTTTGTTTTTAAGTCTCAATTCGCATAATATAGAGATAGGATTCATTATGGAGGAGGGCTACATATGACTGAAGAGATGAATATGGATGAAGTTAAAGAATACGGTGAAGGTGCACACGTAACGGGTGTAGTGACAAAGGTTGAAGAGAAATCGGTGACGGTTGAAATCGCTGGTGCTCCTTTTGACGGCGTGATTCCGATCAGTGAACTTTCTAGCTTGCATATTGAAAAAGCAGCAGATGCAGTCTCAGTCGGTGACGAATTAGAATTGGCGATTACTAAAGTGGAAGACGAGGCGTACGTCTTGTCCAAGCGCCAAGTAGATGCAGAAAATGCATGGGATTCATTAGAAGAGAAGTTTGAAAGCGGTGAAATCATCGAAACAGAAGTAAAGGACGTAGTGAAAGGCGGACTGGTTGTCGACCTTGGCGTTCGCGGATTTATTCCCGCTTCTTTAGTAGAAGATCACTTCGTTGAATCATTTGATAATTATAAAGGACGTACGATGACATTTAAAATCGTGGAAATGGAAAAAGAAAAGAATCGATTGATCTTGTCTCACCGTGCGGTTGTCCAAGCGCAGAACGAGCAGAAAAAAGAAGCTGCACTTTCTGAGATTCAAGAAGGTGACATTTTAGATGGTACAGTACAACGTATCGCTTCTTTCGGCGCATTCGTTGATATCGGTGGTGTAGATGGTTTGGTGCACATTTCTCAAATTTCACACGGACATATTGAAAGCGTGTCTGACGTGTTGAAAGAAGGAGACGAAATCCAAGTCAAAGTATTGTCTGTTGACCGTGATGCAGAACGTGTATCTTTATCCATTAAAGATACATTGCCTGGACCATGGGAAAACATCGAAGAAAAGGCAGAAGTCGGCTCTGTACTGGATGGTACGGTAAAACGACTTGTAGCATATGGCGCATTCGTTGAGATTTTGCCTGGCGTGGAAGGACTCGTACACATTTCACGTATTGCACATGAGCATATAGGTACACCACAAGAAGTCTTGGAAGAAGGACAGTCTATACAAGTAAAAGTATTAGACGTAAATCCACAGGAAAAACGTATTTCATTGAGCATTAAAGATCTTATCGAAAAGCCTCAAGAAGCACGTGAAGAAAACTTTAGTTATGAAATGCCTGAAGAAACAACTGGCTTCTCTTTAGCGGATGTCATCGGCGATCAACTGAAGAAATTCCAAAAATAATCTTCAGAATGTGATAAACTAGCCACAAATGATAAATTAGCGTAACGGGAATGATGATGCTTTCATATGCATCATCATTCTTTTTGTGTATAATATTCAAAGATAGGTCGGAAGGGTGTAATGAAAGAAAATGAAAAAACCAACAGTAGCAATAGTAGGAAGACCAAACGTCGGTAAGTCGACAATCTTTAACCGGATCGTAGGCGAACGTATTTCTATCGTAGAAGACGTTGCCGGTGTAACGCGAGATCGTATATACAGCGCAGCAGATTGGTTGAATTATGAATTTAACTTAATTGATACAGGCGGTATTGAACTGAGTAATGAGCCATTACTTGACCAAATCCGTATGCAGGCTGAAATCGCCATTGAAGAAGCGGACGTCATCATATTTTTGACGAATGGTAGAGATGGTGTGACAGATTCAGATGAACAGGTTGCACGTATGCTGTATAAAACGAATAAGCCTGTCGTATTGGCAGTGAATAAAGTAGATAATCCAGAAATGAGAGATATGATTTACGATTTCTACTCACTTGGATTTGGCGAGCCATATCCACTATCCGGATCACACGGGCTAGGTCTTGGTGATTTATTGGACGCAGTCGCAGAGAGCTTTAAAGATATGAACTTAGAGGAAGAGGAAGATGATTCCATCAAGTTCTGTTTAATTGGACGTCCGAATGTTGGAAAATCGTCACTTGTTAACGCGTTACTTGGTGAAGATCGAGTGATCGTTAGCGATATCGCTGGAACGACAACAGATGCGATTGACTCTACAAAAGTAGTAGAAGGGCAAGAATTTAAAATTATCGATACTGCCGGAATGCGTAAAAAAGGGAAAGTATACGAAAACACAGAGAAGTATAGTGTGTTACGTGCCTTAAAAGCGATTGATCGCTCTGACGTTGTATTGATTGTCATGAACGCAGAAGAAGGTATTCGTGAGCAGGACAAACGTGTAGCTGGCTTTGCGGAAGAAGCAGGAAAAGGTGTCATGTTTGTCGTCAACAAGTGGGATACGCTTGAAAAAGATGATAAGACGATGAATAACTTCATCGATGATATTCGTGATCAGTTTAGATTCCTTGATTATGCGCCTATTTTCTTTGTTTCAGCTAAAACGAAGCAACGTGTGCATACATTATTCTCCAATATCCAATTGATCAGCGAAAATCATGCAATGCGCATTCAGTCAAGTGTCTTAAACGAGGTAGTAGAAGATGCAGTAGCTAGAAATCCTGCACCTTCAGACAAAGGACGTCGTTTGCGGATTTACTATGCAACACAAGTTGCTGTGAAGCCACCGACATTCGTGGTCTTTGTCAACGAACCAGAACTTATGCACTTTTCTTATGAACGCTTTTTACAAAACAGATTACGTGAAGCTTTTGGATTTGAAGGTACACCAATCCGCTTAATCACAAGAGCAAGAAGCTAACTACGCAAACAGAAAGGGTGGAGGTAATGGAAAAAGTCTCTATATTTGGGGCAGGCAGTTGGGGAACCGCACTCGCTGTTGTGCTGGCTGAAAATGGACATGACAGCTTAATTTGGACAAGACGTGCAGAACAAGCGGATGAAATTCATAATCAGCACACGAACAATCGGTATTTGCCAGATGTGAAGCTGCCCGAAAACCTTAACTCTACTAGTGAACTAAACGTGGCGGTTCAGCATGCGAAAACGATCATACTGGCTGTACCGACCGTTGCGATGCGCGAGACGTGTCGCCATATACAGGAATTACTAACTGAACCGGCTATATTTGTCCATGTCTCCAAGGGAATTGATCCGGATTCATTGGAACGGATTTCTGAAATTATTGCAGAGGAAATTGATGAAACACTACGCGAAGCTATTGTAGTGCTGTCTGGACCGAGCCACGCGGAGGAAGTCGTACTTCGACATCCAACAACGGTGGCGGTGGCTTCAAGCAACATGGAAGCAGCAGAACAGATACAAGATTTATTCATGAGCAATTATTTCCGTGTCTATACGAATAAAGATGTAATCGGCGTGGAGCTTGGCGGGGCATTGAAAAATGTCATTGCTTTGGCTGCTGGAATTTCCGATGGTCTTGGTTACGGTGATAATGCAAAGGCTGCTCTTATTACAAGAGGTCTAGCAGAAATCACGCGTCTAGGTGTCAAAATGGGTGCGGATCAACAAACATTTTCCGGATTAACGGGACTTGGTGACTTGGTCGTTACATGTACAAGTGTTCACTCAAGAAACTGGCGCGCAGGAAACTTACTTGGAAAAGGTCAGTCTCTAGAAAGAGTGACCGAAGAAATGGGTATGGTGATAGAAGGTGTGCGTACTACAAAGGCTTCGTTTCAGTTGGCACAGCAGTTTGATGTCAACATGCCATTGACAGAAGCTTTATATTCCATACTATTTGGTGGGGTTCCACCTAAACAAGCTGTGGATCAATTAATGACCCGTGGTAAGAAACAAGAAATCGATACATTTTTCGGTATTTAAACAGTAGGAGGGTGACAATTTTGTCCTCGTTAGATAAAATGTGGCTATCTTTTTACGCAATGGGATTCATGGTCATTTCAATGGGCTTGATTTATTTGAGCCGATATAAAATGAAAAACCGTGTAGTAAAAATTCTATTTGCAATTATTGCCTATACACTATTAATTTCGTCGTTCTTCGCAATGGTCTATTTAGTATTCAACGGACCGACAGGAGGCGCGTAAACTTATGAATAAACGATTACTTTTACTTTCAGTCATGATCTGCGGACTCATACTGTCTGCTTGTGGCGGTCGACCGCCTGAAGAAAAGCAAGCAAGTGAAACACCGTATCCTGAACTGCAAGAAACAATTCAAAAAGCTGTAGAGCGCTACCAAGAACAATCAGGCGGCCTATTACCAATTAAAACACGCGATCAAGAAACCGATCAATTTATCAAATATCCAATCGAGTTCTCGAAAATCGTTCCGGACTTTACTGAAAAGATTCCGTCTAACGCATTCGAAAACGGTGGCATCTTCCAGTACGTTCTTATAGATGTAGAAGAAAATCCTACAGTTAAGTTAGTCGACTTGCGTACTACTGAAAAACTGCGTGACTTAAACTTGCGCAAATTTATCAATGGAGAACTTCCATTCCTAGATCCAGTTGGCGACAACGTCTATGCAGTAGACTTCAAGAAAATGGGCTTCAAAGAACCATTAACCGTCCAAAGCCCATACTCTGACGCCCACCTGCCTATCGTAGTAGGCGGCGACGGAAACTTCTACGTAGACTACTCCATCGACCTCAACAAGATCTTGATGGAACAAAAGCCAGAAATAGAACCAGGCACAGACATCCGTTACCTACTATACGAAGACTCCCTAGTCCTCCCGGCATACTCCTTGCCATACACTGTAGACGAAAACAATGAACCTGTGTTTATGAAGAAATAACGTTCGCTAATTTGCGGGTGACCTCATGTATTAGCATTTGAATTTTACATATTTCAAAGAATGATACAAACTGTCACCATAATATAACTAGGATTGGTACGGAAGATGGGACGACTCTGGGAGGATCAGCCTGACAGGTGAGACCGCTAAAGGAACGCAGTGACTAGCGGGCTCACCGCGGGCCCTCCAGAAAGCGTTCCCATCTGGAGTAACAATCCCGAACCGTTACAAAGTTTATTAACTAAATTAGTAGCATTACCCAAAAACGTTTCATGCATCTATGCATGAAACGTTTTTCTATTTCATAAGCTACAATGCGGAGAAAAAGGAGGGCTAATGATGAAAGAAGAACTATACGAAAACTTAGCTAGAAGAACAGACGGCGATATTTATATAGGCGTGGTAGGCCCTGTTCGAGTAGGGAAATCCACATTTGTCAAACGAGTCATGGAGGAAGTTGTAATCCCCAACATGACGGATGCCAACGATCGGATACGCGCACAAGACGAACTTCCCCAAAGTTCACCAGGTCCCGTAATTATGACTGCAGAACCTAAATTCGTACCTGCCCAAGGCACAAGCGTATCAATCGGGGATGGCGAACTGGAATTCCAAATTCGCCTAGCGGACTGTGTAGGCTACGTCATAGACGGCGTTAAAGGATATGAGGATGAGGATGGACCGAAGTACGTCCATACACCATGGCACAATGAGCCGATCCCGTTCCAGGAAGCGGCGCGCATCGGAACGGACAAAGTCATTCGTGATCACTCCACAATTGGAATTTTGCTGACGACGGACGGCACGGTGAACAATATTTCACGCGCAGCCGCTGAAGCCGCTGAGAAAGAAATTGTTTCGAAACTGCAAGAAATTGGCAAGCCGTTCGTCATTGTATTAAATTCTAAAATGCCTGCCCATGAAAAAGCATTGGAACTGAAACAGCAATTACATGAAAAGTATGGTGTTCCCGTAATTGCTATTAGTGCGGACCAGCTCAATGCAGCGGAGATTCAGCTTATTCTTAAAGAGGCGCTCTATGAATTCCCTATCACGGATATTGAGCTACAACGTCCTGACTGGATGGAGGAACTAGGGGATAGCCACAAGCTGAATGCACGGATCGATCAGCTAATTACAGACGGATTCCTCGGTGTCTCTAAGATTCGTAAAGTTCAGGAAATTGCAGAGTTATTGCAAGAAGAAGAGTTTGTTAGACAAGCGGAAGTAGTAGAAGTTGATGCAGGTAAAGGGCGTGCGATCGTCAAAATTGATATGGATGAGCAAGCTTTTGTTAATGTGTGTGAAGAGTTCATGGGGACGGAAATGCGCTCGAAAAAAGATTGGCTTGTTTTCATTCAAGAAGCAGTTAAGGCGAAAAAATCGTATGATATGTATGCAGAAGCAATCGATACTGCGAAAAAATCAGGGTATGGCGTAGCGTTGCCATCGATTGAAGATTTCCAGCCAACTGCTCCTGAATTAATTAAACAAGATACGTTTTATGGTGTGAAAATGAAAGCGAAAGCACCTTCACTTCATATTATACGAATCGATATGGAAGCGGAATTTGCTCCATTGATCGGCTCTGAATTCCATAGTCATCACTTGTTAAAAGAATTGAAAAATGCCTATTTACATGATCGGGAAGCATTATGGGAAACACAATTATTTGGCACACCACTTCATGAAGTCATGAAAGAAAGTATCCGATATAAGACCGCGGCAGTTCCAGATCGAGCAAGAAAACGCTTGCGTGAAACGATTGAACAGATGGTGAATGATGGAAATAAAGGTATGATTACCTTTATTGTGTAAGGTGAAATAGCTAGAGAATAACGAAAAAATGTAGATTGGAATGATGAAAGATCCGTCAAAAACGGGTCTTTTTTCTATGCTTTTCAATCAAAATCGCTTGAAATGCCGTGAATAAAGGAAAAGCACGATAATATTGTTGCACCGCAGTTTTTCTTATGTTACTCTTTTTACAGTGTTAACAGCAATAGCATCCCCCTTTGAGAGGAGGTGAACGGTGTGAATAAAACAGAATTAATTAACTCTGTGGCAGAAGCGGCAGGTCTAACAAAAAAAGACGCAACTAAAGCTGTTGAAGCTGTATTCGATACAATTCAATCGACTCTTGCTAACGGTGATAAAGTTCAATTGATTGGTTTCGGAAACTTCGAAGTACGCGAGCGTGCTGCACGTAAAGGACGTAACCCACAATCAGGTGAAGAAATCGAAATCGCTGCAAGTAAAGTTCCAGCTTTCAAAGCAGGTAAAGCACTTAAAGACGCAGTAAAATAATTTGAGATTTTACATAGGAGTCCGTCCAGCGAATCTGTTCATCAGATGGCCATGGATGGACTCCTTTCCGTTTTTTTAATGGTATACATAAGGAAGTACAAGTAACTATACGGAATGAATGGAATGTGCTAGTATTTTGGGGAAATAGGTTTTGTTCCAACAAGGAGGACATGCTGTTATGAAAGAGCAAGATATAAATAAATTAGAGCAGGCTGTTACGATGATCTTGGAAGCAATCGGTGAAGACCCGACTCGTGAAGGATTACTTGATACGCCAAAACGTGTGGCCAAAATGTACCAAGAAGTATTTGAAGGTTTAAATAAAGATCCAAGAGAATATTTCGATACAGTATTCCATGAGAATCATGACGAAGTCGTCTTGGTGAAAGATATTCCATTTTATTCTATGTGCGAGCATCACTTAGTGCCATTTTTCGGTGTAGCCCATGTAGCCTATATTCCGCGTAATGGAGTAGTTGCTGGTTTGAGTAAGTTGGCAAGAGCTGTTGAAACGGCAGCGCGTCGTCCACAATTGCAAGAACGCATCACATCCAGTGTGGCAGATGCCATGATGGAAAAGTTGAATCCCCATGGTGTTTATATCATCATCGAAGCTGAGCATATGTGTATGACGATGAGAGGCATTAAGAAGCCGGGAGCTAAAACTATCACGACCGTTGCTAGAGGAATCTATGAACATGATGACGTGAAGCGTGCTGAAATTTTATCTCTTATTAGAACGAACTAAGGTCTTTGCCGAGCGCTTGCTGTATATGCTATCATTAGGATTATATATAGACTGGAGATGCGAAAATGACACAACCAGATTATCTGATTATCAAGGCGAAAAAAGATGGAGTGAATGTCATTGGGCTCACGAGAGGCAATGACACCAAGTTTCACCATACCGAAAAGCTAGATAGAGGAGAAGTCATGATCGCGCAGTTTACCGAGCATACCTCCGCTATTAAGATTCGGGGAGAAGCTGAAATTCATACAGCTCACGGCGTAATTGCGAGCGAAGAAAAAGAATGACCGTATCCTTACGGGAATGGAGCTTACTGATGGAAACAAAAGGGTTCACTGACCAAGTCGACAATTATATACACCATTTGCGACGCGCTATTTATCAGCCAGTGGTCGAACGAGATGTCGGACATGCTCCGATTGACAGGCGAAAAGCTTCGTTGCTCCTATTGCCTTTGCTTAACGGAGAGCAGTGGACAGATGAGATGCAAACCGCAGCGTTGGCCATCGGTGCCATCCATACGGCTTTTGACGTCCATGATCAAATCGATATCGTCGATGCTTCATCCAAAGAACAGCAGTTGATGGTCCTTGCGGGCGATCACTTCAGCGGTATTCACTATAAGCTATTGGCGTCGATTCCGAACTTCCATCTCATTCGTTCTTTGTCATCAGCTATCGGCAGAGTCAATGAATGCAAGACGACATTGCTTCAAGCACCGCCGACAACTGTTGAAGAGCGGTTGCAGTTAATCGCTGATGTGGAAAGTGCGTGTATTGTGAAGTTCTTCGAATCATTTGGTTTTAGTCGCTACGTACACATTGTAGAGACGGTCTTTCCTTTCGTCTGGTTGCTTGACAGCAGACGGCATGATTTGAATCGGATGAAATTTCCGCATCTAGTGCCGAATACGCATGATACACAAGATTGGATCGATCAGTTACAACAACAGCTGAACGACAGATTAGAGAACAGCTTTTATTTACATACTGAAGTAATAGCCGAGTTGCAGAAAATGACGAAACAATGAGGAAGTAAATTGAAGTGAGGAAAGAAGGGACGAACTGTGGCGGTCTCAAAAGAAGAAAAAGTTCATAACGTCTTTGAAAAAATTTCGACAGACTATGATAAAATGAATTCCGTGATCAGTTTTAATCAACATATAAAATGGCGGAACGATATCATGGAACGCATGAATGTACAGCCGGGTGCTAAAGCACTTGACGTTTGCTGTGGTACTGCAGATTGGACTGTCGCATTGGCTCAAGCTACAGGACCTACTGGTGAAGTTGTCGGTTTAGACTTCAGTGCCAACATGCTGGATTCCGGCAGAGACAAAGTAGCACCTTATCCGCATCTTACGTTGGTTCAAGGTAACGCAATGTCACTTCCATTTCCGGACAATTCATTTGATTATGTGACGATCGGGTTTGGTCTTCGCAATGTTCCTGATTACTTGACTGTATTAAAAGAAATGCGACGCGTGTTAAAGCCCGGTGGAATGGCAGTATGTTTGGAAACATCTCAACCTAAAATACCTGTCTATCGTCAAGGGTTTCGCTTCTATTTCAAATACATTATGCCGTTATTCGGTAAACTGTTTGCAAAGAGCTATAAAGAATATTCTTGGCTTCAAGAATCAGCAAATGATTTCCCAGGCATGAAAGAGCTAGCACAGCTTTTTGTCGATGCAGGATATCAAGAAGTTTCGTATAAGTCTTACAGTGGCGGTGCGGCGGCAGGCCATATCGCTTACAAATAATGAATACACGGGAGAAGGTAATGGGGTTGGAAAAAATTAAGTTGATGTCGCTTTATACGGATTTCCGCAAAGATATGTCCTATATTGAAAAAGAGCTTGAGCGTTCCGTGCAATCCTCTTCTCCCATTGTTCGTCAGGCTTCCTTGCATTTATTAAAAGCAGGTGGAAAAAGAATCCGGCCGATTTTCGTTATAATGGCTGCTCAATTCGGAACGTATTCGCTGGAAAACGCTGCGAAAATTGCAGTATCCCTTGAATTGATCCATATGGCATCTCTTGTCCATGATGATGTAATTGATGATTCTGATATGCGGCGCGGTTTAGAAACTGTTAAAGCGAAGTGGAACAATCGGGTAGCCATGTATGCAGGGGACTTCATCTTTTCACGAGCGCTGACATCTATTGGTAATATCGAGAAAGCACCTGTTCATCAGATTCTCGCAGAAACGATGCTTGAGATATGTAAAGGGGAAATCATCCAAATTGATTTCCAACAACAAACCGATCAAGATCTGCGCGACTATTTGAAACGTATTAAGCGAAAAACAGCTTTACTGCTATCCTCCAGTTGTGAACTCGGCGCACTTAGTGCGGATGCGGATGCGCAAACTGTACGAAAACTCAAGAGATATGGGTATTTCACTGGAATGGCATTTCAAATCGTCGACGATATCTTGGATATCACTTCAACAGATGCAGAACTTGGGAAACCGGCAGGAAGCGACTTATTAAATGGTCATATTACATTGCCTGTTTTATACATAAAAGATGATGAACAATTCAAGCCCTACATGAAACGTGCGTTTACTGGGGTGATGGAAGAATCGGATAGACAAGCGATGCTTCGCTATATTCGACAAAGTGGTGCTATCGAAAAAGCACAGCATGTAAGTGATTTGTACTTGATCAAAGCACTGAAGGAATTGGAAAGTCTGCCGAATGGAAAGTCGAAGAAAGCTTTGACTCAAATTGCTGATTTTATCGGTCAACGAAAATATTGACGATGTTTGTTAATAGTTGAAAGAAAAAGGCGTCAATGTTACGATTTAAAAGGGATTATCCCTATAGAAGATCGAAGGAGTGTTTAAGAGATGGAAAGAACATTTTTAATGGTAAAGCCTGACGGCGTACAACGTAACCTTGTAGGTGAAATCGTTGGTCGTTTCGAAGACAAAGGATATCAATTAGTTGGCGGGAAATTAATGAACATTTCTCAAGAACTTGCTGAACAACATTACGGAGAACATAAAGAACGTCCATTCTTCGGAGAACTTGTAGAATTCATCACTTCTGGACCAGTTTTCGCAATGGTATGGGAAGGCGAGAACGTAATCTCTACTGCTCGCTTAATGATGGGTGCAACGAATCCAAAAGAATCAGCTCCTGGAACTATTCGTGGAGATTTCGCTGTAACAGTAGGCAAGAATATTATTCATGGTTCAGACTCAGCTGAGTCAGCAAGCCGCGAGATTAACTTGTTCTTTAAAGAAGAAGAGCTTGTGACTTATGACAAAACAGTGAACAACTGGATTAATTAATCGCCAAAAACAGCCGAGCGAATTTCGCATGGCTGTTTTTCTTATACATACAACATACTTTTTCCGCTATAATGAGAACGTACATAAGAAAGAAAAGGCAACAGGGGGTTGTGAAATGTCTGATTATTCGATGTTAATTCAAGGGGTCAAAAAGAAAACCGGGATTGATTTGTCTTTGTATAAAGAAGCCCAGATGAAGAGGAGACTCACTTCACTATATGAAAAGAAAGGCTTTCGTAATTTTAAAGATTACTCTGTAGCTATTCAAACGGACAAAGACTTATTGGAAGAATTCTTGGACCGCATGACGATTAATGTTTCAGAATTTTACCGCAACGCCATACGTTGGAACGTCTTGGAGAAGAAAATCTTTCCTCAATTACTGGAAAAGAATACTCGATTAAAAATTTGGAGCGCAGCTTGTTCTACCGGAGAAGAGCCATACTCACTTGCTATGGTTCTATCATCCTACCTTCCGTTGCGTGATATCTCCATTTACGCCACAGATCTAGATATGGGCGTATTGAATCGTGCCAAAGTTGGTCTTTACAATGAGCGTGCATTAAAAGAGGTGCCGAAGCCAATCGTCGATAAGTTCTTCATAAAAGAAGGTGCTTCCTATCAAGTGGTAGAAGATATTAAGAAGACCGTTACATTCAAACAGCAAAACTTGCTGGAAGATCGCTATGATACGAACTATGACTTGATCGTTTGCCGTAATGTGATGATCTACTTCACGGAAGAAGCGAAAGATCAGATTTACACCAACTTCTCCAAAGCACTTAAACCTGGTGGTGTTCTGTTCGTTGGAAGCACAGAACAAATATTCAATCCTGAAAAATATAACTTTGAATCAGTAGATACATTCTTTTATAGAAAAAAACAATAAACCACGTTACGGAGGAATGGAATATGCGCTATATTACAGCTGGAGAATCACATGGTCCACAGCTTACTGCTATCATTGAAGGATTACCTGCACAGATGGAGCTTACTGCTGAGATGATCAATAAAGAATTGAAGAGAAGACAAGGTGGGCACGGTAGAGGCCGTAGGATGCAAATAGAGAAGGATCGTGTGGAAATCTCATCAGGTGTACGTCATGGTAAAACAATGGGCTCGCCAGTCACGCTGACAGTTGTTAATGATGATTGGAAACATTGGACAGGCATCATGGGTGTAGAACCACTGCCTGAAGACGTAAATCCGGAAGATGTGAAGCGTCAGATCACTCGTCCTCGTCCTGGACATGCAGATCTAGTCGGCGGCATGAAATATGGCCACCGTGACTTGCGAAATGTTTTGGAGCGTTCATCAGCACGTGAGACGACGATGCGTGTTGCAATCGGTGCAGTAGCAAAACAATTCTTGCGTCAGCTTGGGATTGAAACTGTAGCGCATGTGACGGAAATTGGTGGCATCGAAACAGATCCTGCCGCTTATGCCGATCTTTCCATAGAAGAACTGCGTGCCATCGTAGAAGAAGATGCAGTATATTGTGCGGATACAGACGCGTCTGTCAAAATGACGGCAGCTATAGATGATATTAAAAAGCGTGGCGATACACTCGGTGGTGTAGTGGAAGTCATCATTGAAGGATGTCCTCCGGGAATTGGTAGTTACGTGCAATTCGATCGCAAAATGGATGGCAAGCTTGCAGGCGCTATGATGAGCATCAACGCTTTTAAAGGGGTTGAAGTTGGTTTAGGGTTTGATATGGCCAAAATGCCAGGCAGTGAAGTGCATGATGAAATCAGTTGGAATGAAGAGCTGGGATATTACCGAAAATCCAATCGTTTAGGTGGACTTGAAGGTGGAATGACGACAGGTATGCCAATCGTAGTTCGCGGTGTAATGAAACCCATTCCGACGCTATATAAACCACTGGAAAGCGTAGATATTGATACAAAGGAACCTTTCGTAGCAACAATTGAGCGTTCCGATCCTTGTGCGGTACCTGCTGCATCCGTTGTAGCTGAACATGTCATCGCTACAGAGATGGCTAAAGCGATTATGGAAGAATTCCGTTCGGATACAATGGATGGCTTACAGAAAGATATTGAACAATATAGACAATATGTAAAGGAGTTTTAAGATGGATAAGTTAACTGTTTCCGTCCGTGATCACCAATACGATGTCTATGTAGGTTCGAACACTTATGAATTATTTTCGACTGAATATGCAGAATTGCTACGTACTACAGATAAAATTGGAATTATTTCCGATGCAGATGTAGCAGAGCTACATCTGCCTTTATTGCAAAAAGCGCTAGCACATTCTGGTCGCGAGGTATCGGTGAAAATCGTACCTGGCGGCGAGAAGTGTAAAATGCCAGAAGTCTACGTGGAGTGTCAGTCTTTCTTACTGACTGAAGGTTTTACGCGGAATTCACTCCTGATCGCATTTGGGGGAGGCGCGTGTGGGGATTTAACAGGCTTTGTAGCAGCTACGTTTATGCGGGGTATTCGCTTTATCCAATGTCCGACAACTGTGCTTGCGCATGACAGTGCGGTCGGTGGTAAAACAGCCATCAATATGCCGGAAGGGAAAAACATGGTGGGATCATTCCATCAACCTTCAGCTGTATTGTTTGATACGGATGTATTCAAGACGTTGCCTGCATCAGAAATGCGTTCAGGCTTGGCGGAATTGGTCAAGCACGCCTTTATTTCGGATCCATTATGGACAGAGCAATTACTGGAAAAGGAACAGTTTTCTACCCCTCCCATAGAGTGGCTTGAACAAGAATTACTGCAAGGCATCAAGGTGAAAGCAGAGATCGTGGGAGAAGATGAGTTTGAGAATTCTACACGCAAGTTTCTAAATTTCGGCCACACATTTGGACATGCAGTGGAAGCGGCTTCTGGATTCGGTAGCCTCAGTCATGGTGAATGTGTCATGATTGGTATGGGTTATGCCTTCTTGCTAAGTGAAAAATACGGTAATATACCAGAAGGATTCACGAATCGCTATCTTCACTTCGCTAACAATAATGGCTATACATTTGGGCCGGTATTCTCTTATAGTTTCGAAGAGTTACTATCCTATATGCAAAAGGATAAAAAAGCTTCATTCGGCAAGATGAATTTTGTTTTATTACAAAAAATTGGTGAACCTTTTGTAAAAGAAATTAGTTCCGAAGAGTGTCAGACCGCATTTGAGGAATTTAAAGAAAAATTGAAAAGCGAGGGAATTGTATGAGTGTAAGAGGAATTAGGGGTGCGACAACAGTTGAACATGATGACGCAAAAGAAGTGTTACAAGCGACAGAATCTCTTGTACTCGAAATGGCAGAGTCGAATCAATTCAAACCGGAAGATATCGTTTCTATAATTGTTTCAACGACAGTAGATGTCAAAGCGGCATTTCCCGCAAAAGCGATCCGCTCAATTGAAGGCTGGACGTATGTACCGGTCATGTGTACACATGAAATTGATGTACCTGGCTCTATGCGCAAGTGTATTCGCGTCATGATGAATGTCAATACATCTAAAAAGCAGGAAGAAATACAACATATCTATCAAAATAATGCCGTTCAATTACGACCTGATTTACAAAAACAACAATAAGGGAGGGCTATCCAATGAAGTGGAAACCAATTTTACGCACGATGAAAGCTTATACACCCGGACGTTCATTAGAAGATATAAAGCGTACATATGACCTGCAAGAAGTACATAAGCTCGCTTCAAACGAAAACCCTTATGGTTCATCACCTGAAGTCGCAGAATATTTACGTTCAAAGGCAGCTCAATTTGAAATGTATCCAGATGCTTACACTGCTGGAATACGTGGAAAGCTTGCGGAATTCCATCAAATCGATTCGAATGAAATTCTTTTCGGGAATGGTTCAGATGAGATTGTCTCAATTATTTCCCGTGCAATACTACAACCGGGGACTAATACGGTCATGGCTTCTACGACTTTCCCGCAATACGCACATAATGCAAAAATAGAAGGTGCTGAACTTCGTGAAGTGGCTATGCTCGAAAGTGGTGATCATGATTTAGAGGGCTTTTTGAAAGTGGTTGATGAAGAAACAGCCGTCATCTGGGTGTGTAATCCAAATAACCCGACAGGTAATTTATTATCGAGTGAATCCATAAAAAGCTTCTTAGATCAAGTACCTGAAACGGCGCTTGTTGTTCTCGATGAAGCATATATTGAATTTGTGACGGATCCAGCACAGCAAGATACTATACAGTGGATTCATGATTATACTAACTTAATAATTCTTCGGACATTCTCTAAAGCATACGGCTTGGCAAGTTTCCGCATAGGGTATGGCGTGGCTAATGCAAGTATTGTATCCGAACTTAATAAAGTACGGAATCCTTTTAACAATAGCTCACTCGCATTAGCGGTGGCTGAAGTTGCTCTTGCGGATCAGCAATTCCTTCAAGCGTGTGTAACTAAAAATGATGAAGAACGAAAACGCTTTGTAGACTATGCGAAACAGCATGCATTGGCGATCTATCCGTCAGCTACTAATTTTGTATTAATTGCTGTACCTGGAGATGCAGATGTTGCATGCGAAGTGTTATTGCAAAACGGTTATATTGTCCGCAGCGGAAATCTGCTGGGCACACCAGGATTTGTTCGCGTGACGATTGGAACGCAAGAGCAAAATACAGGTTTCTTTAAAGCATTTGATCAACTATTAACTAACCAATAAGGATAGATGACAATGAAAACGACGGTAAGTATAATTGGACTTGGCTTGATCGGCGGATCACTTGGTCTAGCATTAAAACGAAATCCAGAAATTCATATTGTAGGTTTTGACCGTTCTTATGCAACTGCTGACGAAGCATTTCGTAGAGGAATCATTGATACGGTTGCCCCTTCCGCAAAATCAGCCTGTGAACAGGCTGACTTTGTTGTTTTTGCGACGCCTGTCAATACGACTGTTGCTCTATTTGAAGAAGCAGTAGACTGGGACTTCAAAGAACATGTCATTGTCTCGGATACAGGAAGTACGAAAAAACCAATTATGGATGCTGCGAAGATTTTACAAGAAAAAGGAATCACCTTCATAGGTGGTCATCCAATGGCAGGCTCTCATAAAAGTGGTGTATCCGCTGCGATGGAACATCTTTTTGAAAACGCGTATTACATTCTTACACCGAATGAATCAACGACTGAAGAACAAATCGATGTCATTGAAAAATTGTTATCTTCAACAAAAGCCAAACTGATTGTCCTCCAAGCGGAAGAACACGACCGTATGACGGCGATCATCAGCCATTTCCCACACATTGTAGCCTCTTCATTAGTCGGCCGCTTGGCTGCTCAGGAAGAACAACAACCATTTGTAAAAAAGCTGGCTGCAGGTGGATTCCGTGATTTAACACGTATCGCTTCGGCAGATCCTGTCATGTGGCGTGATATTACGATCCAAAACCGAGAAGAATTATTGTCACAAGTGGACGGTTGGCTCGACGAGATGAATACCATTCGCGCTATGCTCGAAGACAATAATCCTGAGCATATTTTTGATTTCTTTGCGCAGGCGAAAACTTACCGTGATCAACTTCCTTCTACAAATGAAGGGGCAGTTCAAGGGGCGCTCTATATGACGTTTGATTTACACATCGATGTACCGGATCATCCGGGTGTCATTTCTGAAATCACAAAAATTCTTGCAGAGGCCAATATTAGTTTAACCAATATACGTATCGTGGAAACACGTACAGATGTGTACGGTATTTTAGTTGTCAGCTTCCAGTCAGCTACTGAACGTAAGAGAGCTCGTCAAGTA
Organism: Sporosarcina sp. P12(2017); assembly: GCF_002743035.1. Lineage (NCBI taxonomy): Bacteria > Bacillati > Bacillota > Bacilli > Caryophanales > Caryophanaceae > Sporosarcina > Sporosarcina sp. P12(2017). Next base: position 58,687 of record NZ_PDYL01000016.1, read on the forward strand.
TTGACAGCAGAAACTGACTACTCGATGCACGTACTTTAAGAGGGGGAGAGCGTAATGTCAGAACAACAGACGGTTTCATTTGAAAAGCCGGTTCTTCGCGGCGCTTTACAAGTACCTGGAGATAAATCAATTTCCCACCGTGCGGTTATGTTGGGATCCATTGCGAAAGGCAAAACAACCATCAGTGGATTTTTGCATGGTGAAGATTGTTTGAGCACAATTGAAATGTTTAAACAGCTAGGGGTAAAGATTACTCGTAACGGAACAGATGTGACTGTAGAAAGTCCTGGCATCGCGAACTGGCAGACGCCCACTGAAGCACTTGACGCGGGTAACTCGGGAACGACTGCGCGTTTAATGCTAGGCATTTTATCCGGTTCTTCCGTAACGTCTGAAATGTGCGGAGATCAATATTTGTCTAAGCGTCCAATGAAACGCGTGACGAACCCTTTAGAACAAATGGGTGCAGACATCACGAGCAATGGACCAGCTGATTATTTACCACTGACAGTCACCGGGAAAACGTTGCATGCAATCGACTATTTAATGCCGGTTGCTAGTGCTCAAGTAAAGTCTGCTGTATTACTTGCCGGTCTTCAAGCGCAGGGCACTACGTCCGTTACAGAAATAGCTGTATCGCGGGATCACACGGAACGTATGCTTATACAGTTTGGTGCGAAGCTAGAACAACAAGATCAAGTAATCCGGATCGAAGGCGGTCAGCAACTGACTGGAACAGATGTTGTCGTACCAGGAGACATTTCCTCTGCTGCATTTTTCATGGTAGCGACGGCATTAGTTGAAAACAGCGATGTGTCGTTCCTGAAAGTTGGATTGAACCCTACTCGAACAGGTATACTAGATGTACTAGAAGCGATGGGTGTAGAAACTGAAATTTCAGATGAACAAGGGTTTTCGGGTGAGCGTTATGGCACTGTACGAATAAGGCATTCGAAATTGCGAGGAACCGAAATCGGCGGTGATGTGATTCCAAGATTGATCGATGAACTTCCTGTGCTTGCTTTATTGGCAACACAAGCAGATGGAAAGACCATCATTAAAGATGCAGAAGAACTTCGTGTCAAAGAGACGGATCGTATTGAGGCAGTCGCTACGGAATTACGGAAACTCGGAGCGGATATCGAGACCACACCGGATGGCATGATTATTAATGGGCCGACACCACTAACGGGTGCCACACTTCAATCATACGGTGACCACCGTTTAGGCATGATGGCTGCGGTAGCGGGATTGATTACATCAAGTCCTGTTCAAATCGACAATCCATCTTGTATCGCGATTTCTTATCCACACTTTTTCGAAGATCTATCGGAGCTAGTCAATCAATAAAGTAGAATAGAAAGCTCAGGTGAAAAAATGAATGTATTGCAGGAATTAGAGCAAATCGTACTCGATGGAGATGTAGATGCTCTACAAGATAAAATACAGAAACTGCAAGCTGCTAACGACTATGACGCATTGTACAATGTCGCAAATCTATTGATCGACTATGGATTCATTGGACAAGCTGACGAGATATTCTCTCAGTTGATGCAAGTATTCCCTGATGAAGCCCAGTTGAAAATAGATCGCGCCGCAGCTTTACTGGAACTTGGTGAAGAGGACGAAGCCTTATTATTACTGACGGATGTTTCACCGGACGAAGAAGAGTATGTACAAGCTTTGCTTGCACAAGCGGATTATTATCAAATGCTCGGACTTGCCGAAACAGCATTATCTAAAGTGCGTGAAGCAGCAACATTGGCTCCACACGAACCCGTCATCCAACTTGCACAAGCAGAACTGCTATTGGAGTCAGGAAGATACAGTGAGGCTGTGAGGATTTATGAGAAGCTTCACGAGACAACTGAAGAGATCGCAGGCGTTCGACTGTCCTCACGACTTGCGGAAGCGTACAGTGCAGGAGCCGCGTATGAGGAAGCCATTCCTTTCTATGAGGCATTACTTGAGAAAGAAGCGAACCCTGAAGAATTGTTTGGATTAGGATTGGCATACTATCAAACTGCACGCTACTCGGAAGCGGTCACACGTCTTGAGCAATTGTTAGAAATGGATCCAGATTATTTCTCCGCTTATATGCTTGCAGGACAAAGCTATGCGCAACAAAATGAAGACGACAAAGCGTTAGAGCTTTTCAAAAAAGGTATTGAACGTGATGAGTTCGATAAAGAATTACAGCTAGCGGCAGGGAAATCTGCTTTGAAACTGCAAATGCCACAACAAGCAGAAGAACACTTAAAAGAAGCGCTCGTTTTAGATCCGGAGTATATCGATGCACTTATAACGCTTGCTTCGGTGTATGAAAAACAAGAAGAAGACGAAGCGTTAATTGATTTGCTGACGTACTCTGAAGTAGATCAATTAGAAATCCCTTTACTTCATGCTTTTCTTGCATACGCCTATGAACGTGTAGAAGATTACGAAAAAGCGTATGAAATGTATTTCAAAGCATATGATGGGATGAACGAGGATGCTGCGTTCTTAGATCAATATGCACGATTCTTGCTAGAAGAAGGTAAGCGCGATGAAGCGTTATCAATCATTCAGCAATTAGTAAGAATCGCCCCGCATGAAGAGGAATGGACAGCATTCATCGCGCAATCTGAAGAGGAGGGGTAAGATGAAGGCCATGGTTCCTGTAGCTGCCAAGAAAGAATTTTTAAGGTGGTTTTTAAAGCGCTATCGATTAAAGCGGCGGGAATGTGTATGGATTTTAAATTATCTTCTCAGCAACGAACATTTATTAACGAATGTTCATTTTACAAATGAAGCTCATCACTGTCCGCGCTCCATGATCATTTCAACTACAGAGGTCGACAGTATACCTTTTCGTTTCTACAAGGGTAATTTGATGACAGCTGATGCGGAAAAGTCATTTCATGATCTCAGACTGCATCCTGACGAGGATATGTTCATCCAACTGAATTTCAAACACAGCAACAAATGTCCTGAGTACGCGAGTGTGGCGGAAGAGAATCCCTATTTGCCGGAAGATCTGTTGAAGAAAAAGAAAGATCAACAAATAGCGGAAAAGCTATTGGAAGAGAGCTTCACATTAACGACGAATGACATGTTGCTGAAGAGGATTGATGAAGCGCTGGATAACGGTGACCGTGAGCTGTTCATTAGCCTGACAGCTATGTTGAATGAGATGAAAAAAGATAAGGACATTAGCCAATGATTTCGCCCTTCGCGGTGGAATCATTGGTTTGCGTTGTGCGAAAATATAGGATAAACTTTATTGAATGACGCAAGGAGGAATGACAATGAACTGGGTTCCGAAAGATGTTGATACGTATATAAATCAGAAAGAATATATTGATACTGTCGTTGTGCCTTTAATAGCTATAGACACACGACCTGAAACGATGAAAAACAGCGCTTCCTCTTCTGAGTTTTTGATGAATCTGTCGATGTTCATAGAAAAGCAATTTAAAGGGCGTATGATGTTCATGCCGCCTGTTTCCTACACGCAGTCAACAGACTTGCAGCAAATGGCGGACACGTTGTCAGAGGATCTGAAGAAGTCCTCCTTTACGCATGTCTTCTATCTTACGACGGATGCTAAGTGGACGAGCGTGACGGTGGAAGGTAAAGTCGTCTGGCTGCCGTCGATCCCTCTAGAAACGATGGACAACCATCTACGCCAGACCATCATGGAAGACCAGCTACGGCAAGTCCTAACACACTTTATGGAAAGTTGGAACGTGCAGTAAAATGTTGATTCGTATTGGGTAGGTGATTGGCGCTACGGAAGTTCCTGTTGACATAAGAGCCCCATTACGTCATAGAACTTGAAGTTAATCGAGTTTCATGTCATTATCGTTACAGACGCTTTCTAAACACCGTCCGTAAAAGGGTACAAGCACTAGTTGAAACGTATTTAAAGGGAGATCGTCGTTTGTCACCAAATCTTAATATTTGTCGACAAACTTAAGTGCCTACTAAAAGCATTATTGAATTTAGCTTCATATTGATATATCATAGATATGTCCTAGTATTACAATTAGCAAAAGAATGTCCGTGGGACTGACTTTGGAGTAAGAGGAGGGAAATTACTGATGAGCAATAAAGTGTCAAGACGCACGTTCCTAAGTTATACACTAATGGGAACTGGTGGGTTCATGGCCTCTGCAATGCTGATGCCGATGATTCGTTTCGCAATTGATCCTGTACTGGCTAGTGCCGGCGGTTCGGATATGATTCCAACACCGCAAAAAGCAGCCGATCTTACAGAAACACCGGTTCGTGTAGACTATACAATCAAAGATCGACAAGATGCATGGTATACTTCTGACGAATCTAACACGGCTTGGGTCTACAAAGAAGGCGACAAAGTCATAGCACTTTCTCCGGTCTGTAAACACTTAGGGTGTACAGTAAACTGGGAAGGCGACGAGCATAAAAACGAGTTTTTCTGCCCTTGTCACGCTGGACGTTACAAAAAAAATGGTGATAACATTCCAGGAACACCACCGCTTGGACCGCTTGATGAGTATGAAGTAGAAGTCATCGACGGATTTGTCTATCTTGGTGCAGTAATACCGAACACATTAGTCTAAAGGGTAAGGGGGTACGAACGCAGTGTTAAATAAAATTTATGATTGGGTGGATGAACGGTTAGATATCACTCCAATTTGGCGAGATATCGCTGACCACGAAGTACCTGAGCACGTAAACCCTGCACATCATTTTTCTGCATTCATCTATTGTTTCGGAGGTTTGACGTTTTTCGTAACGGTTATCCAAATCTTGTCTGGTATGTTCCTGACAATGTATTACACACCGGATATTGAAAACGCATGGAAATCAGTTTTCTACCTTCAAAACGATGTTGCATTCGGTGAACTTGTGCGAGGGATGCACCACTGGGGAGCTTCGTTAGTTATCGTAATGATGTTCCTACATACTTTACGTGTATTCTTCACAGGGTCTTATAAGAAGCCTCGTGAATTGAACTGGATCGTCGGCGTATTGATCTTCGGCGTCATGCTAGGTCTAGGTTTCACAGGCTATCTATTACCTTGGGATATGAAAGCTCTATTTGCAACAAAAGTTGGGATTGAGATTGCCGCGTCAGTACCTTTCATCGGAGAGCAGATTAAAATTCTTCTCGCGGGTGATTCTACGATTCTAGGTGCACAGACGTTAACGAGATTCTTCGCGATTCATGTATTTTTCCTACCGGCTGCTTTGCTTGGGTTGCTCGCAGCACACTTTATCATGATCAGAAGACAAGGTATTTCCGGACCACTATAAGAACCAATTTTTTGGTTAGGGTCATCTGAAATTTAAGAAGGAGGGAATAACATGCACCGCGGAAAAGGGATGAAATTTGTCGGGGATTCGCGCATCAAGGCTTCAGGCAAGATGTCGAATACACCCAAAGATTACTCAGAATATCCGGGTAAAACCGAAGCGTTCTGGCCAAACTTTCTATTGAAAGAGTGGATGGTTGGAGCGGTCTTCTTGATCGGTTACCTAATTGTCACACTTGCACACCCGTCACCGCTTGAGCGTCAAGCGGACCCGACGGATACAATGTATATACCGATACCAGACTGGTATTTCTTATTCATGTATCAATTATTAAAATATGAATTCGCATCCGGTCCTTATAACGTGATTGGTGCGATCGTCATTCCAGGATTGGCATTTATGGCATTAATGCTAGTTCCTTTCATGGATACAACAAAGGAAAGACGTCCGTTTAAACGTCCGTTGCCAACAGGCTTCATGATTCTTTCATTCTTAGCGATCTTCTACTTGACTTGGGAATCAGTCGAAAATCACGACTGGGAAGCAGCAAAAGTTCAAGGTGCTATTGTGGACGAAGTAGAATATGATGAAACAGCTGAAGGGTATGAGATTTATCAGGGCTCTTCCTGTATTGGTTGTCACGGTGACTCCTTCCAAGGTGGACTGGGATTACCGTTAACTAACACAGGTATGACACCTGAAGAAATCATCGAAATCGCTCATGATGGCCGAGGTACAATGCCTGCTGGTACATGGGAAGGTTCAGATGAGGATCTTCAAGTACTTGCTGAATTTATAGCTGAGCTAGAAACGAAGTAAGAAAAAAGAGTCAGGAAACTGACTCTTTTTTTCTATATATTTATCTATAACTAAACTATACATAAAAGTAGTATATTCCGATGGAAGTGGTGATGTTTTTGCGAATGTTATGGGCACAAATCTGGATAATCCTTTCACATAAATCATTCTTATGGATTCTTCTTTTTATAAATATAGTAGGCTCGGTCTACGGATATGATTGGTATATGTGGCAACTGGAAATCACCGAACCGAAATTCTGGATTTTCGTACCGGATAGTCCTACAGCTACTTTGTTCTTTTGTATCGCTATAATAGGATGGCTACTCAATCGAAACTTCAAATTGATGGAAGCTCTTGCACTCATCACGTTAGTAAAGTATGGCTTATGGGCTGTTGCTATGAATGTATTGACACTCGTTGTAACGGGTTCAATCGGCTGGGTAGGCTGGATGTTGATTGGCTCTCACTTCGCGATGGCATTGCAAGGAATCTTGTACTTGCCAAAGTATAAGTTCACAGCTTGGCATATTACGATTGCCGCAATTTGGACACTTCATAACGATGTCATCGATTATGTTTTCGGACAAATGCCGATCTACCATGACCTGACGCAATTCAGTCCCCAAATCGGTTATTTCACATTTTGGTTATCCATTGCTTGTATTGCCATTGCCATGTGGAATTATAGGTCAAGACGGGATGTACGGGCGTTAAAAGCGTAGTTATTAGTTGCAGTTAGTAAGTAAACATTATAAAATTAAGGGTAGAGAGAAAGGGGAGAGATAGACGTGTTCTGGATTTACTTTGGTGTGATTTTATTGCTTCCTATCTATGCGCAATTTAAAGTGAAAAGCACATATAAAAAGTATTCAAAGATTCGTTCTACTTCTGGGATGACCGGCGCTCAAGTAGCGAGACTCATTCTGGATCAAAATGGTTTACACGATGTAAAAGTTGTGGAAAGCCAAGGATTCTTAACGGATCACTACAATCCATTGACAAAAATCGTGGCATTGTCCACAAGTAACTACCACGAATCATCTGTAGCAGGTACAGCAGTAGCGGCGCACGAAGTTGGCCACGCTATTCAAGACAAAGAAGCATATTCATTCTTGCGTTTCCGCCACAGATTGGCGCCCGTCGCAAGTATAACTTCTAACGCATCATGGGTATTCATCATGATCGGGATCATTTTCTCTAGCATGAACTCTTTGCTAGGTATCGGGATTCTGTTGATGGCGGTTGGGGTACTATTCCAAATAGTTACATTGCCAGTAGAGTTTAACGCATCATCACGTGCGATGGATCAAATCGTTCAACTAGGCATTATCCGTAACGATGAAGAACCACAAGCGAAAAAAGTATTGAGTGCAGCCGCGATGACATATGTTGCCGCAACTGCAGTAGCTGTACTTGAACTAGTTCGTTTGATTTTAATCTTTACAAACCGCGACTAATAAAGAAGAAAAATCCTTCTGCTCACATGGGCAGAAGGATTTTTTTAATCAACGATAGGCCGCTTTTGTTCATCCAATGTAAATCCTTCACCCATTACATCATGTACTTCCATCATGGAGACGAATGCTTCGGGATCTACAGAGGTGATGAGATTTTTCAATCGAATCATTTCATTTTTTCCGACTACGCAATAAAGTATTTCGCGATCTTCTTTAGAAAAATGCCCGTATCCTTTGAATACAGTCACGCCTCTTTCCATTGAATCTGCAATTTTACTAGCGATTTCATCCGGGGAGTTCGTAACGATGAATGCACCTCTCGCAGAGTAGGCTCCTTCCTGTACGAAATCAATGACACGTGCGCCGACGAATAACGCTACCAATGTATACATCATCGAGCGGTAATCCAAATAGACAGCCCATGATAATAAAATGATCGCGGCATCAAACACAAACATCGTTTTCCCCATCGTAACTCCATATTTCTTATGCACGAGTCTCGCAATAATATCAGAGCCGCCTGTCGTCCCGCCGCTTCTAAATATAATACCTAATCCGACACCAATGAATACGCCGGCAAACAATGCCACTAGGAACAAATCGCCTTCCATATGGATATTCGCTTGATACTTCATGAAGAGTTTAATGAAAATCGACACGGCCACAGTACCAATGACGGTATATATGAAAGAGCGTCTGCCAAGCATCTTCCATCCTATTAAAAACATTGGGATATTCAGCAATAAGTTCAGTAAAGCAGGGTCCCAATTAAAAGCAAACAGCAAGATTAAGGTAATCCCAGTAAACCCGCCTTCTGCCAGTTCATGCTGAATCGTAAAGTTCACGAGTCCGAAACTAAATAACGCAGCACCGAACATAATCAATAAAATATTACGTACACGAATTCCAGCGAACAAACACAAAACTCCTCCCGTTAATCAATTCTTGATGTAATTGAGCTTCTCGTTCTATGTAGCATGTCCCATGTATGCGCGTATTATCATTCAACGATACGTGCAATATACATAGTATGTGCTAAATATTATATTTTGACAATAGCCAGAAGAATGCATACGATAGGAAGGGGAGTTGATTGCGATGACTAAAACGATGGAACAATTGCAACAAGATGTGGACACATACATAACTGGCTTTAAAGAAGGATACTTTCCTCCGATGGAACTTATCGCACGGCTGACAGAAGAGTTAGGGGAACTATCCCGTGAAGTGCAGGATCGCTACGGTATGAAGAAGAAAAAATCTACTGAAGCCGTACGAACTTTGGAGGAAGAGACGGGTGATCTATTATTTGTCCTCATCTGTTTTGCTAACTCACAACAAATCGATTTATCGGAAGCGCTTGATACTGTATTGACTAAATTCAACACAAGAGATAAAGACCGCTGGACGAAAAAGGAGGAAAAAGAATGACGATTAAATTAGCGATAGCAGGTGCACGTGGAAGAATGGGTGGGACTGCTATAGTGGCAGGCACGGAAGCAGCAGATATTGAGATTGTAGCAGTACTTGATTATAAACATGACGGAGAATATCTACATAATGGAACCATAACGGATACAAAAGAAGGGATACCAATTTATACATCACTGGCAGCGTTGCATGCTGCACACCACCCGAATGTATTACTCGATGTGACAGATCCTGATGCGGTATTCGCTAACGCAAGCGAAGCATTGTCACTAGGTATGAACGTAGTGGTCGGAACGTCGGGATTGACTGCCGAAATGCTCACAGATTTAGAGAACCTTTCTAATGAACAGCAGAAAAGCTGTATCATTGCACCGAACTTCTCGATAGGTGCCGTTCTTATGATGAAATTTGCTCAACAAGCTGCTCGTTATTTGGGAGACGTTGAAATACTTGAAATGCACCATGATCGGAAATTAGATGCACCGTCCGGAACAGCTGTCAAAACGGCTGAGATGATCCGTGAAGTACGTGCAGCTCACATCCAAGGTCACCCAGAAGAACAAGAGACACTTAAAGGTGCACGCGGGGCAGATATTGAAGGTATGAAAATACACAGTATTCGTTTACCAGGATTACTCGCACATCAAGAAGTACTACTTGGTGGTGAAGGGGAGCTGCTCAAGATCCGTCATGATTCATTCGACCGGAAGTCCTTTATGCCGGGTATACTATTGGCGGTTCGTGAATCTGTTTCTACTCCACGATTCATCTACGGCCTTGAAAAAATTATAGATTAAACTTTTGCAGTGAGGCGGTTAATGTATGCAACAAAGAAAATTAAAAGTAGGTGTCATTTGTTATCCTTCACTCGGAGGATCAGGTGTAGTGGCAACGGAGTTAGGGCTTAAAATGGCAGCTAAAGGTCATGAGATGCATTATATTACATCGAGTAAACCATTTCGATTTTTAGATATCCATCCGAATATCCAGTTTCATGAAGTGACGATTGAAGGATATGCAGTATTCAAGTATCCTCCGTATGACATTGCCCTTGCTAACCGCATCGCACAAGTCATCCAATCGGAACAGCTGGATTTGCTGCATGTCCACTACGCAGTGCCACACGCAATTTCTGCTATTCTGGCGAAAGATATGGCGCAATCATCTATTGGTATCATCACGACCCTACATGGCACCGATGTGACGATTCTCGGTCACGACCCTGCATTAAAAAATACATTGTCCTATGGTATTAATAAATCCGATCGTGTAACGGCTGTATCTCGTTCGTTACGCAATGAAACGATCGAGTTGTTGCAACCGACGACAGAAATTCGAACAATTTATAACTTCATCGATGAAGAAAAGTATTTTCCACGTGAAGTGGGACACCTTCGGGAAGAACTCGGCATTGCCCCAGATGAAAAAGTCCTAATCCATATATCTAATTTTCGTAAAGTCAAACGTATTCCCGATATTATTGAAAGCTTCCGTTTGCTGGATCAGCGACATAAAGCGAAATTGTTGTTAGTGGGTGAAGGCCCGGAGAAATTTTATTTGGAGAAATATGTTAAGGATAATGGATTGCAAGACCATATTTTTTTCTTAGGGAAACGTGATGACCTACCTGAATTATTATCGATCAGTGATGTAATGTTGCTGCTTTCTGAAAAAGAAGCATTCGGTCTCGTGTTGCTTGAAGCTTTTGCTTGTGGAGTGCCAGCTGTAGCAAATGCGATCGGTGGGATTCCAGAAGTTGTGGAAGACGGGGTCAACGGATTTTTAGTAGAACTAGGCGATGTACAAGCCGTCGCTGATCGTGTGACACAGCTGCTGAATGATTCCCATTTGCATCAACAAATGAAAAAAAATGCTATGCGAACGGTACAAAAAGAATTCAGTTCCGAATCAATCGTAGCGCAATATGAAGAATTATATTATGAAGTGGCGGCGATGAAATGACAACTTCATTCGGTTCAGCAGCGAGCCGGCAAGTAATTATAGAATTGCACGCGGCAGGCTATGAAGCCGTCTTTGTTGGCGGTGCAGTTCGTGACGCTAAGCTTGGTAAAAAACCGTTGGATATAGACATTGCAACTTCCGCCACACCACCTCAAGTCAAAGAAGTGTTTAGACACACAATTGATATAGGCATTGAACACGGTACGATTCTTGTGCTGATGCATGGTGAGCCGATTGAAGTGACGACATACCGTACAGAAGCTACATACAGCGACCTTCGTCATCCCGTCGTACCATCATTACAAGCGGATTTGCCACACCGTGACTTTACGATCAATGCACTCGCTATGACCGTGGACGGAGAATTGATTGATGTATTTGATGGACTGAAAGATTTGAGGCAAAAGATCATTCGCTCCGTCGGAAACCCTGGAGAACGTTTGAAGGAAGATCCACTGCGTATTTTCCGTGCTTTGCGTTTTTCCTCTGTCCTGAATTTTGAAATTGAGTCAGAGACATTGCATACGATGGAAACATTGGCTCCTTCGTTGCGTCATGTTGCGATTGAACGGATCAAAACAGAAATGGATAAATTGTTTCAAGGGCAGAATCCTTCTCGAGCGTTTCATTACGGACGTGAAATTGGTTTGCCAGAACGGTTTCCCAAGTTATTTGCAGCATTTGATTCACTGGATCGCTATACACCATTTCTTCACGCGCGCCATGGCTTCGCGGCGATGCTAGCAGTAACGGATACGACAGCAACAGAACTGGCTAGGTACTTCAAATTATCTAATGAGGAAAAACGTTTTCTGAAACAGTGTGAAGAAGCCCTCGCTATACGTACACAACGGGCGTTTGATCCATGGGATTTCTATAGCTATCCAACCGACGTACTGGAAGTAGTGGGAAAAATCTATTGCACGAATCATGAAGGTCATGATATAAGCACTCAGCAAATTGAACAATATAAAAACCAATTACCGATTTTGCAACGCACAGACTTGGCTTTCACTGGGAACGACTTATTGAAATGGTCAGGAAAAAGTGGTGGCAAATGGACAAGTGATTGGATTATGAAAATTGAACGAGCAGTTGTCTACGGACAAATTGAAAATGACGCACTGGCGATAAAGGAATGGTTTATAAATGAAATCTCCCGTGAAAAGTGAATTATTGAAACGGTTGTTTGCCGCACAAGGTGAGCCTATATCTGGACAAGATATTGCCGATGAATTCGGTCTCTCGCGCACAGCGATCTGGAAATATATTAAAGAACTTGAAGAAGAGGGCTATGAAATCGGATCGCAGCGTAAAAAAGGTTATTACTTAATCGATGCACCTGATTTAGTGAATCAAGGGAATATCACTGAATATTTAACGACCGAACGCTATGGTCGGATCATTAAATATTTCACAACTGTGCCTACTACACAGACCATTGCACATGAAGACGCGCAAAACGGAGCGCAGGATGGCACCTTGGTTATTGCAGAAGAACAGACAGCCGGCAAAGGACGTTTGGCTAGACCTTGGACGTCAAAAGCAAATCGAGGAATTTGGATGAGTCTAATCATTCGCCCTGATTTGGCACCTCAATATGCACCGCAACTGACTTTAGTTGCAGCGGTTGCAATTGTTCGAGCGATTGAAGAAGTGGCGGATATTCAACCAGTTATTAAGTGGCCAAATGATATTTTAATCAATGGCAAAAAGGTGACAGGTATCCTAACAGAGCTTCAGTCCGATCCCGACCGCGTCAAAGCAATTATCTTAGGGATGGGGATCAACGCCAATCAGCAGCAGTCTGATTTCCCTGAAGAACTACAAATGATTGCGACTTCATTACGCATTGAAAAAGGGGAAATGATTGACCGTGCACAATTAGTGGCAGCCATTCTTAAGTATCTTGAACAATATACAGATTTATATGTCGAAAAAGGATTTGCGCCGATTAAAATTTTATGGGAGAGCTATGCTGCGATAACGGGTAAGAACATCAAGGCGAGCATGGTCCATGAAACGGTTGAAGGTATTGCACTTGGTATTTCCCATGATGGTATGCTAGAACTACAACTTGCAGACGGCACTGTACGTGGAATTTATTCCGCAGACATTGAAATTAAGAATTAAAACTATACATAAACTTACTGTTTTGATATAGTGTACGCATAGGGCGGTATCGACTTGAGAGCTGCACCTGTTTGGCAAATGAATAATATACAAGTTCTGCCTTGATCTATTTAGACAGGGACGGAGGAAGCATGATGAAACGCTTACGCAACCCTTCTGTCCAAATTTGGATCAGTAGGGTTTTATTTTTGGTTTTTTTGCCTACCAAACGCCTGCTGAAATCAGACGTAAAGGAGAAGATGAACAATGAAATCTACAACAGATTTTTCGAAAATGAAAGCAAACGGTGAAAAAATCAGTATGTTGACCGCGTATGATTATCCGACAGCGCAAATTGCAGAACAAGCGGAAATTGATGTACTTCTTGTCGGAGATTCTCTTGGTATGGTGGTGCTAGGCTATGATTCTACAGCACATGTAACGCTTGATGAAATGAGTCACCACGGTAAAGCGGTTCGACGAGGCGCGAAAGATACTTTCGTTATCGTAGACATGCCATTTGGTACGTATCACGGATCTGCTGATACCACGTTACAGAATGCTCTACGTTTATTCCAGGAAACTTCTGCGAATGCACTGAAAGTCGAAGGCAGTGGAGCAGTTATCGATAAAATCAAGTTGATGACGACAGCTGGCATGCCGGTATGTGCCCACTTAGGATTGCTTCCGCAGTCAGCTGGAGTTAGTGGCGGATATAAAGTACAAGGGAAAACGGCAGCTGCAGCTAAACAGTTGATTGAAGATGCTAAAGCTTGTGAAGCGGCGGGTGCGTTTATGATTGTACTGGAATGTATTCCTTTCCAATTGGCGAGAGAAGTTGCGGAGGCGGTATCTATTCCTATCATCGGAATCGGTGCGGGTGCTGAAGCAGACGGCCAAGTACTTGTATTCCACGATATGGTGCGCTACGGCAATCATAAACTACCGAAATTCGTCGAAAGCTACGCGGAAGTAGGTAAAGATATTGAAGGTGCGATGAGACTTTATAATTTGGCAGTTAAGGACGGATCGTTCCCTTCTGAAAGCCATCGCTTTACGATGAAGGAAGAAGAACTCGAAGCATTGTACGGAGGCAAGACGCTATGAATGCTAGTGCCACCATGCAAATTGTCCGGTCGATCGCCGAATTGAAAAATATTCTAAATCCAAGAAAACGTGAAGGACGCACTGTAGGTTTCGTACCGACAATGGGCTTCCTTCATGAAGGTCATATGGAATTGGTAGAAGAAGCTAGAAGAGACCATGATATTGTCGTCATGAGTATTTTCGTCAATCCTGCACAGTTCGGCCCGGGAGAAGATTACGAAGCATATCCACGCGATGAGCAACATGACGCAGAATTGGCTTCCACAGCAGGAGTCGACTATTTATTTATCCCTTCTGTCGATGAAATGTATCCTCGCAAGAGCGGCATTAGTATTTTGCCTGGCGAACAAGCAGCACGTCTTTGCGGAGCTTCAAGACCAGGGCATTTCGACGGAGTGTTGAAAGTGCTGTTGAAGTTATTCAGCATTGTTGATCCGGATGAATCGTATTTTGGAATGAAAGACGCGCAGCAACTAGCGATTATTGAAACGTTTGTACAAGACTTTAATCTCCGCACATCCATCGCACGTGTACCTACTGTGCGTGAAGAAGACGGGCTTGCGAAAAGCTCACGTAATGTGCGATTACTTGAACATGAACGAAATGAAGCGAGTGCAATCTATCGTGCACTCTCTCAGGGGAAACGCAGTTATTATGAAGGCGTTCCACTGCAAGAAGTAGCGAAGATTGTGCGCAAAGCGATTGAAGAAGAAACATCCGGTACAATTGATTATGTCGACGTACTTGCGTATCCGTCATTGGAAGAGAGTATCGATGATACTGATGAAGTAATCTTGGCAGCAGCAGTACAATTTACTCACGCAAGATTGATAGATAATATTATTATGTCAACTATAAAGGATGAGAAAAATGTTTAGAATGATGATGAATGGAAAATTACACCGTGCTACTGTTACGGAAGCCAATTTGAATTACGTAGGGAGCATTACAATCGACGGAGCGCTATTAGAGGCTGCCGGAATGTTGCCGAATGAGAAGGTGCAGATCGTCAATAATAATAACGGTGCACGCTTCGAAACGTATATTATCGAAGGAGATCCAGGCAGTGGAGTAATTTGTGTCAATGGAGCTGCAGCACGTCTCGTGCAGCCGGGTGACATTGTTATCATTCTTTCTTATGCGTACGTGTCAGATGAAGAGGCTCGTACTCATCAGCCGACTGTGTTGATCATGGATGAGCAGAATGGTGTGAAGGAAGTTATCACGGAAAAGCCAGGCGTCGCTATATTCTAAAGAGTACTGAACCCCCATTTGAGAGTTATTCAAATGGGGGTTTGTTTATTGAAAACATGGAATAGGCTGTTGGGGTGGGAATTGGCGCATCGGAGGGGACGCAAAAGTGTCTCCAGCTGGTGCTTCGATCCCGAACCACTTTCCAACTAGCCCTTTCTTTTTTTCTTCCCATTAACGCCGATGCAAGACGTGAGTCGTCATGGTAAGTGTGATACAATTTGCATTAGAAACCAAAGAGGAAGTTGATGATGGTATGTCTACAAGCAAATATGCAGTTGTCGATTTGGAAACAACTGGTCATTCGCCTTCAAATGGGGATCGGATCATTCAAATTGCGATTGTTTTTATTGAGAATAATAAAATAATAGATACATATATGCGTTACGTGCATCCGCAGCGCCCGATTCCGCCTTTTATTCACCAACTGACATCCATTGGTGATGAAGAGGTGAAGGATGCTGCTCCTTTTGAAAAGATTGCAGAAGAAGTGGCGGATTTGCTTGCGGGATGTATTTTTGTCGCGCACAATACAGATTTTGACGTATCATTTCTACAAAAAGAATTGGTTCGTTGTGGTGTGTCAAAATGGCATGGCAAGACAATTGATACGGTAGAACTGGCAAAGATTATGTATCCTACTTTATCTGGCTATCGTTTGCAGGATATTGCCGAATCATTAAATATTTCGCTAAAGCAGGCACACCGAGCGGACGATGATGCAGAAGCGACCGCGTTATTTTTGTTGAAGGCTATTGAGAAAATCAAAACCTTACCTAAAGAAACGCTAAATCGTATGCATGAGCGTTCATTCGCAATGAAATCGGATGTATCGACATTATTTTATGAAGCGCTTAAGCATGTACGTGGAAAGGAAACGTCCAATGACTATGCGCTATTTCGTGGAATCCCGTATTTGAAATCAAAACCAACCACTACATCATGGCCGGAACCGATAGAATTTCCTGCAGATAATATGGCGAAAGATCGCATCATGCAGAAAATTCATCCGTCTTATCACGTTAGAGAAGGCCAAGCACAGTTAATGGATTTGACATGGCAAGCTTTTGTTGAGAAGAAGCAAATCGCTGTGGAGATTCCAACAGGCGCTGGCAAGACGATCGGTTATTTAGTGCCTGCTTTAATTCGCGCATATGAAACGAAGCAGCCTGTTGTCATTAGTACGTATACGAACCACTTGGTCGACACACTTGCAGAAGAAGTCCAGAAGCTTGAAAAAGCTTTGCAAATGACCATTCCAACGACTGTTGTTAAAGGCATGGCGAATTATATTTCATTCGGGAAATTTGAGGAACTCTTGCATTTTAATGATGAAGTGTATGACGATTCGATCACCATCATGCAGTTATTGGTTTGGTTAACAGAAACGACTACGGGTGATTTAGACGAGGTCAATGTATCAGGTGGCGGTCAGCTGTTTATCGACCGCATTCGTAAGCGTTCGATGCGGGTGAAGAAGGACGAACGAGTGGCGGACTTTTATACGCATACATTAAAGAACTGTCAGCAGTCGATGGTGCTATTAACGAATCATTCGATGTTGGTGAACGACCAGCAACGTTATGATCCGTTGTTTCATTCGATCAGTGGGTTAGTGATCGATGAAGCCCACCAAATGAATCAAGCGGCAATTCGGACGCACCAACAAGTGTTTTCCTATACAAAATGGAAATATGTAATGAGTCAGTTGAACGGCTTAAGTAGCTGCCAACTATTGTTTGATATTCAGGATATCTTAAAACGATTTCGTTTCAATCATAAAATTTCTACTGAACGGCTTCAACAGTCATTCAATGAATTCATGTTCGCATTCGATGAGTCAATGCTTGTACTGATGAATTCCAACTCAAATTATGACAATAAGCAGTCGACAAGAACGGTGAAGCCATTGTCCAAACGTCTGCGGTCGAATGAAATCTTCGACAAAGTGTTACGTAAGATGAATGAATATATCAGTGTAACCGAAAACTATGCAATGCCCATTCAAAATTTGTCGAATGAATTGACATTACATGAGCAAGCAGCACTAAATGAATGGTTTTATTGGGTCAATGAAATGAAAATCAAAGCTGGCGAGTGGATTGAATTATTTTTGGAACAGCCAAAATCAAACACGACCATTTGGATGGAGAAAGACAGCCGAAGTTTGCCTGGCAGTTTACAGATCAAGAAAAGTCCGGTAAACGGTTCAGAAGTGATCCGTGATTTTGTGGATACGTTTGAGGAAGAGGCAGGCATCGTCTGGACGTCGGGGACGTTAACCGCAGTGCAACAGGACCGCTTCGTACTAGACCAGGCAGGGCTACCTTCCAGCGTGCCGCTGTACACATTTGATGCTCCAGCAAACTTTTATGAAGGTGCTCATACTTTGATCGTGGAAGATATGCCTGATATTCAGCAAGTTTCAAATGAAGAGTACATCGAAGCGGTGGCAGACGCGTTAATACAAACAGCGGTTGCGATTGAAGGACGCGTGTTTGCATTGTTCTTGTCTCACGACATGTTGAAGAAAACGCATCAAGCGGTAATCGACAGCGAGTCATTACAAGAGGAATACATGCTCATTGCACAAGGTGTCAGCTCCGGCAGCCGTCATAAGTTGCTGAAGACGTTTAAACAGCAAAAGAAAGCCGTATTATTCGGCACGACAAGTTTCTGGGAAGGTGTCGATGTACCGAGTGAACAATTATCAGCAGTGGTAATCGTTCGTTTACCGTTTACTTCACCTGAGGAACCTTTATTTAAAGCTCGTTCAAAGGCTTTAGTAGCGGAGCATAAAAATGCATTCATCCATCTGGGTTTACCGGAAGCTATACTGCGTTTCAGACAGGGATTTGGTAGATTGATCCGTTCATCAGATGAACAAGGATTCTTCATCATATTGGATCGCCGCATAGATACGAAATCCTACGGTACATCCTTTTTACAGGCTTTACCTACGTCGTCAGTAAAAAAAGTATCTTTGGAAGGTCTAGTTAACGAGATCGAAAATTGTTATAATGATTGATGTACAAAAAGAAAGCAGGTTAGAAAATGAATCGAAAAAAATCAGCGGTTCATTCGATAGGAAGTGGCACTTATGCTCAATTGGATTAAGTTTCTATTCCTATTTTTACTCGCGCTCGGATTCACGATTACGTGTATCGTTTTCTATCAAGCAGAGAAACCGTTTGCTGCATCTGAAAAAGTAGCGAAAGAAGCCGTATTGGCAAATAACGTTCTTGAAAAAGTTGATAAGATGGATCATTTTCATGGGAAGACGTCATGGATTACCGTCTATGGTACAGATAAAAATAACCATGAAAAAATCATCTTTGTGGAAGAAAAGACGACGAAAATTCTGAAAGCTGTATCAATTAAAGATGGTATTACTAAGCCGAAAGCCACGGACATCGTAAAAAAAGAGAAGAACGTTAAAAAAGTCCTCAATGCCTCATTGGGTATGGAAAATGACACCCCGTTTTGGGAAGTCAGTTATCTGGATGAAGAGGATTTGTTAAACTACGCGTATCTGAATTTTGCAGATGGAAAATGGTTAAAGCGAATTTCAAAATTATAGAGAAAAATGGAATTAGGACTAAAAGGAGAGCGGTCAATTTGAAAAAGCAATTAGCGTCCAGAGTAAATACTTTATCACCATCTACAACATTAGCGATTACAGCGAAGGCAAAAGAAATGAAGGCAGCCGGTATCGATGTGATCGGACTCGGAGCTGGCGAACCGGATTATAATACGCCTAAAAACATCTTAGAAGCAGCGTATCAATCAATGCAGGATGGGAAGACGAAATATACTCCGGCGGGTGGTCTTCCGCAACTAAAGGATGCCATAATTGACAAATTGAAAAGAGACCAAGGATTGACTTATACGCGCAAGGAAGTGTTAGTCGGTATTGGAGCGAAGCACGTGCTCTATACACTTTTCCAAGTGCTGCTTAATAAAGGTGATGAAGTGATCATCCCTTCGCCATTCTGGGTCAGTTATCCTGAACAAGTGAAACTTGCAGAAGGTACTCCTGTGTTCGTTGAAGGGACAGCTGCAGAGCAGTTCAAAGTATCAGCCAAGCAAATTAGAGATGCGATCACGGATCAAACAAAAGCCATCATCATCAACTCACCGGGTAATCCAACAGGTATGATTTATTCGAAGGAAGAACTCACGGCGATTGCGGAAGTTTGCCGTGAAAAAGATGTATGGATCATTTCAGATGAAATTTATGAGAAGCTTGTTTATGATGGGAAAGAACATGTATCGATTGCGCAGCTTTCAGACGATGCAAAAGATCGCACATTCATTATTAATGGTGTTTCGAAATCCCATTCAATGACAGGCTGGAGAATAGGATATATCGCAGGTGATGAAGAAGTAGTCGGCGCGATGACGAATCTTGCAAGCCATTCTACATCCAATCCGACGACGACTTCGCAATATGCAGCAATTGAAGCATATAACGGATCTCAAGACACTGTAGAAGTCATGCGAAAAGATTTTGAATCCCGTTTAAATCAGGCGTACCCTAAACTTTCTGCTGTCCCAGGTTTTGATGTATTGAAGCCACAAGGTGCATTTTATCTATTGCCTGACGTACAGGAAGCAGTTAAGAGAACGGGCTATGCAAACGTAGATGATTTTGCACAAGCATTATTGACAGAAGCTAAAGTAGCGGTCATTCCAGGTACTGGATTTGGTTCTGATACGACAATCCGTCTTTCTTACGCAACATCAATCGATCAGTTGGAAGAAGGTATTGCACGTATCGATCAATTTGTAAGAGATCATTGGAAAGCGTAAAACAGAAGCAACCGATAAGTTGCTGATGAGAGGAAGTTTCAAATATGCAACAAGATGAGCGGCTGAAAATTTGGATGGAGCAGGGAAATGTTTCTATTTCTCAGCTCTTTTTTCAACATTATAAACAACTGCTGATTTCAGATAGTGACGCCATGGTATTATTGCATTTAATCGCATTTCAAGAAGCGGGGAACTATTTTCCAACCCCTACCGATATCGCGAATCGTATGCAACTGCAAGAGAAAGAGGTAACGAATTGTCTGCAACGTATGATGCAAAAAGGATTGTTTTCAATTGAGCAAAGTACCGATGAAAATAAAGTATTGCATGAGCAATTTTCTTTTTATCCTTTATGGAAACGATTGATAGATGAAGTCGAAAAACAATCGATGGAAACCGAGGAAGAAGTAGTCAAGCAAGAAGAGGGAGAAATCTTCTCGTTGTTCGAGCAAGAATTCGGCCGCTTCTTGTCCCCTATGGAATTTGAAACAATCGGTATGTGGATTGATAAAGATGGTCATTCAACTGAAATTATTCGCGCAGCATTAAGAGAAGCCGTATTAGCACAGAAAATGAGTTTGCGCTATATAGATCGAATTTTATTTGAATGGAAAAAGAAAAATGTTAAAACGATGCGTGATGTTGAAAAACAAACGAAAGCGTTTCGTCCAACAACGATAGCAACAACACCGCAAGTGAAAACAGCGGTTAAAGATGTGCCTTTCTATAATTGGCTCGAAGAACGGGAGTAGGTGAAACGATGCTGACAAAAACACAGTGGCAAACATGCCTGCAAACATTCGACGAGATGTTTCCTGAAGCGCATTGTGAACTCGTTCATAAGAACGCTTTTGAATTGCTGATTGCGACACTTTTATCTGCACAATGTACGGACGTGTTAGTCAACCGAGTGACTGCAGAGCTGTTTAAGAAATATGAGACACCAGAAGATTATCTGGCCGTTCCCATTGAGGAATTACAGCAAGATATTCGTTCAATTGGTTTGTTTCGTAATAAATCAAAAAATATCCAAGCACTTAGCCTTCGGTTGATTGAAGAGTTTGGTGGGGAAGTACCTCCTAATCGAGATATCATGATGACGTTGCCGGGTGTGGGTAGGAAAACAGCCAATGTCGTCGTGTCGAATGCGTTCGGCGTGCCGGCATTAGCCGTCGATACACATGTCGAACGCGTAGCGAAGAGACTAGGTATGAATCGCTGGAAAGATCGACCGATTGATGTAGAAGAAAAAATCATGCGTTGGACACCGATGGAACTGTGGACTCAGACTCATCATCAAGTGATTTTCTTTGGTCGCTATCATTGCAAAGCGCAAAATCCCAACTGTCCAGAATGTCCGTTATTGGATTTATGCCGCGAAGGCCAAAAAAGGATGAAAGTGAAATGACGTATGAACAATTAAAGGAAAACGTACAACAAGTACTCGATATATGGGAACAGCAACAACCTGAATTAGAAAAAACATACGCTGTAAATGATCCACGTAAATTAGAATTAATACAACCGGCCATCGATAAGCTCGAATGGTTAGTTGAGAAAAGTGAGCGGTTGGAAAATCCACACACGGGTAAACTGCATCACGCACTTGCGCCAAATAATTACGAGGAACGAATAGAGTTCATCAAGCGTCAAAAAAGCAGTCATTATGCTTTAATTCAATTGACTATGCTATATGATGAAATGAAAAAGAAAGCAGCGCGATTACGCGTTCAACAATAAAAAGAGCGATTCTACACGTACTTTGCGTGTAAAATCGCTCTTTTTTAATTGGAAGAGGAGTCAGATGACGTTTCACCGGCATCGTTAGGGTTTTGTCCTTGATTCCCTTGATTCCCTTGGTTCCCCTGATTTCCTTGTCCTTGGTTAGGCTGACCTTGATTTTGGTCCTGATTCTGGTCCTGGTTGTTCTGGTCATTAGCGGAGTTATTGCCATCTTGATTGTTCGAGCCGTCTTGTTCCGATTGATTTGGATCTTCATTATCGGAGTCATTGCCGTCACCTGAGTCAGTGTCTGATGGATCATCTTCGATATTATTTTGATCATCTTGGTTTTCATCGGGCTCAACAATTGGCTGATCTTCAATAACCGGTTCATCAGCGCCTTTTATCAAAAGGGAAGCTGTAGCTGAACCACTTGTATAGCCACCCATGTTGGCACTGACTTGGAATGTGTAATTCTTACCGTATTCCACACCAGAGTATGTCGTTTGCTTATCGGAGGTCGTCGTGATACTTTGTGCTGCACCACCATCAACAGAGACACTGACGTTGAATGTAGGACTTCCGAGACTGTTGTATTTTTCTGGCACATCATAATTCCATTGTAATTGAATCGTATTAGAATTCGCATCGAATTGTGCAGTTAATCCATCAGGACTTGGAATGGAAATTTTTTCAGGAATCGATGTTTTTTTGGGTAATGTACCTCTGACAAATAATTCATTACTGACGAGATTACTATAAGTGAATGAACTGGCAAGCATGATCGGGTCGCTACCTTTGACAATTGCCGCTTCTTCGACTGAGTCCGGTTGAACGAATGTACCCGGATCTTTTGCGATGCTACTCATCACAGTTCTGAATAGATTTTGTGGTACGTAGCGTCCTTGGTCATAGGTCTTAATCGGTGTGGAATATTTTGCATATCCGCCCCATGTAGAGATCGTATACTCTGTCGTATAACCTGTGAACCATGTATCCGGAACATAATGATCTTCCCAATTATTCTTTTTCAGAGTCTCTGCAGGGTAATTCGTTGTGCCTGTTTTTCCTGCAATATCCATATTGTCGATATTTGCTCGTCTTCCTGTCGCTTTATACTCGGTAAGTACATCACGCAATACATCTGTAATCATGTAAGCTGTGGAATCTTTCATTGCGGTTACAGGGTCCGGACGTAAATTCTTTTCCGTTTTGCCGTCACGCAAGATCAGCTTATTTACAGTATGGGGCTTTGTGTAAATACCGCCATTACCGAAAGCGGCATATGCGCCTGCCATTTGCACTGTGGAGAATTCCTCTCCGCCACCAAGCGCATTATTTGAATTTATCCCATCATACGTAAACCCAAGTTTCTTAGCAAAGGCTTCGGCTTTCTTCGGTCCTACTTTTTCAAAGGTCTTCACTGCAGGTATGTTTCTGGACCAATACAGTGCCTGCCGCATAGTCAATGTTCCAAGGAAATCACCATCTGCGTTACCGATCGTTTTACCAGAATCTGTATAGCTGTAAGGTTCATCTACTACCTTTTGACCTGTGGACCAATCTAGTTCTTCAATTGCTGGGCCATACGATAAAATGGGCTTAATACTAGAACCTGGCGCACGTTTGACTTCAGCAAAATTCAAGTTTCGCCCCGAATAATTCCGTCCGCCGCCAATAGCCACGATCGCACTTGTTTTCGTATCCAACACTGTCATACCGGCTTGCATTTCATCCGATTCATAATAGCTTGGATCATTGATTGCCGCTTCTACTGTTTCTTGTACTTTCGGGTCTAAAGCGGTTTGCACTGTGACACCTTCAGATAGAAGATCGGTGAAACCAGCCGCCTCGATTTCATCAAGTACAGCATCTACATAAGCTGGGTATTTACCGAACACTTCACGATCTTCTTCTGCCAATAAAGTGGAAGTGACTGGAACTTTTTTCGCTTCATTCATTTCAGCAGTGGAGATTTTGCCATGACGTTCCATAAGTGTGAGGACAATATTACGACGCTTTTCTGCACGTTCTGGATGTTTAAACGGATTATAGCCGTTTGGAGACTGTGGCATACCCGCTAGCATGGCCATTTCAGGTAAGTCCAGTTCGCCTACTTTTTTACCGTAGAAGAAATTCGCGCCTGTGCCGATGCCGTAGCGAGTACCAGACATGAGAACTTTATTAAAGTACATCTCGAAAATTTCTTCTTTTGTATATTCTTTTTCTAATTTGTGCGCAAGCCAAGCTTCCTGTGCTTTACGCTTCAACGTTTTTTCATTCTTCAAGAATGAGTTTTTGATGACTTGCTGTGTTAATGTCGAAGCACCTTGTGATCCAAAACCGCTGCGGAAGTTGGCAATTACCGCTCCTCCAAGACGATAAAAATCGATTCCACCATGCTTGAAGAAACGAACGTCTTCCGTAGCCAGAATCGCATCTTTCATTTGCTCGGGGATTTCATCATATGGCACGAATTCCCGTTTCTCTGCACCGAACTTCATGAATATATCGCCATCTTTTGTTAGGAAGTTAGAGGTGAGGGGATCTTTCAACAACTCTTCATCTAAGTCGGGTGCTGTACTTGCATAATAGGCAAATAAAGAAGCCCCGCCAACTAGCACTAAAAGGAAAAGCGCCGCAATTCCTAGAAGTATTTTCTTCCATAATTCAGTAGGGAGCTTTTTTTGCGGACGCTTTGGTTGCTCCGTCACTTGTTTCTTCCTTCTTGCCGTTCTCGAGTTTATGTTATCACTCATAATATTTCCTGCCTTTCGCTTTCATTAATCTGTCTTGCGCTTGATCCAATCCGCCACGGCTTGTATATAATCTAACCGTGGATGAAAACCGGTATTGATTTCGATAGATCGTTCTTCTATTTCAGAAAGCGTAATGGACTTTCTTCCGCCTTCTTCCATGCGCTGCCACAAAGGATAAAATTCCTCGAATGGCAGTAAGAAATATCGATCTAACAATGTAAAGTTCACAATAAAAAAAGCAAGTCCGGATTGGTCGATTACTTGCTTCATGTGCTGCACTTGATGCATATGAATATTTTGCAGTGGCAATGAAGTTTTATTTTTGGTTTCCTTCGCTTCAAAGTCCACATAATATCCATTCCACACACCATTATAGTCCGTTGTCGAAGGCGTACGGAAATACGCTTCAGTGATCACTGCAGCACTTCTTGCAGGATAGCGAACATTGACGATTTGTATGGGGACCGGCTTTTTATGGATGACGGCAAGACCATGTGCCAAATAGTATTCATTTGTGTCGTTGAGTTCGTCTTCTAATGATTTACCCCGATTACTGAAGGAGTAGTCATATGTTTTCTTTTTCGTAGAAGACACGGAAGGATTGAACTTTTTTCCGTTTGGATAACGTATCGCCAATGTGACCACCTCGTACTCTACATCATATCATACCGACTATTAGACGAGTTACCAAAAAGAAAGTTTCCAACGAGTTAAAAGTAGTCAAATTCGTGACGGCTTGGAATGTTTGTTCGTAGAAAGTGGAGCTGTAGTTGAATATCTGATAAAATAAAGGATAAGATGTTTTATCACAATGAATACTAAAGGAGTTTTATATAAATGAGCAAGATAGAAGACACAAAGTTATTGCTGACAATTTGTGATGAATGTGAACAGCGGTTTTATCATATGAGAGAGACGGATCATGAACCAGATTTCTTTGAAGAAGTGAAGCCGTATGCCGATGTTAGTCACCAGGCAATCGCGCAATGGGCCGAAGAGATGAAGGTGTGGATACAGAAGGAAAAGCCACGGTATGTGCATGAAGTGCAAGTGGATTCGTTAAAAGATTCCATGACTCAATTCGTCGTACAGTCTTTCTATAAAGCGACTGGAAAAAAGCGTTTTATTCTATCTATCCGTGCAGCACGCTATACTTTGCAAACGGTTTTGGACGCAATGAGCGCAGACCGAGGAGAGGACCATGTGAATGAATAAACATAGTATACCCGATACCATTCAAGAACTATTCGCTGACTCACGCTTTGGTCCGAATATCGCCTATATCGAAACGCTTAAAGAGCAAGAGGCTGTCATGGCGGAGTTTCCTCCCGTATTGCATACGTCGATTCGTAAAGCGCTAGCAACGAAGGGAATCTCGCGGTTATACAGTCATCAGCGACAAGCATTTGACAAAGTGCGTGAAGGTCACTCGATTACGGCCATAACTCCGACTGCTTCAGGGAAATCATTATGCTATCACTTGCCGGTATTGCAGTCGATTTTGGATGATCCATCTTCGCGTGCACTGTATTTATTTCCAACGAAAGCATTGGCTCAGGACCAGCTAGCAGATTTGCATGATTTGATTGAAGCGAGTGGCGAAACGATTTTAAGTCACACCTATGACGGAGATACCGCACCTGGCTTGCGGACTAAAGTTAGAAAATCTGGACATATTATTTTAACGAATCCTGATATGCTTCACTCTGCCATATTGCCTCACCATACTAAATGGATTTCATTGTTTGAGAACTTGAAATATATTGTGGTAGATGAACTCCATACGTATAAAGGTGTTTTTGGCAGTCACGTGGCGCATGTGTTAAGAAGATTACAGCGTATTTGTCGATTTTATGGCAGTGATCCAATTTTTATTTGTACGTCCGCAACGATTTCAAATGCTAAGGAATTGGCAGATAATCTGACGAATAAAGATATGGTGTTGATTGACCAAAATGGAGCACCACGCGGCAAGAAACATTTTGTTTTTTATAACCCGCCAATTGTCCACGATGTGTTTGGCATACGGAGAAGTGCAGTGCTTGAGGTTCGTGATTTAGGCGCATTTTTATATCAAAAGCATATTCAAACGATTATTTTTGCGCGAAGTCGAGTGCGTGTAGAAATGCTCGTAACGTATATGAAAGAACTAACAAAGAAAAAATTATTCGATAAGACTGTAATGGGCTATCGTGGAGGCTATTTACCATCAGAACGTAGAACCATCGAGAGTGGACTAAAAAATGGTGATATTCGCACTGTCGTCAGTACAAATGCACTGGAACTTGGTATTGATATAGGCCAATTACAAGCATGTATCATGACAGGTTACCCGGGAAATATTGCGAGTGCACTGCAACAAGCAGGTCGGGCGGGTAGACGCCAGGAAGACGCTCTAATCATTTACGTAGCACAATCGATGCCGCTTGATCAATATATTATTCAACACCCGCAATACTTGCTCGGACGGCAGCCGGAAGAAATTCATATTCATCCGGACAATATGCTGATATTGATGGATCATCTGAAATGCGCTTCATTTGAACTACCATTTAGCTCTACTGAGACGTATGGTGAATTTGAAGTACAAGAATTACTAGCGTTTTTACAAAGTGAAGGTGTGTTGTTACAAACATCGGATAAATGGCATTGGATGACGGATCGTTTTCCTGCTGGAGAAATCAGTTTACGTTCGGCTTCTCAAGAAAATGTCATCATCATTGACCAATCATTTCCGAAAGAAACGCGTGTCATTGGCGAGATGGACCGCTTCAGTGCGATGACGTTGTTGCATGAAGAAGCGATCTATTTGCATCAAGGAACGCAGTATCAAGTAGAGGAACTGGATTGGGAAGAAAAGAAAGCGTACGTGACCGTCGTCGATGTCGATTATTTCACCGATGCAAATCTCGCAGTTGAACTGAAAGTCATCAGTGAAGACAAGCGAATGGAAGATGGGGAGCGTACGCTAGCTTATGGAGACTTAGCGGTGCTCGCCATTCCGACAATCTTTAAGAAAATTAAATTTGATACGCATGACAATATTGGTTCAGGTCCGATCTCGTTGCCTGCTGAAGAAATGCATACGTCAGGCACGTGGTTAACGTTCGATGTACCTGAAGGTTGGGAGAAATCCGATTTGACCGACGCGATGACAGCTGCAGCGTATGCAATTCAATCACTGGTACCGTTATTCATCAAATGTGATCGAAGTGATATCCATGTCGTACCGCAAGTGAAAGCCATTCATATGGAGCGGCCGACATTCTTTATTTACGATAGCTATCCAGGTGGGATTGGTTTGAGTGAAAATATTTACAGCCGCTGGAAAGATTTATTAATGCTTGCAGCCGATCATGTAGCGGAATGTCGTTGTGAATACGGCTGTCCCGTTTGTATTGGAGCGCAGGAAGCAGGCCAGACGAATAATAAACATCGTGCACATAGCTTACTAGCAGAGTTGGCAAAGTGAAAACGAGTCGAAGCGAATCACTTCGACTCGTTTTTTTGTATGCATAAAAATAAAATGGCAAGTACATTCATTGAAAACTTCCAAAAAAATACTGACACTCTATTAAAATAGGTGTATATTCTGGTAGTATGAATATGTACAACTATCAGACTATTACAGTGGGGGGTAAAAAGATGAATAAAAGAAAAGTGCATAGGTTTGGTGCAACATTTGCTGTCGCTAGTGCCATTGTATTGGCGGGAGGCTCTGTCAGTGCGGCGGAGCAATGGTATACCGATGTATCAAAGGACAACACCCATTATGTAGCCATTAAAGCGTTGACGGAACAACAAATCATTCGTGGCTACTCGGAAAATCAGTTCAAACCTGGGCATTCAATTGAGCGTCGTCACGCAGCGTTAATCTTGGCAAAGTTAGGGGACTTTGAAGAACCAACTAATGTGGCGGATGTATTAAAAAAGTTTAAGGATATTTCAGCAGACAGTTTCTATGCGAAAGAAATGGCAACTCTAGCGAATGCCAATGTATTTAAAGGGGACTCAAATGGGAATTTCAAACCAACAGCCGCCCTGACACGTCAGCAAATGGCAAACGTACTAGTGAATGCATTAGATCTTGAGAAATACGATACAGGCAAGAAAGTGGAAATTAACTTATCGAATGTAGGAGAGTCACACAGAAGAGGTGTGCAAATCCTTGCGAATCTCGGTTTGACGGATCAACTGAGTAATTTTAGGCCGAATGAGCCCGTTACACGAGGTGCCTTCTCATCATTCATTCATCGTGCCAATCAGCTACAGCAAGGGGATTTCACATTATCGTTAATGCATATGAATGACACGCATGCGCGCGTTGCGGAAATGCCGAAAGCTGTTACTGCTATTAAAGAAGTACGAAATGAAAAGCCGGATGCTTTGCTTCTTCATGGGGGAGATGTTTTCTCGGGAACATTGTATTTCTCAGAGTTTGAAGGACAAGCTGATCTAGAACTGATGAACTTAATGGGTCTGGATGCAATGGTATTTGGTAATCATGAATTTGATTTAGGTGATAGTAAAAACGGACACCAATCACTGGCGAATTTTGTGAAAGGCGCTAATTTCCCTGTAATCGGCACCAACATTGATTTCTCTAAAGATCCAGCTCTGAAAAACCTAGTAAGCGAAACAGAATTTACGAGCACACCGGCATTGGGAGAAATTCATAAAGGCTTAATCAAAGAAGTGAATGGGGAAAAGGTTGGTATCTTCGGATTGACGACTGAAAGCACAGCGTTTGTGGCTAGTCCAGGAGCAGTAGAGTTTTTGGGTTATAAAGAGTCAGCTGAAAAAGCCGTAGCCTACTTTGAGAGCCAAGGAGTCAATAAAGTTATTTCGATAAATCATCTTGGATTCGATAGTGATCCATCTGTAGGAAATGATTTGCTTCTAGCTCAAGCAGTTGAAGGCATCGATATTATCGTCGGCGGGCATTCACATACGAAACTGTCAGAACCGGTCATTGTCGACAAAAATGCAAATGGAGAAAGCAAAGATCCTACAGTCATAGTTCAAGCTGATCAATACTTGACTCATCTAGGAACGTTAGACGTAGAATTTGATGATCAAGGCGTCATTACAGGACATGCTGGCGAATTAATCAGCTTAAAAGACAAAGTGAATGATGCAGAAGCAGCGGAAGCACTTCTAAAATATTCTGGAAAAATTGATGAAACGTTTGGTAAAGAAATTGGCGCAACGTTAGAAGTGGATCTACCGAACCCAAGAAGTCGTGGAGAAGAGAATCCAACGGAAAGTGTCCGTGCGAATGAAACAGCACTAGGTAACTTAATAACGGATGGAATGCTAGAAAAAGCAAAAGAATACGATCCTAAAGCGGTAATTGCTCTGCAAAACGGTGGGGGAATCCGTAACCATTTGGATAAAGGACAAGTCACGGTCGGAGCAGTAATTGAAGTACTACCATTTGGAAATACATTATCTCTTGTTACGCTCACGGGTGAAGAAATTAAAAATACGCTTGAGCATAGTGTGCGAAACTCACCTAATGAAGAGGGCGGTTTCTTGCATATGTCAGGAATGAAAATAACATTCGATAGCAGTAAAGAAGTGGGCAACCGCATTCAGACTATGCAAGTAAAAATGAATGGCGAGTTCGTTGATGTGGAAATGGATAAAGAATACGTGATCACGACAAATGCCTTTACAGCAAGAGGCGGAGATGGTTTTAAAGTACTTGAAGAAGCATATGAAAATGGTCGAGTGACTGATCTTGGTTTGGATGACTGGGTTAACCTACGCGATCACATGATCAAGCTTGGAACAGTCAAGCCTGAAATTGAAGGTCGAATTATTGACGTGAATAAGTAATGTATTTTCACTAAAAAAGAGTTGGAGCTTAAACGCTTCGACTCTTTTTTAATGAAATATTTTTAGTAGATGTATCCTTTCTACAATATGCCTCTATATAGCATGTGAGGAGATAAAAATATATCTCCTACATTCGATTCTATTAGGAGGAAATACTATGTATTTATTACTCGACGAACCATCATTTAGATTGCAAACGACTTTAGTTATGGAAATTGGGCTTAATGAGGCTTTTTTACTGCAGCATCTACATTATCGTTCGCTCATCTCAAAAAATGAACGGGATGGATATAAGTGGGTGTACAAAACGTATGAGGACTGGAAGGAAGAGATTCCATTTTGGTCACTCAATAAAATCCGGCGTACTATTTACAGTTTAGAATCACAAGGCTATCTGATCTCTAATTCTTCGTATAATAAAATGAAAATTGACAGAACAAAATGGTATCGCGTTGATTATACGAAGCCGATCTTCCACATCCAAAAAGGTACGGTGGACATTTCAGATTGAAACGAGGACGGTACAAATGGAAACGACGGATATACTCGAAATGGTCAAATGGAATGATCCGAACTGGGCAAGCCAATAACCAATGTACTATAAATAACTTAAGAATAAAGATATTGTCGAGATGAATCTCGACGTTGCAATTTTTATGTACTACTTTTCAAAACGAATAACATGTTAATTTATAGAATTTAGGGTAAAAGAAATAAGAGAGGCGAATAGGAGGAGATCTATATGCCAGTTCAGATTAAACGGGTTTATGAAGATGCAAAAAAAGCAGATGGAATGCGAGTTCTAGTTGATCGTATGTGGCCACGTGGAGTAAGTAAGGAAGATGCGCAAGTGGATGAATGGTTGAAAGAAATAGGACCGAGCGAAGAACTTCGCCAATGGTTTAATCATGATCCCGATAAATTTGATGAATTTAAAGAAAAGTATAAAGAAGAATTGAAGAACAATGAAGAACAGCAGGAAGAGTTGGAGAAGTTGAAGGACTATACTAAGGAACATAAGAAGGACATAACGCTAGTGTTTGGAGCAAAGGATGAAAAGAATAATCAAGCTGTAGTATTAAAAGAAATCTTGGATCATCAGCAAGTATAATGATTGAATATAAAAATCGCTGTTCAAAGCAACAAGCACTTGAATAGCGATTATCCATATATTGAACTAGCTATCATTTATTTCTACTGGTTAGCAAATACTGTGCGTTCATTACAATTAGCATGAGTCCTACAATGGAAATAGAGAATAACTGGGAATCAACGTTGCCTACGGAGTAGAGAAATAACATTAATGCGAAGATCAATGACAAATTCATCGTGTTAAACGTTTTATAATAGCCTTGAAGCATGACGAATCTCTAGCCTTCATCCGAAGCCGATATTAGCTCACGATCAGGATAAACAGTTTTCATTAAACCGGGCAACAACATGGAAAATATGGTGGATAGTACTAACGTACCGCCGGAAGTCAGGAATAACCATGTCGGCTCTCTTTTTTATCTGTGTAGCACTGACAGTAATGGAAACAATAGCAATAAAGGATAGCAACACATACAATATTTACCTCAAATGCAACATAAGTCGTTTATGTAATTAAAAAATATCGTTACGGTTTTCAATCTGCAATACAGAGTCTAATAAAAATGGTTACCATGTAGCTGTTAGGGGAAGGGAGAAGATGTCCATGCTTAAACGGGTAGTAGTGAGAATGCGTGAAAGTATTTGGCTTATTCCGAGCGTTTATACAGTTCTTGCATCCATTTTTGCACTTGCCACGGTATTAGTCGACACAAAGTATAACAACGCCCTGAAAGAATACATACCTAGTTATTTCAGGACAACAGTGGATTTAGCACAAACCATTTTGGGTACATTATCAGGTGCATTGCTGACCATGACAACCGTCACGTTCTCGACAATTATGGTCGTGCTGACGATGTACTCTTCACAATTTTCACCTCGAGCACTTCAGAATTTCTTGAATAAATCATCTACTCAGCGTGTGTTAGGAATCTTTATGGGAGGCTTTGTCTACACCATTTTATCGTTATTATTCATGCGCAAAGCATCCATCAACCATGAAGTGATTTCTGCTTCTGTCGGAGTCGCGCTTGCAGTGATCTGTCTAGTATTCTTCGCGTTTTTTATACATAATGTCGGTACTTCGGTTCAAGTAAGTCGACTTATTCGTGAATTAACCGATGATGTACTCATCGCGCTCAACAGTGAAAAAAATGGAATGAAAGAAAATCACGTAGTCTGGAGCAATGAAAAACCTTTTTTCGCACAGAGTTTTTCTTTTGTTACTGAAGTGAAGAGTGAAAACTTTGGTTACATACAATATATCGAGTATAAGAAATTGACGAAATGGGCGATTGAACACCAAGCAATGGTGGATGTAGTAAAGCCAATTGGCGCTTTTTGTGGAACACATACGAGTATTGCCACTGTATATTCTCAGAAAGAACTTTCTACTGACGACCTTTCATCGCATTTTGTATTAGGTGAAGAACGTTCAATTTTACAAGATGTAGAGTATGGTATTGAAAAAATTGTGGAAATTGCGTTACGTGCATTGTCTCCAGGAATCAATGACCCTAATACCGCAATCCGTTGTATTCATTCGATAGGGGAAGTGTTGCAACGAGCTACTCTCTTACCAGGAGGTACCGCGGTGACATACACAGAGGAGAACAAGCCGTGTGTTGTGGCAGTGTATCCAAGTTCGGAAGACTATTTCTATGCAGCGTTCAGCCAAATTAGTTATTACGGTAAAGAAGATACAAGTATTCTCAATGCTTTGTTAGATGCTCTTCTGTATATTGCACGTAATTTGGAAGATGAAAAAACGAAAAAACTCGTTTTGCTGATGACCAATTATGCGTGGAACCATTTCACTCATTCAGTACTTGAGCCCTTGGATAGCTTGCGGTTGCAAGAGAAACGTCAAGTGATAGACGAACTGACGAAGTAAAACATACTAACATTAGTAGTACAAACCAAGGCCATGGTTTGTACTACTAATGT
>NZ_PDYL01000017.1:0-85676 GCF_002743035.1 Sporosarcina sp. P12(2017)
ATGAGGAGCCTGTAAAGAATGTTCTAGCGAGAAATTTTAACGGCCAGGAAGACTCGCTGTGGTGGTAAGTGATTTAACATACGTTAGAGTCACCGGAAGATGGAATTATGTCTGCTTATTTGTTGATCTCTTTAACAGGGAAATCATTAGCTACAGCGGGGTCCAAAAAAGACCGCTAAGCTTGTCTACCAAGCCTTATCCAGCATTGAACGCAGCTTGGATCGCTTTCAACTTTTCCATACAGATCGTGGTAGTGAATTTAAAAATCAACTTCTTGATGAAGCATTGAAAACCTTTGGCATTAGACGATCACTTAGCATGAAAGGGTGTCCGTACGATAATACCGTCGCAGAAGCGATGTTCAATGTAGTCAAAACAGAGTTTATTAAGCAAACGACCTTTACTTCTATTAATCAGCTAGAGTGTGAGCTACAGGACTATGTGAATTGGTTCAATCGAGTTCGAATTCACGGAACGCTGGATTATCAAACACCGATTGAGTATCGATTAAAGACCTTATAAAATCTGTCCGATTTAGTGTTGACAATACACAAGTTAAACAACGAAGCATAGTGTTTATTAACATTTATTTTATGGCTAGTCCTACAAAAATATTTAAAATTGAAAAGAGAGGGTTTTAATATATGCGTAAAATTATATACTTTGATGAAGGTTCAGCAACAGATATTCTACTAATGGAACATGGAGGACAAATTTCCTCAATTGATGAGAAGAAAGGGACAGTTAGTTTAAAAGGAGAAGCTGTTGGAGAAGTTTCAGCTGGGGCAAGTACTGGATTCTTAACTATTGTTAAAGCGGCTTTTAATGCAAAAGTAAGTGCAAATGTTTCTCATAGTAGAGATACACTGGCTACTAAAACAGTCACAAATACAATTCTAACTGATTTTGTGAACCTAAAAGAAAAATTAGTCGAAAAGAAAACAATTGAAATACTTGAAGGATATAAAGTCACAGCCCTAAAAGATTCTTTTGCATTTATGAAAATGTATGCACCTTATATGAAAATATTTAGAGAAGGTTCAGAAGCAATAGAAGAACTTAAAGATCTTGATTTACAAAACGTTGATGAAATTCTTACAGCAGCTAAGGGATACTACGAAATGGTTGCTTTCAAAAACCAAAAAGAAGTAGTTCTTCGTTTTAATATTAATGCATTTAAAAATGCGTATATGCTAACAGACTTACCCAAAATGAATCTAACCTTTGTTGCAATAGAAGTTGGAGATTGTAATAAAGAAGATCTTATTATGCAGAATGAATTATCAGGTGATTCCCCTTCTGTTGACTCATTAAAAGTATCGGCTATTATGGGGAATAATCAGGTCCCACAGAATGGAACAATTACAAAGCTAAAACTGTATGATGTGATTTTAGCTGGGATAGGTGAAATCCAAAATGAAGATTAATATTTTTTATGGTCCGATGAAGGAGTTTAATTCAAAGATCCCAACTGAAGATACTATAAGCCTTTCAGAAATGGTTAGATGGAGTGATGCTCGCCGCTCTAATCCCATTGAAGACGAATTAATTGGTACTTATAATTACCTAACAATTTCTACTGAGGAATATGGTGGAGTGACAGATGCATTTATTGAAAGATTTATCATAAGCATCTTGATTTACCAAAATCGTTTAGGCTACACAGAAATTTTTCTTCATAATCCACCTACACGTGTTTATGATCAAATCCAAATTTACAAAAACCACTTTGAACTTTTAATACAATGTACCTCATATCCGAGAACTACTAAGAAAGCCCTTAAAGAAATCAAAGACAACTTTAATAAAAAAATATTAGGTCAAGATCAAGCGAAAATCGAGATTCTTACAGCACTTTATGATTTGTCAAACAATTATGACTCCAAACCTAAAATTATAATGCTATATGGTCCGCCAGGTGTGGGAAAAACCGAAACTGCTCACTTCATCAATCAAGCGATTAATCAAGATAATAGACTTCTAAGAAAGCAATTTTCCATGTATCATAACGACAGTTTCTACAGCTATATATTTGGAGATAGAACCAATTCATTTGCAAAAGATTTAATAGATCGAGAATCCAATGTTATTTTACTTGATGAATTTGATAAGTGTAATAATATCTTCTATAGTGCTTTTTATCAATTATTTGATGAAGGAATCTATGAGGATAAATACTATCAAGTAAACTTACAAAATGCGGTTATTCTGTGTACTTCAAACTATTTATCAGAATCAGACATAAGAAAAAATCTAGGGGACGCAATTTTTTCACGATTTGATGCTTTTATAAAATTCCAAGCGTTTTCAAATGAAGTGAAAGAACAATTGATAGATAATATTTTTAATGAAGAAATCTCTAAGTATCCAGAAGAGGATATTCAAATTATTTCACAATTTAATATTCCAAATCTATTAAGCCAGCACTTGTCAGCTATTAATAATGTACGTGATATAAGGAGATATATTACACAAATGATTGCTACACCCCTGATTGACAATATATAAGCTTAAAATCAAAACAAGGTAGCTGTGTGAGAAACAAACGTGAATGTTTAAACAATCATAAAAATTTCACGCTCAGGTACCTATTATTAAAAGAGGTGTCGTTATGGAAGGTTGCCAGAATTGTTATTATCCAGGTTTATTTAAAGTGTTTTCCGATATATTATATGAAGATTACGTGCCTGGAGCTGTACGAGTAAATGAACACATAGATGAAATTGATGGTAAATGTTTTGTATGTAATGAAATTCTACATGATGATGATTACATTATTGATGATAAAGATGTTTTTTTAGAAGAGTCGCTTAAGTATTTGGCTAATGAAATTAGTAAAGAAATATATGAATGTCAGTACTGTAACTGGACAATAATTCCTTATGTGCAGCAGTATGAAGACCCACTAACATTGAAAATAATTAGCGAATTAGTTGATGAATATTTTATCCCAAGTGATTTACAGTTAAAAATTTATGAATTGTTACGTTGCGATTGTGGAAATCATGTAACGCAAGATGATCCCTATGTTTCTAAGGAAGAAATGAATGAATGGTTCAATAATGAAGTTGAATTTATTGTTGAAACCTTTAATATTTCTGGAGATGAAACTGATGACTTTATACAGTACCTTCAAGAAAATCCGATGTTAGGCTTGGCTCATCCTGTTGGTGTTAAAATATTTAATAAAGTTAATCATGAACTCCAGGGCACAGAAAAAGTCGAAGGAGGATCTAAGTATTATCGGGCAAGAGCTAGAAACAAGTATCAAAGACTTGTGCCATTTATAGAAGAGGAATTATGGAATCCTCCTATTGGTATCCCGCAACAAGGTCGGTATAATCCACCAGGTGTTACTAATTTGTATTTAGGTGAATGTAAAGACACTATATTAATGGAAATTTCGCCATCAAAATTAGACATTGTGGATGTTGCCGAATTTATTGTTACCAGAGACCTTAAAGTGTTTAACTCCACAAAAACTGATATTGATATCTTTACTGGAATGTTGAAAGAACCAAATGGCTTCTCTAATTCATACGAATATATATTCCCTAATTTTTTAGCGCAATGTCTATCGTATCACGGTTATGATGGTATAATTTATGCAAGCGTTAAAAATTCAAGTGCACTCAATTTGTGTTTATTCAATGTAAAGCGTAATGAGGATATCCGTATGAATGCTATTTTTACAAATACAAACTTTTCTTCGGAAAAGGATCTTTTTGGCATCGAGCCTAAACAAGAAACTATAGTTATTGAAAATACAAAGTCTAAAGATTTAACTCTCCCGTTCTAGCTGGAATGTAAAGGTTATATATACTTCAAAGGGCTGAATATAACAATTAACAATTATAATTCCACTAGTAAAAATTAAGGATGAATAGATTAAGATTAAGGGGGATGGTTATGATTGAAAAAACTGTAAATGAAAATATTAATCATAATAGAGAAAAAGACTATATTAAAAAAGGATATATCAAAACATATCACTTATACTATTTACTCGGCATAGCGGTTATTATCATTATACTACTTACATCATTTATTTTTAAATCCTCGGAATATGCGGGTTCTATGTTAGCTTTTGCTGCCACATTAAGCTCTGTTCTATTAGCTGTTATTGCTATAATAATAACTTTGATTGATGTGTCTGGTCAAAAACAAAATGTTTTCGATATGAAGAAAGAAATTGAAAGATTAAGTGAGATTGTTAATAAATCATCAAGTTTTTCTAAAGAGCTAGATAGGGGATTAACGAAAATAGAGAATAGATATCAAGAGAATACTAATTTGTTATCATCCTTATATAAGTTAGTTGAAGAAAGTAAATTAGATGATGAACCAGAAGAATTTTATGAAAAAGCCAAAAAATTGTTTGGGAATAATATTGATAACTATAACAGGATTAAAAATTCAGTGGAGTTTAAAAAAACTATGCAAGATTTAAGGATTTTTGTATATGAGAATCCTGGGATGAAACCTACTGAGGTAATTAATCATTTTTCTGAAAGTTTTCCGAGTTATGTATATTTTTATCAAAATGCATTAGACCATTTAATTTTCAGTGAAGAATTTGAGTACGATGAAAACGGTGGATTAAAAACCGATTTACCATTTTAAATCTATAAAACAAGGTACCTATGTGAAAAACAATCGTGAATGTTTGAACATTCATAAAAGTTTCATGCACAGGCACCTTTATTATCTGCCCTCATCGTATCATAATTACCTGTATTTGAATAAGGTACCACGTCCCAACACAACTCCAACACAATTCGGGTAGCCGAAAAGATGAAATAGAATAGAAAAATATAGCTGTTTGCAACTCACAACATTGAGTGCAGATCCTACGTAATACTTCCAACTAAGTGACGGAAGTGTCCACCAATGAACAGTAATACGTGAGTGAATTTCTTCTCGCTTGAAATTCCACCAACCAAAGAAAAACTAAGGTACCTGTGTGTGAAACAAACGTGAATGTTTAAACAATCATCAAAGTTTCATGCACAGGTACATTTAATTTTGCTGTACAGGTTTTTTCTTTATAAAAATTAGTAAAGTAAAATCTCATGTTATAATTACCATAACCTTGCAAACAAATTAAAAAATCAGAAAGCGGGCGATTATTCTGTTTACGATTAAAAATTTTGTAGATAATGAGAATGTAAAAGTCAGGGAGGAGCTAGGCCCTTTTAAAGTAGTAGAGTTTCAAAGAGAGTTAAGTATCGATCATGCTACGGCCCAATCGGCATATTATGCATCTGAAATGAATGTAAGAAGAAGACAGCTAGTTTGCGATGTCAGTCAGTCCAACATTACGATTCAGGCAGGGGCCATGCAATGGATGGCCGGAGAAGTAAAAGCGACGACTGGCCTTAAGGGCGTAGGAGATTTTATTGGAAAAACGATTCGGGGTAAAATGACTAAAGAATCGAGCATCAAACCGGAGTACACGGGCACCGGTACACTTGTTTTGGAACCAACGTATAAGCATATTTTGCTACTGGATGTTGACGAGTGGGATCAGTCACTCGTCATGGAAGACGGACTCTTTTTAGCTTGTGATTCAGGATTAAAACACAAGGCCGTGATGCGTTCGAATCTTTCTTCTGCAGCAATGGGCGGGGAAGGTCTTTTTAATCTGGGGATTTCTGGGCAAGGAACGATTGCACTGGAATCTTCCGTAGCGAGAGAGGAACTTATAGAAATCGAGTTAGAAAATGATGAGTTGAAAATCGATGGGAATATGGCGATTGCTTGGTCAGGCGGTTTGGAATTTACTGTCGAACGTTCTGGAAAAACACTTATGGGTTCGGCGGCTTCAGGCGAAGGATTGGTAAATGTCTACCGCGGAACAGGAAAAGTATTAATGGCACCGTTCCTTCAATAAATTCGGAACACCAGATTCTGTTGGAATAAGATGCCTGTGTAAGAAACTTTCATGAATGTTTAACCATTCATGAAAGTTTCGCGCGCAGGTATTTTTAATTTCATGGAATATGTTAGGATAAAGTAAAAAGGGAAGGGGAGTTTGAATTGAAAAAGATGAATAGTGCATTGGGAGCGTTTGTTATCCTTGGGCTATTGTTAGCGAGTTGCGGAACGGATGACGAAGAAACGAAGCAAGTCGATGCACCAGTACAACAAGTCGAGCCCGCACAAGACAATGAGTCAAAAGGCGAAGTGATGGAACGTCCACCAATGGTCAACGAATTCAATGAAGAAACCGACGACCTGGAAGGAGCTTTCTTCTCGGAATATTCAAGCATAAAAAGTTTCGTTGAAAGCTCCGTAAATGACATGAAAGAGGGATCTGACTATCGAGAGAGATTTGCGCATGCTGAACAATTTCTTGCTGAATCGACAATTACGTATATCGGATATTTCCACGAAGAAATTGAAGAACTTGGCATGACTGAAGACTTCGAAGAACTAAAGACGGCCGCAGCAGAACTAATTGAGAAGTTTGGGACAAGCGGCGAACATCTTGAAGGGTATGAAACGAAGTATATGGAATTCGAAAATAAAATGAAGGACGTCTATTCAAAAATATAAATAGGCGTTCTTTTAAGAATTAGGATACCTGTGTGAGAAACAAACGTGAATGTTTAAACAATCATGAAAGTTTCAAGCACAGGTAGCTTTCATCTGAGTAGCTTTCATCTGGGTATTTTTTGAAACTAATTCTCCATTCTCGCGTCTATACGCTGATTACCACATTAGATGCTGAAATTTAGAGAGGACGAGAATAAATGATAAGAAAATTACTGACAATAGTTGGCGCATTGTTACTTGCTTGCAGCTTGTCTTTATCGGGTACAGCCGCGAGCAAACAACCGTTTCCAGACGTGCCATCAACGAAACACTTTGCGGAAGCGGTCAATGAGTTGGCAACGCGTAATATTATAGGAGGTTATCCCGACGGTACATTCAAGCCAGGGAATAATATTACGAGAGGACAGGCTGCCGCGATTATTGTGAAGATGATTAAACTGGATATGAACCATGTGAAAAATCCAGGCTTCAAAGATGTATCGAAGGCAAATGGCTACTACAACGCCATTGCCGCACTTGCGGAAGCTGGGATTATCGGCGGATACGAAGATGGTCGCTACGGCCCCAATGACCCCGTTAAACGAGGCCAGTTTGCGTCCATTCTTGTCAAAGCATTTGATTTGCCGCGTTATGATTTCTACGGAATGAAAAATCCTTTTAAAGACATCGCGGGCAACCAGTCTCACAGTGCCAACATTTTGATACTTCATCGGCTTGGAATTACGGGTGGCATTGCGCCGGACCGTTTTGGTTTGAATCAGCCCGTGACGAGGGGACAAGCAGCTAAGATGATGAAAGCAGCAGAAGATGGAAAACCTGCGATGATTTCATTTACAGCGGAAGAGCTTGGGATGGATGGCATGTATTCAGTGATTTGGAAAGAGAATCAGGACGTGTACGAGTCGATTGTCACTCGCGACACAGCGTATGGGCCGGGCAGACTGCAACTTATTGCATTGAAAGAAGGAACTGCGACACTGAATGTCAGCGGATATAACGGAGACTCGCCGATGAATGAGGAGGAGGAGATCTACCGGAAATATTATGTACATGTTAAAAAAACAGATGACGGACTGAAACTATCGATTGAGCAAACAGATGATTACTTGCCGACAGAGGCACCGCTGGAATTGTCTAAAACTGAGAAAATCAAGAAGATCAGTCTTTATTCAGCAACCGGTGATTTGCTAGATGGTGACGCATCTTTCCATATATGCAAAGAGGATCAAAAGACTTGTATAACGATTCGCCAGCCGGGCAAATATTATGCCGTTGCTCAATTGGCGAACGGTGAAGAAATCCGCTATGCGATTCAGATGAAAGAGCCGGAGCATGCCTATTTTCATTACGACATGGATGTGTTGAGAGAGCGTCCGTCTTATACATTCAACGTGGAAGAGCTGTTTGAAAAGAATGGGTATTATGATAAGAAAGCAGCACGGAATATCGGGAAGCACACTATCGTTACGAAAAATGCAGAAAACATTGCAACAATTAAAAGAGATCCCCACACGAATGTATTTCATGTGACAGCTAAGAAAGTCGGTACAGTTGAAGTGAAGTTTGAAAATCCCTTTTATTTTAGGGGTGAAGTGGGCGACGGGGTGTCAGGTATGATTACTGGCATGGAAATAAAGGTCCGTGATCTGAATGGTTTGATTCATATTTCCGCTTCACAAATTTATGAACTTAATTATTAAATAAGGTACCTGTGCGCGAAACAAACGTGAATGTGTAAACGATCATGAAAGTTTCATGCACAGGTATTTTTATTAAGATATTACCCAGAAGCCCAACTTCTGAGTAATATCTTTTTTACATACATTCGTACCAAAATCCCCCAAAAGACAAAATCCGCAACTTTCAAACACCCCCATCGTCAATACTATGCTATATTCAACAAATAAAACTCCGCAGCAATAAAGAAGGTGAATCCTATATGAAAAGATCCGAATATAAAGAACTACAGCGTAAAAAAACGCCAATAAAGAAAATTAGTCTGAAGAAAAAGATCATCCGTTTCGCATTCATCGGTGTACTGCTTGCCGTCCTTTGCGTGCTACTCGTGCTGAATGTCTTCATCACATTCAGCGATGTAAGTAAACTCGAAGAACCCGCACCACGATCGACGGTTATTTACGATCCGGACGGAGAAGTCATCCGTAAGGTTTCGAATTCGACTATTGAAGGTGTGCTAATTGATCAGATTCCGAATACGCTGGTCGAAGCCGTCGTGTCCGTGGAAGATCAACGGTTCTACAAACATCATGGTATTAATTATTTTAGGATGGGGCGCGCTTTGCTCGAAAATGCGTTCAAAGGCAAAATCGTGGCAGGGGGTAGTACGATTACGCAGCAGCTTGCGAAAAATGTCTTTTTGACGCAGGAGCGTACGTACTCGCGTAAATTCAAAGAACTGATTCTCGCAAAGAAGATTGAACGAGTGTATTCGAAAGAGGAGATTATGGAACGTTATCTTAACCAAATCTATTTCGGTGACGGGGCGTGGGGTGTTCAACGTGCGGCGCAAACCTATTTCGGTAAGGATGTCAGTGATTTGACGTTGAGCGAATCTGCGACCATCGCAGGTCTCATTAAAGCACCGTCGCATTTAGCGCCTACTGAAAATATGGAAAAGTCGGTGAACCGACGTAATTTGGTGTTGTCGCTAATGCTGCGTGAACAGTATATAAGCCAGCAAGAATACGATGATGCGATTGGACAGAAGGTGGTACTGGGCGAATCGACAGTGCCGGATTATGAAGAGAAATATCCGTATTATATCGACCGTGTAGTGGATGAAGCGGTGAATATGTACGGTTTGACGAGAGATGAAGTGCTGTCGGGCGGGTTGCATATTACGACAGAAATCAATCCGGT
Source organism: Sporosarcina sp. P12(2017) (assembly GCF_002743035.1). Lineage (NCBI taxonomy): Bacteria > Bacillati > Bacillota > Bacilli > Caryophanales > Caryophanaceae > Sporosarcina > Sporosarcina sp. P12(2017). The sequence goes on from NZ_PDYL01000017.1 coordinate 9,439, forward strand.
CGTCCAGGATGCGCTGGAAGAAGTGTATGCGGATGATAGCTATTTTCCGAAGAGCACTCCAGATCAACTCTTGCAGAGCGCCTCTGTTTTCGTGAATCCTAAAACAGGCGGAATCTTGGCATTAGTCGGTGGGAGAGGAGAATATACGCAGAAACGCTTCAATAATGCGACTGACCTCATCCGGCAGCCCGGATCTACGTTAAAACCGCTTGCCGTTTATACTCCTGCACTTGAGAAAGGATACCATATGTCGGATTTGCTTGTGGATGAACCGATCGATATGGATGGATACTCTCCGAAAAACTTTGATCAGCAGTATAGAGGGGAAGTTAGCATGTACGAGGCGCTCGCCCAATCGTATAATATCCCTCCCGTCTGGCTATTGGATCAGATTGGCATCCAAGAGGGCGTGAGTGCAACGAAACGGTTTGGGATTTCATTGGAGAAAAATGACCGTGCACTTGGATTGGCCTTGGGAGGATTGGTCAAAGGCACTTCTCCTTTGCGGATGGCCCAAGCGTTTTCCGCGTTTGCGAATGATGGAGTAATGAAGGAAGCGCATGCGATTAGAGAAATTAAAGATTCGGAAGGAAAAGTGCTTGGAAAGTGGCAAGGAGAGTCTGTACAGGTGACAGATGCGGAAGTTGCCCAGCAAATGACCTATATGTTGCAAGGAGCTGTAAAGGAAGGCACTGCCAAAAAAGCACAAATTTCCGGTGTGGACGTGGCGGGGAAGACGGGCACCACACAGCTTCCGTTTGAAGGAGTGGACGGTTCAAAAGATCATTGGTTCGTTGGCTATACACCCGATATTGCCGGTGCGGTCTGGCTCGGATATGATCAAACAGACGCCGACCATTATTTAACCTCCACCAGTAGCTTTACCGCACCGCCCATTTTCGCGCAGGTTGTTTCAAAATCAGCTAGCGAATTGACTGCAAAGGAATTTGATTTATCGTTAATTGATGAAGAAATAAAAGAGCTGAAGAAGCAGAAGAAAAAGACCAAGGAAGAAAGAGAAAAGAAGGAGAAGAAAAAAGAGAAGGATGAGAAGAAAAAAGAGTTTTGGGAGAAGGTTGAAGAGTGGGGCCGGGAATGGTTTAATTAGGATAGCTGTGTGAGAAACAAACGATGCATATCACGATTGAAAGTTGATTTCGGTTTAATGATTTTATTGAATGCAAAAACAAATACATTGCTCGAAAAGAAGATTGGAAATCCGATCTTCTTTTTAGCATGAAAAATGATAATCGCTTAGAAATGAATGATGAAGGGACGAATTATTATAAAAAAGACATTTGCATACACAAATGAATTACCATCATTACCTATACCGCCATTAACGAATACAAAAGAGAAACTTCTTGAATGGGTTGAACCTCTTGTAAACGATCAACAACTTGAAGAAACTACGAAGGCTGTTAATCATTTCTTCAAAGTGGATGGAGACGCAGAAAGACTTCAAAAAAAATTGTACGAATTGGATATCAACATGGAAGGTAGTTGGTTAAAGCCTTTATGGGATGATATGTATTTGAAATTCCGCGAACCTTTGCCAACGGGCATGCATTTCAATATTTTATTGGATAATAAAAAGCATGAAAATCGATATACGCGTGCGGAACTTGCGGGAAAGGTAAGCCGTTTAGTCACGGAATTCTATCATTTAATAATTGATGGCGAAGTAGCGCCCGTCGTAAAAAATGGTGTGCCCCAAGATATGAGTCAATATAAGAAGTTTTTTAAGTCCATTCGCATTCCAAAAGTAGAAAGGGATGAATTTAGACTAGCGGCATTCGAGAAAAGAAATAACCATATCATTATTTTATATAAAAGAAATATGTATAAAGTGAACGTAACAAATAGTGAAGGTGAAATTTATCAGAGTCGTGAAATCGCAACCGCAATTGAAAGAACCTTTCAAGAAGAGCAAAGTGAAGGAGCCAACGTAGGGATTTTTACAACTGCGAAAAGAGACGAAGCTGCGAAGATATATGATCAACTCACCGTATCTAAAGTGAATGCGGATCATCTACAAGCGATAGCGGATTCGCTAATTGTCCTCTCTATGGATGAAGAAAGTAGTAATTCCGAAGAAGCGATTGAGAACTTAATGTTAAATGGAACGAACAAATACTTTGATAAAACCATCCAAGTAATCCTCACTAATAAAGGTGAATTGGGTTATAGCATCGAGCATTCTTCGGTTGATGGTACAACGATATTTGCTGTCATTAGCTATGTAAATGAAGGCCTGGAAAGTGAAGAGCCTGAAACCATATATACGGCTGAACCCACTCTAATGGAAAAACAACAATGGGAATTATCCGCGGAGATGGTGAAGTCATTAATGAGATGCGAAAAAGATCATGCGAGAGTCAAAAAAGAGTTTTCTATTAAAACGACAACCTTCAATAGCTTTGGTTCAGATGAAATCAAAAAAATGGATATTAGTCCGGACGCTTTTTTTCATATGGCCTTACAGATTGCACAGTACAGAACGTTTGGCGTATGTAGTAGCGTTTATGAACCCGTTTCAGTCCGTGCATTTTATGAGGGAAGAACAGAATGTGCGAGAGCGACCAGTATGGAGAAGTTAAATTTGGTGAAAGCGCTAGAAAACGGGGAAGAGAGTCATGAAGTGTTATATGCCTTAATGCAAAAGGCGAGCGCGGCTCATACAGATCGAATCATAAGGTGCCGTAAAGGATTCGGTGTTGAAAGGCATATGTACGGCCTGGAGCAAATGTATAAGTTGCACGGGGGAGACATCGGTATGACGGATATGCCTGCACTCTTTAGCGACACTGGCTATTTGACAATGCGTCATGATTTTATTTCGACAAGTGGTATGGCTTATGACAATGTAAAGTATCGGATATTCGGCCCAGTCGTTGAAGGCGGTTTTGGGCTCGCTTATATTTTATTAGATCAAACGATTTCTATTAATATCTCCTCCCATGCTGATGAAGCAGATCATGCGCAGAAGTTAACAAATCATTTGGTAGATGCATTTTTAGAATTAAGACAGATTGCGAACCGTATTCTTTAAATACTTGAATGCTAATACCTCTACAAAAACTCCGTTGGTTTATATAAACTACCGGAGTTTTTGTGTTGGCAGTTTTCTTTAAAGAAACTTTGAAACTATTCCAAGATTCCCGCGTCTGTAAGGTGCTTCGATGAAAATGAAGAAGAACTCAATAGACAACGGAAAGGGAGAGAACAAATGAAAAAGAAATTATCTATCCTATTTGGTACACTCTTACTTGCGTGCAGCCTACCATTATCTGGAACGACGGCAAGCGAGCAGCGGTTTTCGGATGTACCGGATACGAAACACTTTGCGGAGGCCGTGAATGATTTTGCAGCGCGTGCTATTATCGGAGGCTACCCCGACGGTACATTCAAGCCGAGTAACTCGATCACGCGGGGACAGGCGGCTGCAATTATTGCGAAGCTGTTGAAACTAGATACGACGAATGTCAAAAACCCCGGTTTTAAGGACGTCAGGATGGCCAATGGCTACTACAAGGCTATTGCGGCATTAGCGCAAGCGAATATAATTGGCGGCTATCCAGACGGTAGTTATGGTCCCAATGATCCGATTACCCGTGAACAGATGGCCTCGATTTTAGTAAAAGCATTTGACTTACCGCGTTATGATTATCAACAGATGGATAATCCATTCATTGATTCAAAAAATCCGTCTCATGAGAAAAATATTTTGATCCTTTACAAGCTCGGCATCACGACAGGTACTACACCGAACACATACAGCCCGAAAAATCCGATCACTAGAGGGCAGGCAGCTAAAATGATGAAAGCTACTGAAGAAGTGAACGTCCCGATGGTTACGGTCAAAGCAGAAGATTTTGGGTGGGAGCGTATTGCCTGGGTCGGCTCGAGTGAGATGAACTCTGGTGTTTTCCAAGCTATACATCTACGAGGCAAGGATACACCGAACGGCTATACCGGTGATCGTGTTCAATTGATTCCGATGAAGGAAGGCAAGGGAGCGATTAGTTTTAGAAGCAACTCTCGTGAGGGGACGGAAAGGTATAAAAAGTATTATGTGCATATCAAAGAAGTCGATGGGGAATTGAAGTTGACTTTGGAAGAAACGACGGATTATTTTCCAGCAGAAGCAGAACTGTCTTTCGATGCGAATGACATTCAACATATTTCCTTCACGACAATGGACGGGAAGAAGTTATCTGATGATGTGAAGTTTACGTCATGCGAGAATGGCTACGGAACATGCATCCAGATGGACGGGCCAGGTCAATACATTGCGACTGTCCATTTGAAAAATGGAGACGAGGAACGTCATGGGATTGAAGTGAAACCTACGGGTACATTTTATTATAAAGTGGAGACGTTAAAAGAGCAGTATGTGTCAACGTATGACCGCGGAAATTTTGATATAGGAAAGCATACAATTCGGGCGGAAAACTATGAACAGCTGGTAACGATTACTAGAGATCCAGGAACGAACTTTTTCACTGCCCGACTTACGGGTGATAAAGAGGGATTCATCCGTATTGAATTTGAACGGGGAGAACGTTCAGAACTCTATCAGGAAACGGGTATTTACATTAGTATTCGTAAACTAGGTTCCATCATGAATATTGAAATACACAGAGACGGCTATACGACGGATATGTGATAGATTGCTGTGCTTGAACTAAAAACAAGGTACTTGTGTGAGAAACTATCTTGAATGTTTAAGCATTCGTGAAAGCTTCAGGCACATGTACCTTTAATCAATATCTACTTATATCGCATTCATGGTAGTATAAACCTATACGCGGTAATAAGGAGTGGATGAATGTGCAGATAATCGAATATATTCAGGGGCCGTGGAGGGCAGTGGCACTGCTTATTATCACTTTGGTCCCTTTTTTTCGTATTGCGCTCAATTCGTATAATATGAGGCCTATTGAAAAATTACGTTTAACGGTGAGTGAGCGGTTCACCGTGTATTTCGCACAATGGGTGATTCTGTCCGCTTTGACTGGTACGGCCCTGTTTATGCTGGTGTTTGGGGGTGTGAGTGGGATGAATGAAGAAGGGGACGATCCGCTTTTAGGATTGTCCTGGGAGCTGCTGGCCGGGCAGTCGTACGCTCTTGCGGGGATCTTTGTGTTTCTACTGCTGTTCATCGTCTACGGATTCTTTTCCATGGTTAGTGTGAAGTCGTCATTTCATATAGTGGATGAAGAGCCGCTAGAGATTGTGAAGAAAGTGAATAAGCATACATTCCTGCTGCAGGCGAAGGACGGTCGGTACTTATTTTATTCGGAAGAGCGGCTGCATCATGTGAAGTTCTATGAAGAACTGTGCGATCCGCCGAAGAATATGTCATTGCTCACACGGTTATATGGCTGGAAGATCCCATGGTTCGGGGTCACGGTTGTTCTGTTAGTAGCAGGGGCTGTATTCGGGTTCTTCAACTGGATTAGCGTAGCCGGATGGCTGATCGCCATCGCGGTGTTCGGGTTGCTAGTGCTCGGTGCAATTGTGAAAAACTATGAGGATATTCAGAGATTGAGTATTAATTAACTGGTAAGGAATTGTTAGTGAGGTGCCTGTGTGAGAAGCAAACGTGAATGTTTAAACTTTCAAGAAAGTATCAAACACAGGTACCTTTTATTGCTTAGAAACAGTTCTGAATTGATTTGAAGTTATGTGGGTACCTGGCACCTTACATACTACGCGTGATCACTCTGACCTATCACACTTATATAAACATGAACGATTGAACCTAATTGTCTTACTTCTATAAGAATGCCTTCAACGTAATAAGGGTAGCATTCTCCATAACCCAATCCTTCACATTCACCTATTCGATATATTATATTCTCGAAAGATACTGCAACGTTGCCATGTTTCTTTCCGGTAGCACGAAAAGTATTAGTTTTAGACTCATGCGTCACGGTTGCAATTTCTTCATAATTCTCACCGACTATTGTATGTGTACCTATGTTAAAGTCCTTGCCTATTTCAATTTCTGCCATGCGTTTTTCTGCAAGAGTCTCTATTTTGTATTCAAAGTTGTCCTTGGTCGGTTGTACCCGTATTCCGTACCGTTGATTTGTCCCGTCTTTATAGGTAACGGTTGCGATATACTCACCGGCTTTGTTGATTTGAAATTCGACATTTTCTTTCTCAATGACAAACGATGTATTGTCAGATAGTAATTCACCTTCCATAGTGGAAAGTGCAACCTTCTTTATTTCATTCTTATTATATAATTTGACCTTTGCGCTAAAAATATCATCCGTTTCCGTCAACGATACTTTTAATTCACCATTTACTTTTATGACATCAACATAATATTTCATCTGAACGGAATTATCGGAATTCTGACCCGAAACAATAATACCGTCTCTACCTTCTTTCACAGGAACAAATTGAATTTTGTCTTTAGAATAGCCTTCCTTACCTTTAACTAGAATGCTTTTCACGACATCTTGGTGTAATGAATTCGTACGGATTCTATCGATGGCAGTTAAACCAAAATCATCCGGTTGCATAGTAAGTATGTTCTGAGGTTTCAGATCTTCTGTCGATTTCAGCATTTTAGCCGCCTGTCCGCGTGTAATAAACGCGTTCGGGCTGAACGTAGTAGGGCTTGTTCCGGTCGTGATACCGAGTTTGTAGATGATGAGTACATCGTCTGTAATACCGCTTGGATCTTTGAACGGGTTGGAAACAGCTGTGTCACGTGGCAAATCAAAAGCTTTTACTAAAATCGCAGCCATATTCTTACGATTAATTGGATCATTCGGCTTGAAAGTGCCATCTTGATACCCCCCAATTACTCCTTTTTCTGCCAATGCAGAAATTGCTTTGTAGAAACCGTGTGAGGTAGAAACATCCTTGAAACGTGGATTTTTAACCTGGTTTGTATCGACTCCAGTCATTTTAGCAATAATGGCTGCAGCCTGTCCTCGTGTAATCGAGTTGCCCGGTTTGAACGTACCGTCCGGATATCCTCCGATAATATGACGAGCAGCTAGGTCATTGACCGCTACCGCAAAATGCTTACTCGGTGGAACGTCAGGAAATGGCTGCTTTTCTGCAGCTGCGCTAGTGATCGGCAAACTGGCAGCGAGCAATAGTGCTCCTAGGCATACTTTAAATTTGTTTTTCATTTTTAAACTCCTCTCCATTTCTATGATGTGATCCATCAATCAGCGTACAGACGGAGAATAGTAAAAAAAGTTTCAAAAGAATGTAAATAATGTATTAGGCATAACACAAAATCTTGTATTCCACTATCACGCACTATGCAATTTTCTATCATCATCGTGCCAAAACATACTAATTCAATAATTAATTACCGTACATTAACTCCTCACCACTACTAAAATCGAGAACAGGTGGAATGTATGGTTCTTTTTCTGGTTTCTTAGTATCAACTAGCTCATTGACATAGTTTTCGAAGTTTGTTGCGTTAAACAAAGTAGATGGTCTTAGGAACGCATGGAATTTAGGAAGGTTCAACCACTGCTTCGTCTTTAAGTCGATGACACGAATAAAGTCTTCCTGTGTGTAGCCTTCCTTGATTCGGCCGTTGATGAATTTACGGGTAGCAGCGGACTCCGCTTTAAAATGTTTACCGGTTTTGTCATTCAAGTACTGTATCACAGAATGTGCGACGTCGAGATTCTTCTCGACAATGGTTTTATTATTGTACTTCTTAAGTTCTTTGGTTATAGGCCGTCCCATAGTGGGATACGCCGTCGTCCCAGTGTGGGTTTGCACCGCGTCCAATTGTGAGTTGATTGACGTTTCATGTTGAGCTGGTAGAGTGTCCACTTTTGGGTTGACCGGTATCTCATTTGGCGTATACGAAAATGGCAGCTTTTCATAATCGATTCGATACCATTTGGTGTTGTCGATTTTCATCTTATTGTGCTTGGAAGTGGAGATCAGATACTCTTTTTGTTCCAAGTCGTACGTGATTCGTTTAATCGTGTTTAGCGACCAAAACGGAAATTCTTCCATCCAGTCGTCGTATGTATTGAACACCCATTTATGACCGTCACGAACGTTTTTTGAAATGTTCAAACGGTAGTGAAGTTGTTGCAAGAATAGCGCAGCGTTCAGTCCTACTTTCATTGCCAATGAAGGTAATAGTGGAATCGGATCTTCGTTAATTAATAATTTCATCTGGTGGTCCCCCTCGAGTATAGTGATGTAGGAGTATTCATTTAGTACTCCTCATACTTCATATAGAGAGTATTTTTAAAAAGGATACATGGTTATTAAAAAAAGATGAAAGGGACATGAAGTATTTCTAATTGGAATTTGCAAAACAACGTACCTTTAATTGAGAAACCTTCTAATCTCGGTGTTTAACTGATAAGATTGAAAAAAATCACTTTGAAGGGTCGGCATTGTATGAGTAAAGAAAACAATGTAAATAAGCAAGAATTTACGCTAGCTGAGAAAGCATTTGATTTATTTGTAAATGAAGAAATTGATATTTCATTAGAGGATATAACAAGATTAATAGAACTTGCACCCAACGTAAAAGATATGTTTTCAAAAGCAGTGGATGCGAATTTTGGTTCATCAAAAGACATATTTGATTTATTAAGGAATATTATTGAAATTTATAAAGATGAATTGAAAAGAGAAGATCTCAGTCAAGAACAAAGAGAAAAAATTTACGATAGAATAGATCAGCATGCTAAGGATGCACATCAACATGATGATAATAATAAAAAGTTTATCAATGGATTAACTGGCGTAGCTTTAACAGCAGTAGTCGGTACGGTTATAAAATTTGGACCGCAGATTATTAGATCTGTGATTAAGAAGTAAAATGAAAATAATATCAGGTCCCCACACAAATCAGAAACAATTCTGAATTGAACTAGAGTTGTGTGAGGACCTGGTACCTTTACAAAGAAGACACGGAACTCTCAGGAGTTTCGTGTCTTGTTTTACGTAGACGGAAAAAAGGGTATAGATTCTATAAGAGAACCCATAAATGGAAGATAGTCATCAACAAACTAGTAATTTGTCATATGTGAGTGATGATCATCATATACATATAGAGTGTGCAAAAATGTGAGTACATAAAGGGGGTAGAACGATTGTTGAAGAAGTGGATGGCGGCATGTGCGATTTTTCTACTAGCGGTTACCGGAACGATGCAGTCTGCAGAAGCTGCAAGTTTTAAGGACATGAAGAAGAATAGTTCTTCATTGTATGTGGAAGTGAATTACCTGGCGGACCTCGATATCATTAGCGGGTATCCGGACGGTAAGTTCAAGCCGAATGAGCCGATCGCAAAGAAGCATATTGCGGCTATGCTTGTCAAAGCGCTCGAGTTGCCGATGACGGATTTGGCGGACCCGGGATACAAGGACGTTCCGAAAACGCATACTTATTACAATGAAATAGCAGCAGCATACAAGGCGGGACTGTTTTCTAAGGCAACTAATTTCAAACCGGAGTCCAGCATATCACGTGCATTTATGGCGCGGTTGATGAGCAAGGCATTTCATTTGAAGGTTCAAAATAAAGCGGATTATATGCCATCGTACAGTGACGTGGGAAGAAATTCGGACTTTCATACCGATATTATGAGAGTATCGACTAATAACGTCGCTACCGGTTATCCGGACGGGACATTCAAGCCGAATCAGCTGATCACCCGTGCGCATTTCGCCGCATTCCTAACCCGCGCGATGACAGCAAGGACGATGAATATTATGCCGGACGCTGGTTATACGTACTATTACACGGACGGCTCCAGCACATACCGCTACAATCATGAGGGCAAAGAAGAGAACGGCCTGGACTACTGGCGCATTACCAATGAGACGGTATATGAAGACATTCCGCGACTCGGTTTTGTGCAAGATTCCTCGTACTACGGAGAAGGATACGATGACTGGGCCCATTTCGATCAATATATTCCGCATCCTTTCGTGGTAACGCAGATTCATCATCATGATGATATAGGGCCGGTTGGTTACGGGAACGGCTGGATCACCTCTACGAACGGGAAGAAAACAGTTCGCGGTACAGAGTATCGTGGTGTGCTAGTCGTTGAAAGTTACTTCCCGTGGAGTAAAGAAACTGTGATCGAATACTACGCAAAAGATATTGGCTTGATCCAGCGAGTGGACAGTTCGGGCAATGAGCTGTACGGACTGGTGAAGCGTGTGAAAAAATAAGTGCACGGACTTGGTCCTCAAACAATCTCAGAACTATTCCGAATTGCTTGGGGACCAGATCCTTTACTAAATGAACTATGTATATATGTAAGATTCCTGTCCATACTATATAACGCAAAAGAATTCACATTCCAAAGTAGCTCAGCGGTAGAGCAATCGGCTGTTAACCGATCGGTCGCAGGTTCGATTCCTGCCTTTGGAGTACATAAAAAACTCTCCCGACCAGCTATGTGCGGTCAGGAGAGTTTTTGCTTTGCACGGACATACATGGTTGTTTAGAAGGCGCCTCATTCATCATCCCATGCTGTTCCGTTGACACGTTTTTCACTCATCAGTTCACTGACGGTCCCCAGACGAAAACCTTTTTCTGTGATTTGTGTAATCATATCTTCCATTCCTTCAGCTACAGGTTTGGTCGGGTGCATTAAAATCATCGTGCCGTTCTCTACTTGAGATACGACCCTGTTCACCATTTCATTAGTCGCCGGCTTTTTCCAGTCGACTGTATCCACCGTCCATAAAACCGTATGCATTCCCAGCTGGCTTGCAGTTTCCACCGTTTGCTGATTAAAACTGCCGCTTGGCGGACCGAACCACTTGGGCGATGTAATCCCGAGTGTTTTCATGATGACTTCATTTGTCTTTTTTAACTCTTCCATTGTTTCAGCTTCTGATTTCTGTTGTAAATCGGGATGGCTGTAGGCGTGGTTTCCAATTTCATGCCCCTCATTGTGAATCAATTTAGCTAAATCGGGATTTTTACTTACCCAGCTGCCGTCGAAGAAGAAGGAGGCTTTCGTTTTATGCTTCTTCAGTACATCCAAAATTTCAGGAATATATTCATTACCCCAGGCAACATTAATTAAAAAAGACACCATCGGTTTATCGGGATTACCTTTGAAAATGGGGTGGGGGCCCACATCTTTCAAATGAACAGAGGGGGAAGTTTCTTTGAACACGACTTTAGATTCATCCAATTTGCCAGTCGTTTTCATTTTCTTGTAACTGGCTTCCAGATCCACTTCCAGTCCATTGTAGCCCGGGATGGCTTTCCAAACTCTGTCGACCTTTGCATCCACCGCGGGGATATGATGCGCCTTGCTGAATGATTCTAATTCTGTCGTCAGTCTGTCTTTGCCATTTTTAGATGCGGAGGCAGTGCTTACTAGATTCGTATCTGCTCCCCCATGATTGGCGAAAAGAACTAGGTAAAGTAATCCTATACAAGCAATGAAAGAAATAAGCCCAAAACGTTTCAGTTTCTATCACCTCATCTTTAGTTTGTAGTGTTTCCTGAACTTGAATAAGTATGCTTGATTTGAGGAAGTGATAGAGCAGGGATTTGAATCATTTTGACAGGTATTGAATAGATCATTACTCGTTGTAAAATGATCCATGCTGCAGGATATCGAAAATCCATTTTATTGCAGAAAAAAACGGGTTATATAAAACCCATTCCGAATTAAAATAGCCTTCCTGTCACCACATAACTCAAGAGCAATTCAGAATAGTGCCTGAGTTGTGTGATGCGATTAGAAACTGGTACCTTTTGCTAATTGGTAGGATAGCTTCCGGTCGTGTGACAGGTCCGCGAATTGGTTTGCCGTTTTCGCATGGGGGGATGCCAGTTTCTCCACAGCAAGCCAGAATTGAGAATTATAAAACAGGAGCCACCGCAAAATCAGTTTGAGCTGATTTCTGAGGCGCCTCCTGTTTGTGTTATCCAATCTTAGGCTAAGGTTTAGACAGTTTCAGCAGTTAGCGAACGAAATGGGTCATCACTTAGTCCTGCTTCTACTACTAATTTAGCATATTCTTGTGCCGCGAATAGTGAATGATCGCGGTAATTTCCGCATTCGAGTGCAGAAACAGCGGGAATATGTTCAGTTTCAATTACTTTTTTAAGTACTGTTGTAAGTGCCGCAGCAACATCTTTTGGTTCATGTTCATTCCAGATAATCATATAAAAACCTGTTCGGCAGCCCATAGGAGAAATATCGACGATTCCTTCTAGTTCATCCCGCAAGTATGTGGCAAGTAAATGTTCTAGTGTGTGTATCGCTGAAGTAGGGATTGAATCGTGATTAGGTTGTAAAAAACGTAGATCATATTTCTGTAATACACTCCCCTTTTCATGTTGTTCTGTGCCAGCCAATCTTACATATGGAGCCTTTACTTTCGTATGATCAAGTAAAAAACTTTCGACTAATGCCATTGTTATCATCCTTTCCGTAGTTGATATATAAACTATCACAACTTCACTAGTGTTGTAAATCAATATTTAGTAATATTAAGAAAATTGAATTATTACATTGACAGCCTCTTGCGGCTGGGATATTATATTTATAATTCCGATATGACTTATTGGTATTGTTTAAATAAAAATCATTTAAAAATTGTTTTTAGGAGAATAAAAGATTTATCATACAAAATGAATTGAGGTGGATTTGAAATGACAGTAAAAGAAGTGAAGAAAGGAAATGCATTTGCACTTTTACCATTAATTATTTTTGTAGCGCTCTTTATTGGCGCTGGTGTATTGACGAAGGACTTTTCGAATATGCCGCTGAACGTCGCAGTGATTATTGCTTCTGCAGTTGCTTTACTAATGAATCGAAAAGAAAAATTCGAGAATAAAGTGAGTATATTCACGAAAGGCGCAGGCCATCCAAATATTATGTTAATGGCAATTATTTTCATACTGGCAGGTGCTTTTGCGACGGTCGCAAAAGGCATGGGCGCTGTAAATTCTACTGTTAATTTAGGATTGTCTCTACTGCCTGCAAATCTATTGATGGTAGGACTTTTTGCTATTGGCTGCTTCATTTCAATCTCAATGGGAACTTCAATGGGGACAGTTGTAGCTTTGGCGCCAATTGGAATTGGTATCGCAAGCCAGACGGATATCCCGGTGGCACTGACGATGGCAACGGTGATCGGCGGGGCGATGTTTGGAGATAATTTATCGATGATTTCAGACACAACCATCGCAGCAGTCAGGACCCAACATACAAAAATGAAGGATAAATTCAAAGTGAACTTTTTTATAGTATTGCCGGGTGCCATTTTAACAGCGATTATTCTGGGTGTTATTACGCGGGGAAATAAAGCTGAAATCGGTGCGGATTTTCATTATGAACTAATAAAGATTCTTCCGTATATTGCCGTATTGGCTGCGGCATTAGCGGGCGTGCATGTACTGATTGTTTTAATTGGCGGTACGATTTTTGCCGGTGGTGTCGGATTGGCTGACGGGTCTTACAGTTTTGGCAGCTTCTTAAAAACGATAGGTGAAGGATTAATGAGTATGGAAGATCTAGCGATTATTGCAGTCTTGATCGGTGGTCTGGTGGAGGTTATTCGGCATAATGGCGGGATTGATTATCTTCTGTATACTGTAAACAGTAAAATAAAATCGAAAAAAGGTGCGGAATTTGGGATCGCAGGATTGGTCAGTGCGGCAGCAATTGCTACTGCCAATAATACCATTTCAATTGTTGTTACAGGTCCATTAGCAAAAAGTATTGCTGATGAGTATGAAATTGATCCAAGAAAGTCAGCAAGTCTACTCGATACATTCGCTGGCAGTTGGCAAGGAATTCTACCTTATGGAGGGCAAATGCTTGCAGCGGCCGGACTTGCAGCGATTTCACCGGTAAGTATTATCCCCTACTCGTTTTATCCGATTTTAATGGGGGGTTGTGCAATTCTTGCGATCCTTATCGGATATCCGAATCTAGGCAGAAAGAGTAAAGAAGTGAAACAGGTCGCTACAGTGCCTGTAGAGGAATAAAATAAATTACTTACGCATTATGTTTTCCAGTTTTATAATAAAGAAGGCATTAGGAAAACAACAGACTACTCATAAACTTCATAAATAGTAGAGAAGGTAACCATTCAGTCAGCTGATGTGGTTACCTTTTTTGAATATGAATTTTCTCTCAAGGTTTGAAACTTTTCTAGTAATTTCCCGTCTATACGCAGCTAAGAGAATAGGGTGTTTAGAGAGGATGATAGAAATGAAGAAGTTATTTGCTGTAGTGGGTGCATTCTTACTGGCATGCAGTTTGCCGTTATCAGGGGCTGCAGCTGGTAAGCAAATGTTTTCTGATGTGCCGCCGTCGAAGCATTTTGCGAATGCGGTGAATGAGCTAGCCGCGCGTAACATTATAGGAGGTTATCCGGACGGAACATTCAAGCCGGGGAATTCGATTACGCGCGGACAAGCTGCAGCGATTATTGCGAAGATGATTGGTCTGGATACATCATATCGAATAGAACAGAAATTTAAAGATGTACCCGCATCATATGGTTTTAATAGAGCGATTGCGAGGATGGCGGAAGAAGGAATTATCGGTGGGTATCCAGATGGTAGTTTTAAACCGGATGAGCCGATTAAGCGTAAAAATATGGCTGCGATCCTTGTGAAAGCATTCAAATTACCTCATGATGTAGAGGTGAAAAACCCGTTCAAAGGAGAAGTCGGCATTACAAATGACGTACTGGTTATTTACAAGCTCGGTATTACTTCGGGTACTTCACCTACAACATTCAGCCCGAACGCATCGATTACGAGAGGGCAAGCCTCAAAAATGCTTGTGGCGGCGGAGCAGGTAGTAATGAAGAATGCTGTGACGGTGAAAGCGGGCGACTTAGGATGGCATGCGATGACGGCGGTTATCGATGATCAAGTGAATCCGGACGTATTTCGTGCAGTAAAAGTGAAAGGGAAAAATGACACGCTAAGTCAAGTTCAATTATTTCCGGTCAAAGAAGGAACAGGAGGAGTTGTCATTTGGGGAAGAGACGCAGAATTTAATATGAAGTATCAAAAATATTATGTTCATGTGAAAAAAGAGGGCAGCGAACTACGTTTGACGTTAGAAAAAACAGATGATTCTCTGCCGAATGAGGTAGCGCTCAATACGAAATATAAACCCGTAAAAAATATTGCCCTCGCCAAGAAAGACGGAGAGAAAATCTCTGATGACGTAGCGATTGTAAGAAATGAATACAATTTCACGTATATTATGATGGAACAGCCGGGAGAGTATATCGCGACGGTCCTCTTTGAAAATGGAGAAGAAGTGCAATACAGTGTGTGGGTTCATGAAAGTGAAGACAGCTTTTTATATGGTGCATATGCCCAGTAGGTATGACAGGCTGATTATTAACCGAGTCTATAAGTGATTTTAATTGTGGAAAGACACTGTCTGGCGGTACGTTACGCTCTTTATGTAGTCGAACGTTACCTAACGGAAAATTGTAGTGTAGGTACTCGATTAGGGAGATTCAATAGCAATCATGAATAGTCTGAAGTTGTAATAGTTAAAGGTCCCTATGTGTGAAACGAACGTGAATGTTTCTCACATATGGACTTTTTATTAATGTGAAAGGTTTCGCTTTAATTAACAAGGCGTTTAGTTGAATTACAATTGACGTAGGGGTGAAAGGGGATGAGACAATTTGTAATACCGATGTTAAAGGCAATTGCGATAGCGCTCTTAAAAGAAAAGAAGGATGAGCCTATGTTTAGCATCACGTGTTTAAAATGCCAATGTAGTAGAGGGCTAGAATATAATTTTTAAAAAGATACGAGGATATAGAAGTTTTTACTGAAGACAGCATGTTAAGAGCTGGAGAACATGTGGAATCAATTTATTGCGCCAACTGCGGAAATAGTTTTAAACAAGGTACCTGTGTGAAAAACAAACGTGAATGTTTGAACATTCATGAAAGTTTCTCGTATAGGTACTTTTATTTCAATTTTAATTTTTTTGACGCTAATATTTCACTATATTATTCATATAAGCAATAGATAGATGAATAAAAAAAGACCGAGTCCCAATCAATCCGAAAACGATTCAAACTCGCCCTAGAAATTGCTTAAGACCCAGCTCACCTCAATCCACCTCAAACGGTGTAGCATTCAGTCTGCCACACTGAAGCCCCGCCAGGAATGTAGAAAAAAACAATCTGCTTTCGGCCTCCAGATTGTACTCTTTGCCCAATGAGAGCCAATCATACAGCAGCCCGCGCATACATCTTGAAAGCATGCGGATCAGCGCTTTCCTATTGGTGTCTTCCGGCAGATCTCCTTCTTCGATTGCCGTGACGATAAATTCATCAAGAATGGCATACAACCCTCTGTCATGTATAGAAAAGAAATTTCCTTCTCTTTCCATAAGACCACTGACATAGACCGTCCTCATCATATCTTTTCCTAACTCGAATTCGAGGTAATGCATTTGCCGTTCCACCAAATACAGCACTTTTTCATTGAACGTTAACTCTTCCCGCATAACGGAAACCACTTTTATGTAATATTGGTCGATCTCTTTGAATTTTTCCATGAAGATATCATATTTTGAACCAAAGTGGCCATAAAAGGCACCTTTGGAACTTTCGCTTTTCTTCACAATTTCATCTACGGTTACATTATCAAATCCCTTTTTCCGAAACAACTCCAACGCAGTCTCCAATATGCGCTTCTTCGTCTGCTCCGCCTGGATTTGTCTAGCCGATTTCTTCATAGCAATACCCCCCGATTATATTATACTTTACATAAAATAAAACTATTTTTCAGAATATATTGACAAACTCACGAACACTCAATTAATATATAGACTATAGTCTAAGACTACGGTCTATTCAAATGAACAGGAGGGATTTAATGGATTGTGTAGGCGAAAGAACACTTCGTGACCTGTTAAATGAGAAATTGCATCAGCATCCTGACAAGACATTGTTTTTATTCGAAGACGCTGATCGTCATGTCTCACAAAAAAACTATAGTGAATTTGAGGATGAAGTAGATCGGCTGAGCCGATATTTCCTCCACTTGGGAATCCGAAAAGGAGAGCATGTTACATTACACATGCCGAATAACTTAGAGTTTTATACAATTTGGTTTGCTTTGGCGAATATAGGGGCCGTCATGGTGCCTACGAATATTTTATCTCCTGCGAGCGAGATGAACTATATTATCTCTAATTCCCATTCTGTCATGTTGATTACAGAACAGCCTTATCTGGACAAGTTCGCGGATGTGGAAACTCACTGCCCCGCCATTCGTTACAGAATGCTCACAAGAAGTCAGCCTGTTGATGGTTACTTATCCTACGATGACGCGTTGATTTTTGAAAGCGGTTACAAATATGCGTTGCCTGAGCTTCATAATGAAGATACCGTTGCCATTCTATACACTTCAGGCACTACTTCAAAACCTAAAGGTGTGTGTGTCACGCATGCCAACTATTTATTCGTCGGTGAACAGATGGCGTTAAACTTACAGCTGACTGCCAACGACCGGACTTTTATCGTCCTTCCGCTGTTCCACGGCAACGCTCAATATTATTCTACCATGTCGGCTTTAACCGTTGGCGCTTCAATAGCTTTAACTGAAAAGTTCAGCGCATCCCGTTATTTTGAGCAGGCCAATCAGCTGCAAGCTACAGTCGGTTCACTGTTCGCTGCGCCTATTCGCATGATCTTAGCTAAAAACGAAACAAAGAACGTAATCAAGAACACTCTCCACACAATTATCTTCGCACAAAATGTCGCGGCAGAACAGTTGAACCGCTTTAAAGAACTCGCCGGTGTCAGATTAAGTCAGCTGTACGGGATGACAGAAACGATAGGTATTCCGCTAATGAATCCGCTACACGGCGTATGCAAGAATGAAAGCATTGGCAGACCGACTCTCGCGTACGAAGTGAAGTTGGTCGATGAACAAGGTAATGAAGTTCAAATAGGTGCTTCAGGGCAGATCTTGATCAAAGGCCATGCAGGACGCACCATTATGAAAAAGTATCTGCGTAATCCGCTGGCAACCGAAGAAACGATACAGGACGGCTGGCTTCGCACAGGCGATAATGCCCGTATTGGAGAAGATGGATATTATTATTTTGTAGACCGCGTAAAAGACATGATCAAGCGATCCGGGGAAAATGTGGCTACCATTGAAGTGGAAAGTGCCTTAGCCTCCCACCCAGCTGTGTACGAAGCAGCGGTGATCGGTGTGCCGGACGATATGCGCGATGAGGCTATTAAAGCCTTCGTCATTTTGAATGAAGAAATGTACGTTACGGAGGATGAGCTGCTGGCTCACTGCCAAGCACAATTGGCTAAATTCAAAGTCCCTGATTCCATTGATTTTTTAGATGATTTCCCACGAACTTCCGTCGGCAAGATTCAAAAAAATAAGTTGGTAAATTACATTCCAGTTAAATAGAGGGGAGACTTTTCATGAAAAAGATTAAAATATTGTTGGCAAGTTTGTCAGGTTCCATTATTGAATGGTATGACTTTTACTTATACGGAACAGCCACTGGAATTGTATTTACCACCCTTTTCTTCCCGAATGAAAATCCTGCCGTTTCCATTCTGATCGCATTTGCCACATTCGGGGCGGGATATGCAGCACGACCGCTGGGCAGTATTATATTTGGCCATGTGGGAGATCGGATTGGACGGAAAGCTTCATTGATGATCACGCTCATCGGGATGGGCGGTAGTTCTTTCTTGATTGGATTGTTGCCGACCTACGCGGCAGTCGGTATCCTGGCACCAGCCATGCTGGTCGTACTGCGGTTGATTCAGGGAATTTCTCTGGGAGGAGAATGGGGCGGAGCTGTCCTTCTTGCTACGGAGAATGCCAGCAAAGGAGTACGCGGGTTGTTCGGTTCGATCCCACAGTTAGGCGTACCGATCGGGTTAGTGCTTGGCACATTCAGCTTCACACTTATTAACAGCTTCACTACGGAAGCGCAGTTCATGGCATGGGGCTGGAGAATTCCGTTCCTGTTCAGCGGCGTTCTCATCGTACTTGCGCTCTGGATACGGAGTAGTATCGAAGAAACTCCAGAATTTCAGCAACGTAAAGAGTCTGGCAATATCGAGAAGATGCCAGTACTGACGCTGTTCAGAAATAATTCCAAGGATATGTTCCGAATCATCGGCCTTAAACTGGGCGACGGCTTTTTCAACGTATTCCTTATGTCATTTATTCTAGTGTACGCTACAACGTATATCGGCTACTCACGGGACACTGCACTGCTTGCACTTTCGCTGAGCTGTGCGACGATGCTGATCACGATACCTGTTGTGGGATACCTGTCTGACTTCATCGGACGTAAAGTAATTTATATTTCTGGGTTGATCGGCATGCTGGTGCTGGCAATTCCGTATTTCATCGGCATTTCCAGCAACACGTCCACATTCTTCATCATGCAGATCGTATTGCTCGGTGTCGTCTGGGCTGCAATTTTTGCGACACAAGGGACGTTTTTCTCAGAGCTGTTCCCTGCTAATGTCAGATATACAGGGATGTCCCTCGGGTATCAAATAGCCGCTGCGATTGTCGGGTTCGGACCGATGTTATGGACTGCCATGGCGGCTAATTACGGCCCATCTCCGTGGATTTTCGGCGGATTCATGATAGCAGCCCTTCTCGTTTCGCTAGTTTTGGCCATATTCTCGCCAGACACGAGAAAAATTTCGCATTACGATGAAACTGTCCATGAAGAAGAGTTTGAACCGCGCGTGTCTGCGGAACCTTTGCTCACTACTGCAACGGAGGTACGTGACTAATCAGTTTTCTACGAGCTCCCGACATATTGACTGTCGGGAGCTCTTATTATTTAACCGTATTATTCAGTCGAATGCCATCATCAAAACTTTGCAATACGCAGGAACCCGGTTTCCTGATAGAACTAATTCGTCAGGTAAAGGTAGGGTAACTGTGTGAGTAAAAAATATGGATTTTTAAACAATCATGAATTTTCATGCAAAGGTATCTTTAATCCAATCTCACTCTCTTTTAAGACAATAGCATACCTTGTTGTGTGTGGACGGGGTAGCATCTTTAAAACTCTTTTAAATCAAAAGTTTTTTCTTTTTGTCTATTATCTATTTTTCATTATAGTTTATGGGCGACGATTTCACTATTCCTCTCATTGAGTTGGGCAATACAGACTTCTGTAAGAGAAGATTTTATTCTACATTTTGGCAAACCACTTTACAAGAACGTAAGTTCGTGTTAATTTGAATAGAATTAATTATTGAAGATGGGGTGGAGAAATGAAAGTAACAATGGAACATGAATGGAGTAATATTTCACTAGATTCTTCAATGACTGTTGAAGAAGAGTTTTTTGTGGTAAATGGGCAATCATCAATAATTCTTAATAAAGAAGAAGATCAAGAGAGCATAGGTTATATTCTTTTTGTAATATACAATTCGTCTCTATTGAATAAAAAGGAATTATTAAATGTTGCGGATGCTTTTTCTGGCGATGAGTTATGGCTAATGTCTACATTTGCAAAACTCTTTAAAGAAGAATTGGAAGAGGAGCTCCCTAAATTTCTCATGTTAAATACGATATCAGTAAATCCTGATTTTCGTGGTAAAGGCTATGGAAAGACAGCAATTGAAGAACTTATAAAACTTTGTAGAATTTTAGAGATTGATTTGATCATCTTACATCCTGCACCAATTGAGGATGTTGATTTTACTGAAGAAAATAATTTAAAACGAAAAGTAGATATTGAAAAATTGGTCTCATTTTATCAAAAGTCTAATTTTGTATCTTATTCCTTAATAGATGAAGAACCGATTATGGTACTAGAGGTTAGCAGTACAGATTTTATTTAATAAGTTACCAAATAATAAACTAGACTGATTTGGTGCTAGGTCCCAACACAATTCGGAAACACTTCTGAATTGAACTAGAGACGTGTGAGAACCTGGTACCTTTGTGATTTTTGCCCATCAAGTCGTCTTCTGCTCGGCTTAGTAGATGATAATGATTAGACATGATACAAAAATCCACGGGTGGATAGAATTTAAAATATGAGAGAGGAAATTTTTTAATTGAAAAATGAGAAATTAAATGAAATAGCAAAAGAGTATGTTGGAACAGGTTTTAGTAAAATATTAGAATGGAGTTTAGATTTAGCTCCGTATGTAGGGAAAATAATTCAGAATCGAAAGTTAAACAGGGTTGAAAGAAGAATAAAGGAATATGCCGAACACTTAAAACGAATAGATATGCTATTCGCTAGTGAAAAACTTAGCAAGGACTATATTCAAGAAAAGATCGGACCGATTGTACTTTCAGATTTATTAGAAGAACATGAAGATGCAAAAATTATTTATTTATTACAGGGGTTTGAAAATGTTTTCATTAATGAATGTAAAAATGAGAGCGTTGTAATTAACTATTTTGATACTTTGAGAAGCTTAAGATATGAAGATGTAAGAATGTTATTCTATTTATCCGGAATTGCAGAAAATCCATTTAAAGATTACACAAAAGGAAGCCCTGAACATATATTATCAAAACAAATATATTCAAAATTAGAACGGTTATATCTTATCAAGAGTGCATCCACATTCAGTTATTTAGAATTGGGACCTGAAGCAGAGGAAACAGATTTGAAGCCAATGCTTACTCCATATGGTAAAAATTTTATAAAATTCATTGCAATTGATTTTGATGAAGCAGCCTATGAAAAAAGAATTAAAGATTACGATAATACTAATGGTGATGTAGTACCTAAAATTAAATTTATAGAGCAAGATCTCAAAAATCCGAAGCCAGCAGTATGGGGTTGATCCTGGTTCTCCATGAATACGTTCTATAAAATGAGGTGCCTGGGTGAGAAACAAACATGAATGTTTAAACAATCATGAAAGTTTCACGCACAGGTACCTTAAAATTTAAATCGGCTGACTGTGTCTGTATTTGGTGTGAATAAGGTGCCAGGTCCCAACACAATTCAGAAACAATTCTGAATTGACCTAGAGTTGTGTGTGGACCTGGTACCTATTATCCCTGGTACCATTATTATTCTGAATTGAATCTTCCTGCGTATACTTCCACTATAAATTGCGATACTAAGCTTGTTATCATCTATTTTACATGTGGGAGGCGAAGTATATGGCAAAGGATTCTGGCCCAAGTTGGAAAAAGAATCATCCGGGCACATTTTTTAGTAATTCGGTAGAGAAAGCAGATCGTGCAGTGAAACAAGCGATGTCTCATCCGGAAGAAATGGCAATTGAACATGCGTTTAATGCAATCGAGCGTGCTGAAAACGCGTTTAGGAATGCAAAGCAATTTAACGAAGAGTTAGACATGGTTCAGCAGCATAAGGGACAGTTGGATTCGCTCAAGCAGCAATTAAATGAAACCCAAATGAAGAAAGGCGAGTAATCAATGATGGCACTACATCATCTCATTACTTTAAAAATAACGTATCTGTGTGAAAAACAAACGTGATTGTTTAAATAATCGTGAAAGTTTCACGCATAGGTATCTTTATCATTGCACCTGGTACCATCTTTTAAAAAACAGCGCACCCTCATCTGCACAAGAGGGTGCGCTGTTTCCATTTATTTTTCTTCAATTAACCCGATATCCATCGATAAGGTGCCAGGTCCCAACACAATTCAGAAACAATTCTGAATTGAACTAGAGTTGTGTGCGGACCTGGTACCTATTATTAGTATATCGCGACGATCCGCTTTACGAATGGAGAAGAAGTGCTGTGCAGTGTGATGGCTTTTGAATCTACTGACAGCTTTTTATATGGTGCAACATCCAAGGAACTAGGACCGGCTGATAATTTTAAATGAATATAATGGATGCTGGGTATACAAGCAATCTTAATTACAGAGAGACACTATCCGACGGTACGTTTTATAATGTACGCTTTGTGTATTTTTAAAAAAGAACAATTAGGAAATTGACTCATATGTGTTAAAATAAGATGGCAGTTAAGAATATTCTGCTAATGCTAGGGGGAATATAAATGGGAAGATTAGTCCATTTTGAGATTCATGTAGATGATATGGAACGGGCGAAAACGTTTTATGGGGAAGTGTTTGGATGGACATTTCAGGACTGGAGTGAGTATGCTGGAATGCCTTATTGCGGAGCCGTCACGGGTGATGATCATGAGCCGGGTGTTAATGGTGCGTTGATGCAGCGTCAAGGTCCTCCGCCTGAACGCAACCAAGCTCTAAATGGATATGCGTGTACGATGGGAGTGGCAAATTACGATTCAACGGAGGAGAAGATCCTTTCCAATGGCGGTAGCTTAGCAATGCCGAAATATGCGCTGCCAGGAATGGCGTGGCAAGGCTATTATCTTGATACTGAGGGAAATATTTTTGGGATTCATCAGCCAGATGAAAACGCAAAATAATAACCTATTATCTTGAAAAAATGAATTGCTATTTGCAAAAGGAAAGTTTTGTTATTTGTTTCATTTATAATGCATGAGTAAGTACTATTTTTAGAGGAGTGGTGGAAATGGCTATTGATGTTTATTTGACGTTTAATGGGAATTGCCGTGATGCTGTGGAATTTTACGCAAAGGTTTTTGAAGCAGAACAACCGCAGATTATGACGTTTGGAGAAAATCCTCCCAATCCAGATTATCCTCTTCCCGAGGAAGCCAAAAATTTAGTGATGCATACGCGTTTGGACATTGAAGGAAGCAATGTGATGTTTTCAGATACGTTCCCAGGTTCTCCTTTTACGGTTGGAAATAACGTAAGTCTAGCTTATCATAGCTTTGATGAGGACAAGCTGCAAAAGGTATACGATCGACTAAAAGAAGGCGGAACTGTTGAAATGGAGCTCCAAGAGACTTTTTGGGCAAAACTTTATGGGCAAATTACGGACAAATTCGGTGTCATTTGGCAATTTAATTTAAACAATGAAGAAACAGCTTATTAATCTTGATTTCACACGGATTATTAAATTTGAATAAAGGAAAATAAAAATAGAAACCTGTAAAAACAGAGTGATAAAAACTGTTTAAATCCCTGACAACATGGGGTCTGAACGGTTTTTATTATTAAATTATATATTTACTGTTACTTCAGTAATATGAATAGAAACCATTATTAGAAGGAGAAAATTATGGTTAATAAGAAAAGAAATACTGAAGAGGTTGACCAGTTTATTTCAGATTTGCCGAAAGATATTAAAGGTATTACGACTACTTTAAGGAAAATAATTTTTGAGTCTTCGCAAGAACTTACCGAAGAGTTTAAATGGTCTATGCCCAATTATTCATATACTGGTTTAGTTTGTTATCTGCAACCTGCCCAAAAACACGTGAATCTGGGTTTTCATAGAGGAAATGAACTCCTAGAAAAAGATGAAAATAAATTATTGCAAGGTACAGGAAAAACAATGAGACATATAAGAATAAAACAGTTGGAAGAAATTTAGGTAGAAGCTATTACCTTGCTAATTAAAGACGCTATGAGTCTAAATGAGGATCACGCAATTAAGGGAAGTTTATAACTTGATACATTTAAAGTAACTGATTTTCTAAACAGTAATTTTTCATGAGGAGGAAATATGAAATTAGGCGCATTCTCTGTAAGTTTAACTGTAAAAGACATTGTGAAATCAAAACTATTCTACGAAAAACTTGGATTTAAAGTATTTGGTGGAGACATTAATAAAAATTGGATTATTATGAAGAATGAAGGTACTGTTATCGGGCTATTTCAGGGAATGTTTGAAGAGAACATTCTGACGTTTAATCCAGGTTGGGATGAAAATGCTCAAAATCTAGATTCATTCACAGACATAAGAGCTATTCAAAGACAGCTAAAAGAAAAAGGTATTAAGTTGTTGTCAGAAGCAGATGAAACAAGCGAAGGTCCTGCAAGTTTATCTATTGAGGATCCCGATGGTAATACAATTCTGTTCGATCAACACCGATGACGCAGAATATCCAATTGGAACATACTGTTTTATTTAGAATAAAATTTATTGGGGTCGAAACATTCAAAAGTACTTCGCTGACTACAGCTACTACTATAAATTTGGGGAGGAAAATATTTGAGTATTCATTTTGAAGTGAAAAGAACGATTGACGCACCAATAGAAGAAACGTATAAAGGCTTACTCGACTTAGATGCTGCAAAGAATTGGATGCAAGGTTTAGTAAGAATTGACCGATTAGATGCGGGTCCTATGCGAGTAGGAAGCGAGTGGAAGGAAACAAGGAAAATGTATGGAAAAGAAGCTTCCGAACACTTTGAGGTTGTAGAAATGAATGAACCGAATAAAATTGTGCTTCGCTGTGATGGTACAAAAGGGACAACCGGTAAAGGTGAATATGTGTATGCATACACAATTGTGCCGGCAGGTTCCCAATCTGAAGTTACATTAAATGGTGAGATTAATGGTTTAACTGGCGTTTTGAAATTGTTTGGAAAGATGATGGCAGGAACATTTAAAAAAGCATGTGCGAAGGACTTAGATTCATTAAAGCATTATTTGGAAAAGTAGAACGTTGGATACGGTACCAGGTCCCGACACAATTCGGAAACTATTCTGAATTGAACTGAAGTTGTGTGTGTACCTGGCACCACCCACAGTGTGTCTACCCGTCACCACCTACAAAAAAACAGCGCATCCTCACAAGAGGGTGCGCTGTTTCCATTCACTTTTCTTCAATTAACCCACGATCCACCAAGAATTCCTTGGCGACGAGTTCAACCATCATGCCGTCATTATCGACTTTTCCGTTCATGATTTGCATCGTTTCTTCATCGATTTCACCTTCAAGAAGGCCAAGTATTTCTTCGAGTTCTGGGTATTCTTTGAGCGTTTCATCCCGTACTAAAGGGAGTGCATGGTAGGGGGGGAAGTACGATTTGTCATCTTCTAGCACGCGTAGATTCGCGATCGCGAGCTGTCCATCTGTTGTGTAGGAGTTGATGACATTTACTTCATTTGCACCAATCGCGCGGTACATCATGCCGTGATCCATGCCTTTGACGTCTTTAAACTGGATGTCATATTCTTTTTCAAAACCAGGTAATCCGTCTGGGCGATCGATAAATTCGAACACGGCGCCTAATGTGAAGTCGTTGGCCACTTTAGCGAAATCACTGAACGTCACAAGGTCTAGCTCTTCAGCTTTTGCTTCATCTAGTGCTAGTGTATACGTGTTATTGAATCCGAATGTACCGAGTGCGGTGATGTTGTCACCAGCGACCAGTCGTTTGGTTGCAGCTAATGTTTCTTCAGCTGTGCCAGGTTCTTCTTGGTAATATGTCACGACGATGGTTCCTGTATAGTCCGGGATGACGTCGATATGGTCATTGGTCATGGCGTTCCAGACGACAGATGAGCCGCCTAGGTTTTCTTTGTAAATAATATCTACACCTAAGCGATCTTCAATTAATTGTCCCATGATATTAGACAAAATTATACTTTCCGTATTGTTTCGAGAACCGAGTCTGAGTGAATCTTTTTCATTGAATATACAACCTGATAGTAGGCTAGCCAGTAAGGTCGTGACGAGCAACAGTGTGAGTTTGTTTTTCAAATCATCTCAATCCTTTCGGCGTCGTCCAACGTTCAACGGCGCTAAAGAACGTTTCAAGAGCAATCGCAAGGATCGCAGCTGGAATAGCCCCAAGTAAGATCAATCCGTCAATTCCACGTGTGATACCGAGGAAAATGAAGTCACCGAGTCCACCTGCTCCAATGAATGCAGCTAGTGTCGCGTTCCCGACGTTAATGACCGCGGCTGTTCGAATTCCGGCCATAATAATAGGGATGGCAAGTGGCAATTCTACTTTAAATAGAATTTGCATGCTCGTCATACCCATACCTTTTGCGGCTTCGATTGTGGCGGGATCAACGTCTTTAATCCCCGTGTACGTGTTACGCATAATAGGCAGTAAAGAGTAAAGAAATAACGCAGCGATAGCGGTTTTTACGCCAATTCCGAAAATGGGAATCATGAAACCAAGCACCGCTAAACTCGGGATGGTTTGCATAATGCCTGCCGCACCGAGGACTCCAGTTTTCAGTTTAGGTACGCGTGTAATAAGAATTCCGAGCGAGACCGCAATGACTACCGCGAGGATCATCGAGAAGAAAACGAGTTGAATATGGATGGATGTTGCTTGGAGTACTTCTTGCCATCTCAATTTGGTTTGTTCTACAAGTTGTTGCCATATATTTAAATTATTCATCTAGATCGGCCTCCTGATCTGTCCATTGACTAGACATGGCAGAGAGTAAGGAGCCACGGTTGACGAGTCCTACTAGTATATGTTGTTCATCCACAATAGGGATCATGCCGAACGGTGAGGAGTCCATCATAATAATGGCATCTTTCGCTGTTGCTGTATCGAGTAAAAATGGGACAGCTGGTTTCATCACTTCATCAATGGTTTTGATGCTGTCAATTTGTTTGATTAAATCATAAGCAGAAACAATACCAAGTAGTTTCTTCTGATCATCTACAACGAGAAGATCGGTGATTTTTCGTTGACGTATAAGCGAAATGGCTCGTTCGGGAGAAGTGTTCGAACGGGTCGTGACGACCTTCTCTGCCATAATTTCAGTAACCGGCATCAGTTCAGGGTTTTGGATAATTCGATGCTTACCCATAAACTCTTCTACAAAGCCGTGAGCGGGTTCATGTAGTAGTTTCTCTGGAGTGTCTAATTGAAGTAAATTGCCGTCTTTCATGATGGCAATACGGTCGCCCATCTTTAACGCTTCGTCCATGTCATGTGTAACGAAGACAATGGTCTTCTTTAACTGTTTATGGAGCTTCAGTAATTCTTCTTGCAACTGCTCACGTGTAATGGGATCCAGCGCACTGAACGGTTCATCCATCAAAATGATATCTGGATCCGCTGCAAGCGCTCTCGCAATTCCGACACGTTGTTGTTGTCCACCTGATAATTCTTTTGGATACCGTGAAGCATAAATTTTCGGATCGAGTCCGACCATTTCAAGTAGGTCGAGTACACGTGTTCTCGTTTTGTTTTCATTCCAATTTTTCAGTTGGGGTACAATAGAGATATTTTTTTCGATCGTGTAATGAGGGAAAAGCCCGACTTGTTGAATGACGTAACCGATATTTCTGCGAAGATCAGCAGCGTTGTAAGATTTGATATCTTTGCCGTTGATAGAAATTTTTCCACTTGAGTGTGGGATGATCCGGTTAATCATTTTCATGGTAGTAGATTTACCTGAACCACTCGGTCCTATTAGAACAAGTAGTTCACCTTCAGCAATCTCGAAGTTGACAGATTTCACAGCTTGAAATCCACCATCGTACATTTTTGTCACATTTTCAAACTTCAGCATAAGTACCTCCTGTAGTAATTAAAAAAATAGACTGCACTCCTTAATAAATTAAGAAAGGCGTCTGAATTAATACCTTAACATATTAGTAAAATTTGTTCAAGATTTTATTGAATTTCAAGTTCCTACACAAATTAGAAGGCCCTCTACATGGATCTACTATAGTGTATGAACCTAGCATCTTTATTATGTTTACCAAACTGTATATCAGGTAATAGAGCTTTAAGCCATGATAAAAAAATACTTAAAATGAACATAAAACAGGAGTGAAATATTATGAAAAGATTACCGGAAACCAAAGTTAAATTAACGGATGTGAAGGAACTAATCAATAAAGGATATAATCTGTTAGGAGAACTTCGCGAAGAAGTGGGTGCGCCAGTAGTGAAAGCTGAATTCTTAACGAAAGAAATAACGGCTATTTATGGAGAAGAGGCGGCCCGTAAATTTTATGATCCGGAAAACTTTAAACGTGAAGGCGCTATGCCGAAGCCGGTCTTGAAAACTTTATTCGGTGAGGGCGGCGTGCAGACTTTAGATGGTGACGAACACCATCATCGGAAGAATTACTTTATGGATTTGATGTCTCCGGATCGAATGGAAGAGTATCATATATTATTAGCGAAGAATGTATCTGAGGAGTTAGACAAACAGCATGGTGAATTTGAGTTGTTTGACCTCGCCAATAGAGTGCTGTTTAATACCATCTCGGAATGGTGTGGGATCAACTTGGAACAATTTGACTCGAAGACGTTGGAAAAATTGGCGAGAAATCAAATTTCTATGATTAGTGGAGCCGTTACGTCTCCTGTAGACCACATAAAAGGGATTACGGATCGAAATGAGTCCGAAAAGTGGGCTGAAGATCTCATAAAAGAAGCACGAGAGCACCCGGTTCCAGGAAAAGAACGTCTTGCTTTATATACTTTTGCCCATGCGACGGACCTCGATGGAGAACTATTACCTGTGGAAGTAGCAGCGGTGGAGTTATTAAATATCATCCGTCCGACAGTGGCGTTAACGGTTTGGGTAGCATTAATGGGGCATGCACTTTTTGCGAAACGAGATATTTATGAAGAATTACAAAGTGATTTTGATGACTTGCAAGATTCTTTCATCCAAGAACTGCGTCGTTACTATCCATTTTTCCCGATGCTACCAGCGATTGCTGTGAGTGCTGTAGAAGTTGATGGGTACTTGATTCCTAAAGATAGCTGGGTTGTATTGGATCTTTACGGTAGTAACCATGACGAGCGTACCATCGCTTCTCCGGAACAATTTGATAGCCAGCGATTTGTAGGAAGAGCGAAAGATATTTCCTATGAAGAAGAATATGAAATGATTGCACAAGGTGGCGGGAAGTTCAGAGAAATGCATCGCTGTGCGGGGGAATGGATTACTCTTCACAGCTTACGTGTCTTTTCTGATCATTTAGTGAATCAATATGAATTTACTGTACCCGAGCAAGATTGGACGATTCCAATGAATCAGTTCCCAACGTATCCAAATAGTAAAGTACTGTTATTCAAAGAGTAATGGAATGTACCAGGTCCCCACACAATTCAGAATTTTTTCTGAATTGTGTGGGGACCTGGTACCGTTTCTACTGCCGTTTCTCCCGTTTCTCCAACTAACTCCTAACCCTCAAAAGCCGAAGCGCATTCAAAATCACAATTAGCGCAGCACCGGTATCACTTAATACCGCAATCCATAATGTCAACCATCCTGGGAAGATCAACAGTAAGGCTACTGCTTTTACGATTATTGAAAACCAAATATTTTGTTTGATAATCGCCAATGCTTTTCGGCTGAGGTTCATGGTGTGTGGGAGTTTCTCTAAGTTGTCAGCCATTAATATGATATCTGCGGTGTCCATGGCTGTGTCGGTACCCGCACCGCCCATTGCTATACCAAGGTCAGCCGTT
The DNA here is from genome assembly GCF_002743035.1 of Sporosarcina sp. P12(2017). Classification (NCBI taxonomy): domain Bacteria; kingdom Bacillati; phylum Bacillota; class Bacilli; order Caryophanales; family Caryophanaceae; genus Sporosarcina; species Sporosarcina sp. P12(2017). The sequence goes on from NZ_PDYL01000017.1 coordinate 39,714, forward strand.
GCTAGTGCAGGGGCATCGTTAATGCCATCTCCAATCATAGCCACGCGATATCCTTCTTCTTGCAGTTGTTTTATCGTATGCACTTTATCTTCCGGTAATAGTTCAGCATAATATCGGTTCATGCCGGCTTCGGAAGCGATGGCCTTTGCTGTCCCTTCGTTATCTCCCGTCAGCATAACGATTTGTTGAACACCGATTTTCTTTAGGTTTTTTACCGATCGTTTTGTTGTTTCTCGAATGGTATCCGAAACGCCAATGATACCTAAAATCTTTTGAGCGGAACCTATTATGATAATAGTTTTCCCTTCATTTTGCAGGCTGGAAATCTGTTGTGAATATGCATGGAGAGGGGCACCGATCTCTTCAAATAACTTTCTGTTTCCAGCAAAGTACGGTATCTCTTCAATTGTCGCTTGAATGCCTTTTCCTACCACGTTCTTAAACTGCGTACCCTTCATCGCTTGAATGTTTTGTTCTTTCGTGTAATTCACTATGGTGGTAGCGATGGGATGGGTAGAGTGCTCTTCTAACGTTCGAGCGATCGATAACATGTTTGTTTCGGAATCATGAAAGGTCACGACATTCGTAACTTTCGGTTTACCTTCTGTCAATGTGCCTGTTTTGTCAAAGGCAATGGCATCAATAGATCCAGCATTTTCTAAGAATGTTCCACCTTTGATGAGAACACCATTTTTAGCAGCATTTCCAAGTGCCGTCACGATCGCAACGGGAGTGGATATTACGAGTGCACAAGGACAAGCAATGACTAATAGCATTAATCCTTTATAAATCGATTCTTCCCAAGTACCGAACGTCAATACTGGAGGAACGACCATCACCAAGAGTGCCAGTATGAATACGATGGGTGTGTAAATACGCGCGAACTTATCGATAAATGCTTCCGTAGGCGCCTTTTTCTCTTGAGCTTCTTCAACTAAATGGATGATTTTGGAGATGGTTGTATCTTCAATTAATTTGGTCACTCTAACGGTGAGTGAGCCGTGTTCATTGATGGAGCCAGCATACACGAAACTGCCTATAGCTTTATCAACGGGTATGGATTCTCCTGTAATCGCGGCTTGATTGACACTGGATTCACCGTCGATGATTTCCCCATCCAATGGGATTCTGTCTCCAGGTTTGACGATAATGATGTCATTGATGGATACCTCTTCAACAGGCTTTTTAATTAAATCGTTTCCAATTTTCACCCAAGCTTCAGGTGGTGTTAACTCCATAAGTCCCCGAATGGATTTTCGTGTCTTTTCGATGGCTCGGTTTTGTAGGGTGAGACCTAAAGAAAACAGCCAAACAACGGTGGCGCCTTCAAGCCATTCTCCTAATATAGCCGCTCCGATTGCTGCAGCGGACATCAGCACATTCATGTCCAATGAACGGCTTCTAATTGCGTAATATGCACTCTTGACCGGCTTAAAGCCACTGACGATCATGGCCACGATGTACATGAATGTCGTTACATAAGGAGAAACTCCTGTATACGATCCGATGAATGCTAGTGCGATGAGGATACCTGAAAAAATGACAGCTTCATTCTGCTTACGAGAATGTGTGGAGGAAGGCGTCTGCTTATTAGTAGAAATACGTGACGCTTTAAATCCAGCTTTAGCTACTTCGTTCATAATTTCTTCGGGACTATTTTCATGTTCAATTTTCATTTTACCTGTTGAGAAATTCACCTTCACGTGTTTAACAGCAGGAAGGTGGTTTAAATGGTTTTCAATTGTTAGCGCACAAGATCCACAATCCATGCCTTCAATAAAGTAATTCTGTATGTTGTGATTCACTTTGCTAGGTTCGACTTCGAAACCGAGCTTTTTCATCTGTTTTTGGATTAACTCTTCATCAAGTTCTTGAGTCGCGCTGATTTGCATTTTGCCAGAACTATAATTCACATTCACTCCATTGATATGTTGGAGAGTGCTTAAGTTCTTTTCAATGGTTACCGCACAAACGGGGCAATCCATTCCATAAACCCGAAATTCCTCTTTGATTCCTCGATCCAGATTCACGTTAACTGGATCTACAGGTTTTTCTGTACTACTGCAACAACTTTCTTCTGCAGTGTTCGAAGCAGTACAACAACTATCATCTTGTACTTCCGTATTTATAGCGTTACTGCTACAACAGGTTGATTTTTCAATTTCTTGCGCTTGATTGCTACTGCAACAGGAGGTTTGTTTCTCTAGATTTTCAGTTTCTACGTTAGTAGAACAGCATGTATTACCCAATCTATCACGTCCTTAACTTATATGATTTTCACAGCAAGCGACATTGTTTTCAATTTGATTCAACACCTGATCAAATGTGTCTAGTAATTCTTTAATTTGTTGATTTCGTAATCCATAGTAGATGTATTTACCTTCTTGTCTTCCTACAATAATTCCACAACCTCTTAGACAAGCTAAATGTTGCGAGATATTGGACTGATTCCCATCTATACTTTCAACAATTTGTGAGACAGTCTTTTCCTCATATTTGATGCACTCTAATATTTGAACCCTGGTTTTGTCTCCAAATGCACGCAAAAACTTCACTTTAAGTTCAAAGTTTTCTTGTATCATATATATACCACTCCTTATATTAGACATGACTAATACGTTTTGTTATTATCACATTAGCAATGACTAATATGTATGTCAAACATATAGTGAATCCTATATTAGGGCGACTGTTTGTGTCGGACACAGTATTAGATTAGTACATAATGAAAAGGTTATTTTAGAACAAAATTACAAGACCTATATCGTTGTCATTGGTTTTGAAGAGTCGGAACCTACGAGCTTTCTCGAGAGTCCATAATTAAAGAAACGAACAGTATACAGTACGCATCCCATGCTTACAGGTATTCTAATAGAGGTAGGACTTCTCGTGAAAAATGGGTAGTGGTACGATCGAAAGGAAGTGAAGGGGGAAGTTATGAGGAAAAATATTGTCATGATGACAATTTTCTTATTCATCATCTCAGCAAATACCGTCTCCGCACATACTGGTCTAACTAGTGCTACCCCAGCTGATGGTGAAGTGGTTTTTGGAGAAATTCATGAAATTACATTGGATTTTAATACGAAAATCGAAGCCACAAGTACGGTGAAAGTGTTTAACGAGGCGAATGAGGAAGTAACCGTCAGTAATACCAGCGTGAATGATCATATTATGACAGCTGGTTTTTTGTCTCCGTTAGATTCTAGTACATATACTGTGGACTGGAAGATTATCGGCGCGGATGGCCATCCGATACAAGGAACGTATTCATTCGTAGTCAATCAAGATGAATTAGAGGATCCTGTAGTGTCAGAAGAAGCCCAAGAAATACCTATTCAGCCCAGTGAAAAACAAGTAGAAGAAAAAGTGGAGCAGCCAGTGGAAGTTCAATCAAAAATAGCTTCGAATGATGTCCTAGTTATCATCTTGGTCGTTTTATTTACGATTGCTGGTGGGTTTTTCGGCTGGATCATAGGAAGAAGGCAAACATAAATGATTTGGATATATATTTCAGAAAGTTTATTGTATCTATGTTTCTCCCTATTAATGGGCGCGTTTATCATTCAATTCATTCCAGAACGTTTGAAGCCTGAAATCCGTATTTCGAAGAGGCTACTTCAATTGGCCATATTAGGCGTCGTGTTCTTTTCAATTGCTCCTCTGATTAGAGTCATCTTATTTCTTTATGAAGACATCGGTCTGATGTTGACGATGCAAAATGTGCTTACGGGGTTTGAGGTAGGAAAGGCATGGACAGTCACCATCATACTTGCCATATTTTTTTATTTGTTCGTATCCTTGTTTTCAGTCTTGAATAGCAAAGTACTTTCTGGCATTTCATTAGCTTTCACCTTCGTCCTGCTCTTGGCATTGGGATGGGCAAGTCATGGGGCTTCGCTTACCGAATGGAGTGGATTCGTTGTTCACTCTTTACACTTTCTAGCTGTGACGGTATGGATTGGGATCCTCCTGATCGTCGGTTGGTGTTCGAAAAACGCAGAGAATTGGCTTTCCTATTTACGCTGGTTTACTCCATTGGCCATCGCATGTTTTCTTACGATTGTAGGAACGGGTTTATTTCTCATGACATTGGTGATTGATGTAAATGAGTATGGCGATGCATGGACGCTACCTTATGGACAAGCTTTATTGGTGAAGCATTTGACTATCATCCCTGTTCTGTTTTTCGCTTGTATCAACGGGTTTTGGATTAAACGTAAATTGAAAAGACAAGAGCAAATTAATCCAAGACCGTGGTTGAAGTTCGAAAGCGTGCTTCTATTCTTGACGTTCGTTTCGACAGGCGTCTTGGGACAACAGGAACCACCGCATAGTATCGAGACCACTCTCGCAGGCAGCGGTCCTTCGGCAAACTTCGATTACTTTTATTCAGGGGTCATTGAACCTTCAATGAGTCTACAATTTGGTTTTAACACAGTAAACACTCTATTTTTTACAGTCGCGATGATCTTCATGGGGCTGATCGTATTTAGCTTCAAGAAAAAGACACCCGCAATTGTTCCGTTTTTCATGGGGATATTCAGTGTCCTTTCGCTTTATTTTGGATTTATGTCTAGCATGCAATAATAATGATGAGAGAAGAGGTATTTGATGAAACAGAATAAAAATTCAAATATGAAATTTGTAGTTATTTTAACACTATTGGCAGTCGCCATATTGGCGGCAGTCGTGGTATTCAGCAATAAAGAAGAATCCGCGCCAACGGATATAAAGAACATTGATATTGCTGGGCAACCTACACTTGGGGATGAAGATGCTCCTGTCACGATCGTTGAATTTGGAGATTTCAAATGTCCTGGATGTAAAGCATGGGGTGAAATGATTTATCCGAAATTAGTTACTGATTATATCGAAGCAGGTACAGTTCAATTTGCATTTGTGAATGTATTATTCCACGGTGAAGAATCGACGTTAGGGTCGATTGCCGCTGAATCCGTTTTGGAGCGTAATCCGAGTATGTATTGGGATTTCCATCACGCATTGTTTGATGCACAGCCAGCTGAAAATCATGATGCGCAGTGGATAACTCCTGATAAAGTTCTTGAAATTGCGAGTGGCTTCCCTGAGATTGATCAGGCCTTATTAAAAGAAGACATGGAACAACAAGCGACTATGGAGAGTGTTAAACACGACGAAGAGTTAGTAAGAGAAGTTGGTGTTTCCATGACTCCAACTATTGTCATAAACGGGAAAGTAATGGAGGATCCGTTTGATTACGAAGCGATTAAGGCGGCAATCGAGCAAGCGGAGAAGGACGTGGATTGATGGAGTATAAAGAAAGTCAATCCAAGACACAAGGATACCTATTATATGTGGCTTGGGTAGTTTCGCTAGTTGCTATGTTTGGGAGTCTGTATTTCAGTGAAGTGAAAGGCTATATTCCATGTGAGTTATGTTGGTATCAGCGCATACTTATGTACCCACTTACATTACTATTGGGGATTGCAACTTTTCAGAATGACACTACTGTTAAAAAGTTTGTGCTTCCGCTAGCTCTTATTGGAGGAAGCATCTCCTTCATGCACTATTTAGAACAGAAGATACCGGGTTTTGGAGGTATCAAGCCGTGCGTAAGCGGGGTGCCTTGTAACGCAGAGTACATTAATTGGTTTGGATTTGTTACGATACCATTTTTGGCATTAATGGCCTTTGTAATAATTGCTGTCTGTATGTTTCTCATTAAACCAAAGAAGTTAATTAAATAAAGAATGCTGTTTTAAGAAGCCAAAGTGGTCGATTGTCGATCTTTGGCTTCTTTTTCTTTTGAAATCAGAAACGGTACCAGGTCCCAACACAAATCAGAAACAATTCTGAATTGAATTAGAGTTGTGTGCGGACCTGGTACCGTTTATGAAGTATATTGAATTAATCCAATACACTTCATCTTTGATTTCACTAGTAAATAAGTATAAAATGTACTTCTGTACTTCTATAACATTACGGAAGAGGTATGAATGAATTTCAAGAATAAAAGTTTTAGTGGAGGGTCTGTATGAATTATAGAATCAGTAACAAGCAAGTATTCGAGCAAGCACAGTTGCGATCGGTTTCAGATGTACCGTTTACTGAAGAAGAACTTCAAAAAGGTATGATGTTAGCGATAGCTAAGAAAGACGCTACGTTGGCGCTGTATTTGGTAGAGGTAGACGGTCATAAGAAGTTTGAGGTTCGTTGGGATGATTCACACGAGCTTTTCAGCGGCTGGAATTCGGCTTGGGAAAATTTCACGTGGTGTCTAGATATCGTAGGTAACTGATTTTCAGATACTTGTGTGCAAAACTATTTATCTATAAACTCTAAAAAAACTCCGCAGGTTTATGTAAACTGGCGGAGTTTTTTGTGCTTTTTTGCGGTACCAGGTCCCCACACAAATTGGAAACTATTCTGAATTGTACCGGAATTGTGTGGGGATCTGGTACCGTTCGTGCCGTTCGTCTGTCAGTGCCCAAAAAAGCCTCCCCAACATATGCTAATAAAGAGAATATGTCTGTGCTACTTACAAGGGGAGAGGAGCTACTAGTTCATGGCTACAAAACCGCAGCAATTAAAAATGGGTGACACGGTAGGGATTGTAACGCTTGGGAGTCCGCTCGCAGCTAATCGCATTACGGAAGGGATTCGGATGTTGCAAACGATGGGGTATAAAGTCGTGGTGGGAGAACATGTGTATGGCGCTAATGGCTTTCTTGCGGCTACTCCTCAGCAAAGGGCTTCGGATTTAATGATGATGTTTACCAATCCGGAAGTGAAATGGATTTTACCTACTCGCGGGGGAGTCGGGGTGGCAGGTATTTTACCGTTCCTTGATTTTAACGTCATTAAACAAAACCCTAAAATTGTCTCGGGATACAGCGACATCACGATTTTATTAAATGTGTTGTTTGAATATGCGGACCTTATCAGTTTTCAAAGTTTGTTATTGTTAGACTTTACTTCAGGAACCCCTTCATATAATTTCAATCAATTCTTTACGGCGACTTCAAACGTCACGGCACCTTGGCAAATTATGAACCCGCCTGAAGTTCCACTGAACGGATTGGTTCCAGGAAACGTCACAGGACCGATTGTAGGCGGAAATCTCACGTCATTCGTAGGCACGTTAGGCACATCCTATGAAATCAATACAGAAGGTAGAATTCTTGTTTTGGAAGAAACACATGAACCGATTAATACGGTGTATCGATACGTAAAACACTTAGAAATGGCAGGGAAATTTGACGATTGTGCAGGCATCATCATGGGACAATGTACGAACTGTGATTCTGCCTACGGAAAAAGTTATGTGGATTTGATCAATGAATTTCTAGTTCCGCTAGGCAAACCTTTAATGACCAACCTAGCGACCGCACATGGCCGCTATAAAGCCACCATACCTATTGGATCGCGTGTGAATATGAATACGGTGAATCGTACATTGACGGTGATGGAGCCGGTGGTGAAATAGGTGCCAGGTCCACATATAATTCACTACTATACGCAAGTTTTAGGGTATACTAATAAAGCAAGAAAATCTTCCGAGACGACAGGAATAGTAGGTGAATACAATGGGGAAGTATCAATTGGATAGTAAAGGTAAGGCATCCGTGGCAAAGTATCATGAAAAAAACAAGCCGGCCCAATTTGATAAAAAGCAACAACTCGACAAAATACGTACGGCATATTTGGAAAAGAAGAAAAAACAAGCGGACGAATAAGTGGCAACTAATACTTGATTCTCCTAACAATCTTTGGAAAACTCTCAGCATTTATTGTGGGGAGTTTTTTGTATTTCGTCATCCTATCCTTGAACGCAATCTTTTCATAGATAATTCAATTTAATATCGTAAACCAATAATTGTTGATATGATTAAGGTATATTCTGCATGAAAAGTCAGTAGACTGCGGAAAATACTTAACAAGGTGTGAATGATATTGAATCTCTTAAATGTTAGAAAAGGCCAATTCGTTTATTATCAAAATAAGCTGCATAAAGTCTATTCTGTAAAAGCTTTTTTTAAGCAGTCCGTTCATTTGGTCCGACTCGAAGACTTTGAACAACAGCTGGCTACGGCTAAAGAAATTAATTTGTATAAACCCAAACATCTGGACAGTTTTGTCGTGAATCATAAACGGTATACATTGCACAAAGATGAGAAGGCAAAAGTAGGCGATTATATTTTAATTATTAATCCTCAGCCGGATTCTTTAGATCACCACCATCTACATGCGATTGAAATGGTATCTTCCATTGAACGTCATGGCGTCATCAGTAATAAATCCAATGGTATTAAACATAACGAGTATTGGGTGATGATACCGGGGCTTGAAGACGGTGCGAATATTATTGATATGGAAATTCCAGATGCTCAATATAATAAGGCACAAGTAGAAGAAAAGTCGAAGGTCAGTGTACCACAAGTGCATCAACCTAAAATCGGCGACGTGTACCAATGCAACACAAAAGATCCAGTTCTTCAGGCGATGGTTGTGGCGATCCAGGGGGAGACGGTTTATTTAGGCGGGAATCTCGAAATGAATATAAATGAGTTGAACGATGCTGAGTCTTGGAGTTTAGTTCATCGGAAGTCGCTTACGTAAGATGGGTACCAGGTCCCCACACAATGTAGGTATAATTCATGACTGTATGGAGAGTAGGTAGGCGATAGTTTTAGTTTCCTGCTTGAGAAGTCAATATGTACTTCCTCTAAGACAATAAAAAGAGTGGATTAGGCTTGATACCTGATCCACTCTTTTTATAATCCACATAAATCATTGTTGCATTTTACCCGCAGTATACCCGCCATCCACCGCAAGTGTCACACCGCTAATTGATCTCGCAAGGTCTGAGCATAGGAATACCACAGCGTTTGCTTGTTCTTCTGCGGTAGACATTCTTCCGGCTGGAAGGGAAGCCAGTACGCCTTGGTATTGTTCTGGCGAAGTTTTGGACCAGCTTTCAATTGCCGGTGTAATCGTTGCGCCTGGTGCAATAGAATTAATCGTGATGCCTTGTTGGCCATATTCCAATGCTACTGATTTTGTAAGACCCGCAATGGCGTGTTTAGATGCAGTGTATGGCGCCATGTTCGGTGAGCCTTCAATGCCCGCACCGGATGCTGTGTTGACAATTGCACCGCCACCCGTTTTTTAGCATAGCGTTTACTTCATGCTTGATGCAGTAAAACGTGCCATACAGATTTACTTGTAGCCTAATATCCCAGTCCTTCGAATCCATTTCTCCAATAGGCTTTAACCCTTTGTTAATGCCTGCGTTGTTATGTGCAAAGTCTAGCTTGCCGAATGTTTCAACTGTTTTAGGGAGGTACCAGGTCCCCACACAATTTAGAAACAATTCAGGAATGTATAAAGAGTAGGTAATTATTTTAGTTTCCTCTTTGAGAAGTTTATATGTACATCTTTTAATATAATCATTATTGCGTTTCACTCGCGGCATGGAGGGGATAGTATATTTTTAACAATAAATACAAAATAATACGTCCTGTACATGCATACAATTTTAATGCAGGCTTAGGGGCGACCAGCTCCGACTAGACTAGTGGATCGGCAGAGTAGCCTTTATATAAGCGTTGGTAATTATAAATAAGGGGGATTTTTATGGAGTGGGATTATGAATATGATGTAATTGTCGTTGGTTCAGGAGCGTCGGGATTTTCGGCCGCGATCACGGGAAAGAAAGAAGGCTTGAAGACGGTCCTAATTGAAAAGGAGAAAGTATTTGGAGGGGCGTCGGCACTTTCGGGAGGCGGGGTATGGATTCCGAATAACCGATATTTGGTCGAAGGTGGAGTACAGGACAGTTTTCAGGAAGCGAAGACGTATTTGGATGCAACGGTCGGTGACAAAACGTCGGATGAGATGAAAGAGACCTATTTGAAGAAAGGCGTCGACATGATGGATTATCTCCATGAAACGTCCGAGCATATGCGGTTTACGTACGCCAAAGACTACTCAGACTATTATCCTCACTTAGAAGGCGGTAAAGGTGGGGGGCGTTCCATCGAGCCTACAGTCTTTAATCTAAACAAGCTCGGCGGTTGGCGAGGGCAGATGAAGAAACCCGCGATGGATACGAAAGGGTTTGTCATGACAGGACAGGATTTCCGTCATATTAATATGATTACCAGAACATGGAAAGGAAAGAAGAGAAGCTTGACGCTCGGCTGGCGTTTGGTTAAGCACTTGGTTTTGAAAGCCAATTATTCGGCTTTGGGCCAAGCGCTGATCGGTAGACTTGCGATAACATACAAAGAGCTTGGCGGCGAGCTTTGGCTAGATAGCCCGTTCATCGATTTTATTATCGAAGACGATTCAATTACCGGTATTAAGATTATGAAAGACGGCAAAGAAACACGTGTGAAAGCATTAAAAGGAGTCATTTTTGCGTCAGGGGGATTCTCCCAGAAACAGTCGTTTCGTGAGAAGTATCTTCCGGCACCGACGGATAAAACATGGACATCCTCTCCGCAAGGGCAAACGGGGGATTTATTGGATCCCGCCCAGATGCTTGGCGCGAAACTTGGCTTCATGGATAAGGTTTGGGGCGCGCCGTCGATCATTGATCATACAGGCAAGCCGTTCTTCTTGGTGGCGGACCGGGCAATCCCATCTATGATTATCACAGACCAAGATGGCAACCGCTATATTAATGAGCCCACGCCATACCATGAATTTGTGGATACTATGTATGCGCACCATGAAAAAACAGGCGGTAAGGCAATCCATTCGTGGATCATCCTAGATCATAAAGCAAAAAAACGTCATCTCTTCGCGGGATTGTTCCCAGGACAAGATTTCCCTAAAGAATATTATGAACATGGTGTAGTTTTAAAAAGCGAAACAATTGCAGGATTGGAAGAGCAATTGGCGATGCCAAAAGGGAATCTGGTGAAGACGGTTGAACGGTTCAATGGATTTGCGAAGACTGGAAAGGATCTTGATTTCCATCGAGGCGAAACGAAGCATGATCAGTATTACGGTGATCCCACACTGAAAAATCCAAACCTCGATGCGCTCAACAAAGGACCTTATTACGCATTGAAGATCTATCCGGGTGATATTGGAACGAAAGGCGGCGTCGTCATCGACACTCATGCCCGCGTGTTGAAAGAGGATGGTACGCCAATTGAAGGACTGTACGCATGCGGCAATTGCTCGGCTGCCGTCATGGGCGAATCGTACCCGGGACCTGGCGCGACAATTGGACCCGGCATGACATTCGGACATATCGCAGCCCTTCATTGTAAGGAGAATTAGAAGTATGGAGTTAACGTACTAGGTACTCATACAAATTAAATTGTTTTAAAGGAGAAGCGCTTTTTAAGCTTCTCTAGGTGATACATCCTGACTATAGTAAAAATTCATTTTATAACATATTACTATCCACTTTTAGTTGTCAATGGTGAAAAGATACGCTAATGGCAAAGACTTTATCTAATAAATCTACCAAATAGTCTGTACGATAATAAAAACATAGGGGGATGTAGTATGAAACTGTTAACTAGATGGTCTAACACGTTAATGGAGCGATATTTACCGGACCCGTATATTTTTGTTGCTATTTTAACCTTGGTTGTATTCGGGCTCGGTCTTGGATTCACTGATTCGGGTCCGCTTGACATGGTCGTGCATTGGGGAGATGGCTTCTGGGGGCTTTTATCATTTACTATGCAAATGGTCATTGTTCTAGTTGCAGGTTATGTTTTGGCGATTAGCCCAGTATTCAAGAAGTTGCTAAGCACGCTTGCTGGTGTCGCAAAGTCACCTGGTTCCGCAATTATACTCGTTTCTGTTGTAGCATTGATCGCTTGTTGGATTAACTGGGGCTTCGGTCTGGTCATTGGTGCTCTTTTTGCGAAGGAAATCGCAAAGAAAGTACCAAATGTTGACTACCGTTTGTTAATTGCAAGTGCTTATTCCGGTATGATTATTTGGCACGGAGGTCTTGGTGGATCGATTCCACTGTCGATTGCGACTGAAGATCATCCATTCGCTGACATAATGGGTGTCGTTCATACATCTGAAACGATTTTCTCAACGTATAATATGATCATTGTCGTGGCGCTACTCATTGCCATTCCGATGTTGAATCGCTTCATGATACCTAAGCCAGAAGATACCGTTACGGTGGACCCGAAGCTTTTAGAAGAACATATCGAAGTGGAGAAAGATACAGATCACACGCCAGCTAGTAAACTTGAAAACAGTGTGATTATTTCCATGCTGATTGGCGCACTTGGTCTCATTTATCTCATTCAGCATTTCATTACCAAAGGGTTCGATTTAAACTTAAACATTGTGAATTTTATTTTCCTCATCCTTGGCGTGATTTTCCATGGTACACCGAAACGTTTTCTTGCCGCTGTTACGACTGCGGTTAAAACAGCTGGAGGCATCATCATTCAATTCCCGTTCTATGCGGGTATTATGGGCATGATGGTTGCTTCAGGATTAGCTGGTGTGATGTCCGAATGGTTTGTTTCCATTTCGACAGAAAGTACGTTTCCATTGTTTACTTTCTTTGCTGCAGGCCTTGTGAACTTTTTCGTGCCATCCGGTGGCGGCCAGTGGGCAGTGCAAGCTCCTATTATGTTGGATGCAGCGCAAACACTCGGTGTTAGCTATTCGAAGACCGCTATGGCGATTGCATGGGGCGATGCATGGACGAACATGATTCAGCCGTTCTGGGCCTTGCCGGCACTTGCGATCGCAGGACTTCGTGCAAAGGATATTATGGGCTTCTGTATTTTCGTACTTGTAGTGAGTGGGATTATTATTAGTATCGGATTATATTTCTTCTAAGTGAATTTGAAACGACTGGGATCATGCTCAGTCGTTTTTTATCGTAACGGAATGTTTCCTATTTCATTCGGCAATCGTTATACTAGAAATGACGGGACGAATATACGTTCTTGATTCGACCGTACACTATACAGCTAGAGAGGTTTACATATGAAAGGCACTTCACATCTATTTATCGGCACAGCGGTCGGTGCTATTGCGGGATACGCTGTGCAGCCGGATATCAAGACTGCGTTAATTGGCGCGGCGGTCGGCGGAATATCCGGCGTTGTTCCGGATCTTGACACGAACGGGCTCGCGAGCAATAGCATTACACTTAGTAAGAAAGTAAGCAAATGGCTTATGGAGACTGCTGGCATCGTGATCTTGCTGACACTCATCTATCAAGTTTTTACAGAGGGACTGAGCCAAAATATTTATGTGTATGGCGGTATCGGACTTCTGTTGCTTATTGTGTCGCGTATCATCACACAACGACGGATGCTCACCATTACAGGTATTCTTGTCATGCTTCTCGGCTTTGTCCTTGATCAGTCGCTCGGTATTTTACTCGCTGGCAGCTATATAATTATTGCATCGTTCTTGCCGCATAGGTCTTATACGCATTCTATTATTGGTATTGTGTTTTATGCGTATATTTTGAAGCATGTGTATGCGCAGTGGCCGATTGACGGTCTGATTGCTGCCGGGCTTGCTGGGTATATTAGTCATTTGCTAGCGGATATGAAGGCGCTTCCTGTTAATCGGCGGGGGGTTAAGTGGTTTTTGCCTTTGTGGGGGCGGGAGTTTTAGGGTGGCTGGGTATGGACACGGTTGGATTGGGTACCAGGTCCCCACACAATTCGAGAACAATTCAGAATTGTTTCGGGACCTGGCACTTAAATAACTCGATTTCTACCAGCACCAAATCCAACAATCAGAGTTAACATCGTGACAAATAATAATATGGCTAAGGAAAATGTCCAAGTACCCGTAGTATCAACAAGTGAACCTAATAAAACGGGCCCTATTGCAGCAAGTGAATAGCCGATTGCTTGCGCCATTCCCGATAACTTTGCTGCTTGCATTGCGGTAGTTGTACGCATAGCTAGAAAAGCTAAGGAAAGAGGGAATAATCCACCATAGGCAACTCCTATCAATCCAACACTCCAAATCATGACATCGTAGCTTTCACCGCTTAAAAGACCGATATACCCACCTAATGCCAACGTACATAAAATTAAAATAATGCTTCGTTGTGATGTAAATTTACCGGCAATGATCGGTACGAGTAGACTGGCAGGTAGTCCGATTAATTGGTTAAATGACAGCATCCAACCAGCAGACTCACTCGTGACACCGTAATCGATTAAAATTTCCGGTAGCCATGTCATAAGCGCGTTATATGAAAAAGCTTGCAATCCAAGAAAGATAGCTACTTGCCAAGCGAGCGGCGAACGCCACATTTTACTATCATCAGCCTTCACATAATACATGTTCACTTCGTCGGCAGATTTTCGTTGTTTAACAAAATACACCCAAATTCCAATACCTACAAGCGCAGGTACAATCCAGATACCTAATGCAAATTCCCACCCTAGCCCAGCACCGACAGCTAACGGAATACTAACTCCCGAAGCTAAAGCAGCAAATAAACTCATTGTCGTCGTGTACACACTCGTCATCAGTGGCACTTGATTTGGAAAACGTTCTTTAATGATACCGGGAAGTAACACGTTTGAAATAGCAATTCCCACGCCGATTAAAATCGTGCCAATAAAAAGTAATGAAATGAATGGGATGGACCGAATAATGATTCCAATAGTGAGAATACACATCCCGGCAATGAGTGTAGTTTCATTGGTGAATTTAGTACTAATCTTGGGGACAATAGGCGACATGACCGCAAAGGCAATTAACGGTAAGCTCGTTAAAATACCTATACTCCCATTGGAAAGGGATAGACTTTCGCGTAGTAGACCAATAATAGGTCCAACAGAAGTGATGGCGGCACGTAAATTACATGCCACGAGTAGGACTGCGGAAATTAGGAGAACTTGATTGTAACTTTTTAACTGACCATATTTATATCTATTCATGGAAACAACTCCTTTTTAGACTGAGGGAATGTACACTGCCTGAAATTGAAGGGCAGGATCCTTTTAGTCGAAAAGGGATCTCAAAACAAATGGAGAGAAATTCATGAGTTTACGATTAGGTATAAACAGCTTACTAGGTATTGCCAGGTTTCCGCATGATTTTTAATTAGCTAAAGCATCTGACATTTTTCATCACCTTTTGTTTCTTTTGTCGATATTTGTGGAAAACGTCGTCATCAACACGATAAAAACAGGTAATAAACTCCACAAAAAGAAACCCCATTGCCGTGTGAGTAGAGATAATACTAAGAAGAAAGCAAGTGCGATAATTGAAATATAGACAGTGCGTTTCTGATATTTATTCATCTGGCACGCTCCTTTACGGAATCTGGTTCTAGTTATATGTATCGGCGAACATTTTGGCAGTACTGTACGTACTCTTCCCCATAAATTTTTACTAACGATTGTTCTTCGAGTCGTACTTGTCTATTAAATAACCAAAAAGCTGAGATCAAATATAATAATAGGATCCAATTGGGATAAATGAGGAATTCACCACATAAGACCATCCCAAAAGCAGTATATATCGGATTTCGACTGATAGAAAAAGCGCCAGTAGTAATCAATGTGCCCGGGTACTCTTCATCAATGCCTACCCTGAAGCTTTTCCCGAATGAAATTAAGCTGTAAAGGAATAACAAAAGCCCTCCGAAGCATAAGGCAACACCAATCCAGCCCACAACTCCAGTATTAAATATCTCTGTTCCCAACCTTGGTAAATTGAAGGCGTTTGAAATGATTATATATAACAACAGCAACGCAAAGGGCGGTATGATGAAATCTTTTTTGTCCATGTGTCCAAATTTAAATACGTTAATGCCAAATTTCTTTAATTGAATCGAACGAATGATTACCAATATGATTAATAGGGTAATCTTTGCAACGGCAATATATTCTTGCATCAAGACCCCCCTTAATTTACTGTTTTTCTATTCTACACCGTTAATGACTCTATTCTAACTCCAAACTTATAATCGCATCAATACTTCATTACCTATAGAATTTTGCTACGTTATATAAAAATCTACTGGCTCAAACTAGTGTAAAGACATATTTCTATCATCATCTTATCACAAATATCACAGTAAAATACTATGTTTATAGATTACTCTAACAATTGCGCGGTGACACTCCAATTGTATGACAAAATAGAGTCGTATAGAATCCCAGAAAGAAAGCATCTTTCTCGAGGTACCAGGTCCCGACACAACTTAGAAACAATTCAGAATTGTTTCGGGACCTGGCACCTGTGAAAAATACTCGGCAGTTAAAATTTGACTTGACATTCAAAATCAGAAAATTCATAATATGGATAAGTTAGAAACTGGCAGTGTGAAGGAAGTGAGAATGTCGTGTCGTTACGAGAGAAGAAAGTGGAAAAGAAAAAAGAAGAGATCCGGAAATCTGCTATGAGTGTTATTGCGGAAAAGGGATATCATGCCACGACGATGGAAGATATTGCAGCGAAGTTACTCATGACAAAGGGTTCCGTTTACTATTATTTTAAAGATAAAGAATCACTGGTGTATGAGAGTCATAAACTACTTTTGGAACAAAGTATGGAGCAACTTCAAGATGTGTTGGCTGAAGAACTCACGTCTGTAGAGAAGTTGCGGAAGGCTATGGTCGTTCACATGGAAAATGTCATGACAGAAAGAACGGATTTCTTTATAGGAGTTAAACCTGATCATGTGTTTGAGGGAGAGTATTTACAAGAGATCCTCCACCTTAGAAATCAATACAGTGATTGTATGAACAGACTTATTCAACAAGGGATGGAGGACGGAAGTTTTGTACAAGTAGATATTAAGATTGTGAATCATATACTTCTAGGAGCCATGAATAATGCGGTGATCTGGTATTCTCCGGAAGGTAGTAAAAGTATAGACGAATTGGCTAATTCTATTGCTGATTATTTATTGAAAATCCTAGTGTAGGACTATATATCAATGTGGGTAGAAAGGGAGCGAAGTATATATGAACATGGATCACGTGTCAGCGGTTATTACAGGAGGCGCTTCGGGACTTGGGGAAGCTACAGCAAGAGAGATTATTGCGGCAGGAGGAAATGTAACGATTTTGGATTTACAAGAAGACCGTGGGAATGAATTGGTCAAGGAGCTCGGAGATTGTGCATTATACGTCAAGACGGATGTTACTAGCACGGAAAGTGTTCAAGCGGCGTTGGATCATGCGGTGAGTACTTTTGGCAAAATCAATGCAGTCGTGAATTGTGCAGGCATCGCTGTGGCGGAGAAAACATATAGCGGCAGAAAAGGTGCGCATGATCTGGAAAACTTCAGCAAGGTCATTCAAATCAATTTAATCGGGACGTTTAATACGATTCGTCTAGCTGTCGAGCATATGACGAAAAATGAACCAAATGATCAAGGCGAAAAAGGATTCATTGTGAATACGGCGTCTGTTGCCGCGTTTGACGGACAGGTTGGTCAAGTGGCCTATGCGGCATCTAAAGGCGGGATCGTGAGTATGACGTTGCCCCTTGCGAGAGACTTGGCTTCTGAAGGTATTCGCGTGATGACAATCGCACCGGGCTTGTTTGAAACGCCGATGTTCGCTTCATTGCCTGAGAAAGCTAAGGAATCTCTCGGAGCTATGGTACCTTTTCCTTCACGGCTCGGCTATCCGGAAGAATATGCACAATTGGTCAAAAGTATTTGCGAAAATACGATGCTGAACGGGGAAGTCATACGTCTAGATGGAGCAGTCCGTATGCAGCCGAAGTAATAAGTATGTATAGAGAATGAAAAACGTATTCAATGAAATGTAAGGGCTTACAAATGTATGTAGGAAAGAGGGGTTTAATATGAGAGAAGCAGTAATTGTGGAATGGGTCAGAACACCGGTAGGAAAAAGAAATGGTGTATTGAGTACGGTGCGGGCGGAAGATTTAGCAGCCAAGCCGCTGGCGGAAGTAATCAAACGAGCGGGAATTGATGCGGGGCTAGTGGAGGATGTTATCTTCGGATGTGTATCGCAAGTAGGGGAACAATCTTTTGATATCGCTCGGGTCGCGGCTTTGCAGGCAGGATATCCAATTGAAGTACCGGGAACGACAGTGGACAGACAATGTGGGTCAAGCCAGCAAGCTGTACATTTCGCAGCACAAGCTATTATTAGCGGAGATATGGATGTGGTTGTGGCAGGAGGCGTCGAAAGCATGTCTCGGGTACCAATGGGGAGCAGTCGATTAGACGTGAAATTTAGTGAAGAAATCACGTCAAAATACGAAATGGTTCACCAAGGCGAGTCAGCGGAAAGAATTGCTGAGCAATGGGAGATCTCAAGAGAAGAAATGGACCGCTACTCACTCGAAAGCAATGAGAAAGCTGTCATTGCACAACAGGAAGGTCGGTTTGATAAAGAAATTATGCCGATTGAGGTAACACTTCCTGACGGTACGAACATGATTGTGAAAGATGATGAGGGGCCGAGAGAAGATACGACGATGGAGAAGCTGAGTTCGTTAAAAACACCCTTTAGGGAAAGTGGTGATGTGACGGCTGGAAACTCCAGTCAAATTAGCGACGGGGCAAATGCGATTCTGTTAATGTCCCGCGAAAAGGCGGAAGAACTCGGATTGAAGCCAAAGTTTAGAGTACTTACTCGGGTAGTGGTAGGCTCCGATCCGACACTCATGCTGACGGGACCCATACCGGCTACTCAAAAGGCTTTAGAAAAGTCCGGACTAACACTCGATGATATTGATATTTTTGAAGTTAATGAAGCCTTTTCTGTTGTGACGATTGCCTGGTTGAAAGAAACAGGTGCCGATCCAAAGAAGCTAAATCCAAATGGTGGGGCAATCGCTCTAGGTCATCCGCTTGGCGCAAGTGGCGGACGCTTGATGATTACGATGATGAGTGAACTTGAAAGAACGGGCGGCCGTTTCGGACTGCAGACGATGTACGAAGGACACGGCATGGCGAATGCGACGATATTGGAACGATTAGATTAATTGCTAATGATGAATGAAGATATGAGGAGAGATTTCTATGCCACTAGATTCTATACGGGTACTGGATTTATCCCGCTTGTTACCGGGGCCATACTGTTCGATGCTTCTCGCAGATTTTGGTGCAGAGGTGATCAAAGTGGAAGAGCCTGGCATAGGAGACTATGCGCGGGCGGAATTGCCTAAGGTAGGGGAAGTGAGTGCACTTTTTCATTCATTGAACCGTGACAAGAAGAGCGTTTGTCTATATTTAAAGGATGAAATGAATGTCAAAGAATGTGAAATGTTAGAGGGAGTCAAACGTGAAGTGAAGAGTTATATGACATACTATACTCATCATCGTGGACAGTGGAATTTGAAAAAGTTGCCACCTGCAAAATACAGGCAGCAACGTCAACACGCAGCATAGACTTTTTTAATTATCCTTTACAAAGGGTACAGTTTAAAAGATATACGAGCATGTTAATATATAAAAAACGCGATGAACAACTCATCGCGTTTTTTATATATTAAGGCTGAATCAATACCTTGATACAACCGTCTTCTTTCTTATCAAAAATGGAATAAGCATCTGCTGCGTCTTCCAATTTTACTTTGTGTGTAATAATATCTGTCGGATCGAATTCTTTTGCTTCGATCTTTTTAAATAGCTCAGGCATTAAGTGAATGACAGGTGCTTGGCCCATATTCAAGGAAACGTTGCGTGTGAAGAAATCACCAAGTGGGAAGTTGTTTGCATCTGTCGCATAAACGCCTGTTAACTGAACCGTACCAAACTTCCGTACGACTTGTGAAGCAGTGACGATCGGGCTGATCGTTCCGAATTGATTATCTCCACTAGAACCAAATGTTTCCCCTGGTTGCACTGTTCCATCCATACCTACACAGTCAATGACGACGTCTGCGCCGCCTTTCGTTTCTTCATGCAATAATTTGCCAATCTCATCATGTTCTTTAAAATTATACGTTTCTACTTTATTCGTCTTTTCCGCATGCTTCAAACGATAATCGACATGGTCTACTGAAATGACTCGTTTAGCACCCTGCATCCAAGCAAATTTTTGCGCCATTAATCCAATAGGACCGGAGCCGAGAATAATTGCGGTATCGCCTTTTTTCAACTCGCTATGAATGACACTCCAATAGGCTGTAGGAATGACATCAGATAATAAGGCGAGATGCTCGTCATCCAGCTCGCTGTTTTCCGGTACTTTGAATGAAGTAAAGTCTGCGTACGGAACGCGCAAGTACTCGGCTTGACCACCTGGGAAGTTCCCGTTCGGCTCAGCAAATCCGAACAGTCCTCCAACTTCTCCGTGCGGATTGGATTCATCACATTGACTTTCCATTTCATGTTGACAGAAGAAGCATTCACCGCACCCTATATTAAACGGAATGACGACTCGGTCGCCTTTCTTTAATGTTTTTACTTCAGAACCTACTTCTTCGACAATTCCCATCGGCTCATGTCCGACTACATAATCTTGCTCGGGCACAATCCCGCCATGGTACAGATGCAAATCCGATCCACAAATACCGCTTGTCGTAATGCGTACGATTACATCACTATTTTCTTGGATACTTGGAGCTTTCACTTCTTTTGTGACCATTGATTTCTTTCCTTGAAATGTTACTGCTTTCATACCATCACATCCTTTTTGCGTTGTGCTTATTTGGTACCCGTCTATCTTCTATGTAAACTAGATAAGTGAGAATATTAATTCCTGGTGGAGGAGTAGATAGAAAGAAATAGAAACATAACGGTGTATGTATGTTATACGAAGTGTTATAAAGGGAAGTGAAGAACAAGGAGGGATTCATTCATGTTACAAGAAAGTGAAATGAAGCATTTACAACGATCTGTCGATTTAGCAGAAATTGCGTTACATAAAGGAGATCAGCCATTTGGTTCGGTGTTGGTTTCAGCGAGTGGTGAAGTGTTAGCTGAAGATCATAATCGTACAAGTAGTGGCGACCCAACGCAGCACCCAGAATTTGCTTTAGCGCGCTGGGCTGCAGACCATATGGAAGCAGATGACAGAGCGAAGGCGACCGTGTTTACGTCAGGTGAACATTGCCCGATGTGTGCGACAGCTCATGGTTTAGTCGGTTTGGGACGGATTGTTTATGCTAGTTCATCAAAACAGTTAGCGCAGTGGAAGAAAGAAATGGGTGTTACGACGCCTGCCCCTGTGAAAAGTTATCCGATTCAAGAAATGGTTCCTGCTATCGAAGTCGTTGGGCCGGTAGAAGAATATGCAAAGCAAGTGCGAGAGTTGCAACGGAAGTACCATCAGAAAAATAACTGAAGTAAATTATGCGAGGAGAGCCGTTTGTTTTGGCTCTCTTTTATCTGAATGGTTCCAATAGTGAAGTTGGCGATACCTATTTTATATCAATTGGCGAAAATATATGATAATGGTATATTTTACTATATAATCAAGCTAGATAATTAAAGTAACTAGGCAAGTCTTGGATGCATAAAAATTATGGTTGGAGGCCGAAGTTTGATACAGCTCATAAGTTTCTTCATCTTTTGGTACCTAGTCGGTGGCATATTGCCTGCGCTATATATAGGAAAAAGGTTAGGACTAGATTTGCGTGTAGAAGGCAGTGGTAATCCGGGAGCGCGTAATGCGGGAAGAGTGCTTGGGAAGTCGATGTTCTTTGTTGTGTTGCTTCTTGATGCGATCAAAGGGGCATTGCCGATCATTGTCTCGCGCGTCTTTGGATTCAGTCCGGCTATCGTCTTGTTGATGCTTTTTGCGGTCATGCTTGGTCATTGTTTTCCTCTGTTTCATCGCTTTCGTGGAGGGAAAGGAGCGGCTTCTTTACTCGGTGGCATGATAGTCTTTCAGCCGCTAGTCTTGCTGTTAATCCTTATTTTTTCGGGTCTGTTGTACTCGTGGATTCGTAAGAAAACGAAAGCCGCTGTGCTTGGGCTGTCAGCAATTGTTCCAGCTGTATTTATAGGCTACGGTGAATGGGCGGGGATCGTGGCTGTCTGCTTGTTTGTGCTAGTCGTCTATACACATCGTAGTTATTTCATTAACCAGCAAGGGAGGCAATCAATATGACATATTATTATCGACTTGCAATACTTCCGCAAGATGCGGAGCGAATTCATCAGCTGAATTATCGGGCGTTTGTGGAAGAGATTCCGCAGCATGAATCCAATGAACAGCGTTTGTTGGTTGATCCGTTTCATGAGGAGAATACATATATCGTTTGTTTGAAAGAAAATGAAATAGTCGGGATGTTGGCATTGCGTTCAGCTCGTCCGTTTTCATTGGATAAAAAGATCGGTCCGATTGAGGAGTGGCTTGAACAAAAGCCACAACATCCTGTAGAAATTAGATTGCTTGTAGTGGAGCGAGCGCATCGTCGTGGTCGTGCGTTTTTTGGTTTAATGCAGGGGCTAGTGAATTGGTGCAAGCATGCAGGATATGATGCAGCGGTGATTTCGGGTACGGTGCGTGAGCTGAAGCTTTATGATCATATGGGCTTTGAGCCATTTGCCGATCCGGTCGGTACGGAGGAAGCGAAATATGTGCCAATGATATCGTCGTTCGCCACGTATGAAAAAAGTGCAGCGAAACGTCTTGTTGCGCCGATCGTGAACTTTCTGCCTGGCCCACCGAAAATTGCGGAAAATGTAAAAGCGGCTTTTGCAAGTGAAGCGTTTTCCCATCGTTCGGCTCAATATGCACGATTATTCGCGACTGTGCAACGTCAATTGCTCGAATTGACCGGTGCGAACTATGTCCAGTTGTTACAAGGAACAGGGACGCTTGCGAATGATGCGGTGGCGGCTCAGTTATCTAGAATAGGGGGACGTGGACTCATTATAGTCAATGGAGAATTTGGTCAACGGTTGTGCGATCATGCGAAGCGTTTTGGTGTAGCTTTTGATTGCTTGGAGCAAGCGTGGGGCGAAGTGTTATCGATCGATCAATTGGCAGAGCAATTGGATTCTCAAGAATATAGTTGGCTGTGGATGGTTCATTGTGAAACGTCGACTGGTGTCTTACATGATTTAGAAAAGATTACAGCACTTTGTCGCGCACGTGCTGTCCGAATTGCAGTGGACTGTGCGAGTTCAGTCGGAACGGTGCCTGTGAATTTCCATGACGTCGATTTCGCTTCTTCTGTTAGCGGTAAAGGACTGGCTTCGTACGCCGGAGTTGCACTAGTATTCCATCAAGATGCGATAGAGCCCGATGAAACGATTCCGCGCTATTTGGATCTCGGTCAATATGAGAAATGTGACGGCATTCCGTATACACAGTCGTCTAATGTAGTAGTTGCGTTGCATCAGTCGCTTGAAAATATATTGTTGGATCCGCAACAACGTTTTCAGCGTATTCGCTATTGCGCAGATCGCTTGCGTGAAGGCGTCGAAGAGTTGGGTGTGGAGGTGTTGTCGCCGAAAGAATCAGCAAATCCTGGTATTCTGACGTTCGTACTACCGGAAGGGAAAAGTTCTAAGCGACTCGGTGATGATTTACTTCTTAATGGGTACCGCGCGCATTATCAAAGTATTTACTTGCAAGCGCGTAATTGGTTGCAGTTGGCGGCAATGAATGAACCGTCAGATGAAGAAGTCGAGAGGTTTTTGCGATTATTGCGTTGTTTGCTAGGAGTTGGGGAACGCGAATCATCATTAAATATGAACATTGACTAAAGCAGACAAAAGTGGTTCATCGTAGCTCACGCTGATCCTTTCAGAGCGTCTGCTACGATGAACTAAGTGAGGGCTTCTAAACGTATTTTATAAACCCATATGATTATACAAAATAACACTTCTTTTTATTTCGCTAGTATTTTCGACACTTTATTGAGAAGTAATGAAATATGGAAAAATACTAAAGAGGAAAAAATACCCAGTGTGAAAATATTGGATAGCAGTAAACCTGAAACGTCTCCATCAATCAGTAATGAAATGAGTAACAGTATCCCTACAATTAATAATCCACCTGCTATATAGATCAGGAAGTGCATGATATATTTTTGAACTTCATTCTGAAACGTAATCTTGTCGAAATATATATCTACATAATGCGAATACGGTATCCCACCAATTAAATATATGGGAATTGAATAAATGAAATATAGTACGAATAATGCGTCATAAGGGAAATACCCAACGTTAGCTTGCTGTTTTGCTGAGGGGGTGTATTCGTAAAAAGCTAAAGTTAAAGAAAATATGATTGCGGAAAGTATAGCGATAATAAGTTTTCTTAGAAGTTTCATTTACTTCACCTCTATTCATACCACATCTATAAAATTAGTGTAATGATATTGATATTAAAAGGGATGCGAGGGTGGCTGGAACCCGTTGATCTGCCCTGCAGTCGGACACGTTCTGGTGGGTGGGCGTGAACCACACCCCTCGCTGATCCTCCAAGGGTCGCCGGCTACCGCTCCGATCAACTAGCTAGACTACAGAGAAGCTCTGCGACAATCGCACCCAATAACGGGATAGTGGTTGCAACCCGTTGATCTACGTTGCAGCCGGACGCGTTCCGGAGGGTGGGCGGTGAACCACACTCCTCGCTTCGCTCGCTAGGTGTTTCACCTGTCCCGCTGATCCTCCCGCCGGCTTCCACTCCGATCAACTAGCTGACTACAGGGAAGCTTTGCGACAATCGTAGCAATAGGTAAGCCTTTGAGATGATCTCCAGCTTTTCCCCTGCTCCGCACCGAACGTGCCTGTTTCCAAGCATTCGGCGCTCCATCTATCGAATGTATACTAGATTATAAGTTCTTCGTTACTTTTTGACGTGAAATTAAACTACCTTTTCAAGCCTACATTCCATTCGGTATTGATTTAATTTATTTATCATTGAATCAGTTAACTCGAACTTCTGTATCTCTGACGAGATAATATCTGTATTTTTACGATGTATCAGACGATGTATGTCTTTATGGAGGATTCGTAGATTGTTGAATTTATCCGTTCCTCCAACATGTGTTGGTGTATAATGATGGCAATGAACTTCATTAGCAGTTAAATTCCATCCTGTGATTTCGCATTTCCCCATTTTCATACTAAATCGGCTTATGCGATTATCCATGTATTCAACTGTCCTATTAGGAAGTTTTGCCTTTAACAATCTGCTGATTTCAAAGCTGACATTCGGCTTTAGCTTATCGTAAATTCTTTTTCTGCCTTCTTCCGTGTAAAGGGATAGCTTCGGACTAAAGTTCATAGCATGTACTGTTTTAACATCGCCAATAGGAAATAGGTAAACCCCATCTATTTTGAACGTTTTAACTCGTGTACTATAGAACTTTTTGTAAGTAGTACTAGGATTAATCGGATGTCCGTATTTACCTACAGGACGAAGGCGATTATACAAAAAGGCTTTTAATTCATAGGCAAGATGTGAGAATTCTAGATTGACGTGTGTAGCTCGGTTGAAATAGTTGTGAATGCCTAAAACAAAACTGTTAAAGCGTAGCGCATTTTGAGTAGTAGGGGAATCTTTTATCCGCTGGATATGAACTTTTGCTTGTTCCTTGAGCTTTTCCCGTTTCCTACGTTGAATGCCCGTATGGGCAACTCTCTTCTTTCTTTTTGCATTCGCTTTAATAGTAAAACCTAAGAATTCAGATTCTCTTTTTCGTAAATTTACGATTTGAGATTTTTCAGATGAAATATCTAACTGTAAACGTTCTTTGAGATATAATCTGACCGCGTGATACCATTTTTGAGCCGTTTTTCCATCTCGACAAAGAATTTTAAAATCATCCGCATAGCGAACAAGATATCCTTCTTTAAGGTTTGTACGTTTCTTGGCAAGTCTTTCTCCCCCTCTTGATTTAAAGTTTTTCGTGAGAGGGAAGAACTCCCATTGCCCTGCGACCCATTGGTCTAGGTCGTTTAGTACAACGTTGGAAAGTAACGTCGATAGAATACCACCTTGAGGAACTCCTTTAGATGGTACTCCTTCTTTATCAATTTCAGCCTTTAGCATTCTAGATATACAAGCTAGAACCTTTCTATCTTGAATACCTAAGTTCCATAATTGTTTGATAAGAAGCGTGTGGTTCACATTATCGAAAAATCCTTTTATATCAACATCAACTACATAATGTAATTGCGCTTGATTAATTAAGAATTGGACTCTCGCCATCGCATGATGAGTAGACCTTAACGGTCTAAAGCCATAACTGTGTTTGTAGAATTGCGCTTCCGCAATTGGCTCGAGAACCTGTTTAAAGCTCTGCTGAATAATGCGGTCAAGAATACATGGAATTCCAAGCGGTCTAAATTTACCGTTTTCCTTTTCAATCCATTTTCTTCTGACCTTCTTAGGTTGGTAGTTTTTTAGTTTTGTTTGAACGACATTTACTAGTTCATTTTCCGTAAGCTCTTTAATATCATCGATGGTTTTTCCATCTGTACCTGGTGTTTTGGAACCTTTGTTAGATTTGATTGTGCGGAAAGCCAAGAGTATGTTTTCTCTTGATACGATGATGTCGTAGAGATGACTGAACGTATCCTTATTACTGGCTTTTTCATACAAATCCGTGAAAGTTTCCGTCATATTGTAGTAATCCCAATATCTCAAAGTTGACACTGTGGCATCCCTCCTAATGAGTGATGTTCCCACATTCCTACCCGATCGGTGTCATTCACGTGAAGAAAATAATCGTTCTGACTCGTTAGACTTGGGGCTGTTCCTCCATTCCCATTACAGGAATTTCACAGGTCGTACCCCTACCTTCACAAGAGTAAATGCATTTCGGCGCTAGCCTTATAGCAAACGCTTCGGATGACAGTCCTCATTTCAACGTCCCTTGCTTCCCAAGTCCCTTACAACGTAACTATCCATTCTAGACGTAGGTGTTTCCTGTAAGCCTGCGAGCTTGATACCGCCATTGTTCGGTATAGCATATTTCAGAGGGCGCAATTTTACTTTACACCACTCGCCCCATCGTAAGATGGGCCATAGCTTTACACTATGTTCAATCTTTAGACCCGTACATTCGGAAATTTGTCAGTCCCATTTGAGTGGAACATTCTCACCATATCTAGTTTTTCAGCCATCCGGCATATCAGTTAACATACCTTCTCCATAGGAGTGGCTCTAGCCTTCCTTCTGCCGACTTTACCTGAGCTTCGTACCACCTAAACTGTCATTCAAGAAGCACGCAGGAGTCTCAATGGGATAGTTTCCGAAAACATGGTTTCATCATTCCTATCCTCCGTTGTAAGGTTGAAATTCAGTAAATATATTCCCTGTGTTTTCACGCCAAAGGCGTTTATCACAGAACTTGTCGCGCGCCCCCGATAGTTGAAGATTATCTTCTTATTACCAATAGCGTTTTCTCGAATATTGAGATATTGTTGTTGTCGATGTTATTAAGGTTGATAGTTTGGTCAAAATCATAATTTCTTTCTTCTTCCTCTTGTCCAACCCAACAAGTATATAACTCGCAGTAATCTCCTTCATCAAGGTATCCATTTAAAAGATCACATAATGCAAGGAAACTCTCTTTTGCTTCTTTGTAACTCTTTTTTAAGTAAGGGTCTTGGTTGTCAGAATCAAATGACATACCTACATATCGATTAGTATAAACCTCATATATCTTCTTAGTTGTGAAGTGTTTCTTGACTAATTCGTCACCTGAAAAGTTATCACCAATTAAAACTTTTTCATTACTGCTTTCATCGCTAAAAGGTAAAGCAAAATTACAACCAAGATAATTAACTATACTCATTAGCTTCCATACCCCTTTATGTTTTACTTTATTTCAGTGTTATTTTTGTTCAATTAACCTGCTAGTTAGTTCAATAGATTTTATTCTGAAAAATGGCCCGTTTGGTGCGCAGCGGCTGTTCAGTTAACGCAC
Organism: Sporosarcina sp. P12(2017); assembly: GCF_002743035.1. NCBI lineage: Bacteria > Bacillati > Bacillota > Bacilli > Caryophanales > Caryophanaceae > Sporosarcina > Sporosarcina sp. P12(2017). The sequence goes on from NZ_PDYL01000017.1 coordinate 67,512, forward strand.
CCGTTAGTTCAAAAAGAAATGCTTCCGAGTAGAACACCTTTTGTCTTCATCCCCGAAAACAGAATTCCTTTTACTTCTTAAGCATTAACTATTCGTTATCAACCTCCTTTAGATGAGTTGCTACCACTGAACAATTCGTTCCAACTAATACGACTAATCCTGCATTTTCAAAAGAAATGAAGGTTGATTCCTCTGTCATAGTACCGACAACTTTGTTGTTAGAGCTTGACCAAAACTTAGGGACACCTTCTTCAATATGAAAATTACTCTCTGAAGTTGATAATAAACATAATGATTGTACTAAAGCTAGATAGTTAATCAATGGACAGAATTTCAAAAATTCCTCTTCGTTTGCTATTTTGATTAAAATGTAAAATTCTTCTGGATGATTATTTATTATTTCAAAACTAAAGTTTAGCTTTTCGATTTCTTTTTTTAAAAATTCAAAGTGGTTCTCGTTTTCCAATGTTACAAAATTCAATGGATAAGCATTGGAATCTTTAAATACCTTACAAAGAACTTCCTCACAAAATTGTTTACAATCCTCAATACCTATATTGATAGGATATTTAATATCTCCCCTTAGGTCGCAAGGAAAGAATTTCAAAAAGTCTTCAGGTGATTCAAGCACAATCTAAATGCCTCCTTTTAATAAAGCTGTCTCACTTATTGAACTAAATGGCCCAATTGCAGAAATAACACAGATCGCTTTTACAGCAATCGCACCCGTTTGCTTCTGATCATTATTTAGGAAATATACTCTGCTCAAGATTATGTTAAAAGTTTTTTCTTTTCAGCCAACTTTCTTTTTTCAGTTTCATATTGATAGAATCTATCCATTCACCTTCAAATTCTAGATCATTTTTATCAATATTTTCTATTTCAAAGCCAACCTTTTCATAAACATACTTGGCCCTTGGATTAAAATCAAAAACACTTAAAGTAAGTTGGTTAAGTGTAGTGTTAGTAAATATATAATCAATTATAAGTTGGGTTGTTTCAGTTCCTAATCCACGATTTCTTCCCCTTGGTCCAATAAGTATCCTGAAATTCATGCTATGATTTTTTTCATCGTATAAATTGACCACTACTTCTCCCACTAGTAAGCCCTGGGATTGGTCAACAATACCAAGATCCAAGCGATCGGTTTGTTCATTTCTTGTATTGTACCATTGGAGAATTGATTCTCTATTAAAATCCGAACTGCTTCCTGTCAGTTTTAATACTTCGGGATCCTTTAAGCAATTCTTCTATAAAAGGAAAGTCTTCATCCTTAAAAGGTCTGAGAACAACTTTTTTCCCTTCTATTATTGGTTTATGACCTAGATATACCGTTTCTTTTCACACTCCATTAACTCAATTTAACATTTACCTGCATTAATTGGGACATAACGTAATACTAAACTGTGATCCCCAACAATTTGGCCCTATTCCGGAATATACTAAGCACTAAAATTAAACCTAAAAAGTTTACACGACACACTGAGTAAGTTCATACTTCTGACGGAGATAATGACGGAAGTGCATCCCACAAGATCAAACCACTCCTGTGCATTCAACCACCAAAAGCCTCTTTGTTTATCTTTTAATAGAGTGGATGTACAAAAAATGTTTTTTATTACTATTCATTAAAGTAATTCAATCTTTTCTTTAATCCGTTGTGGTACTCCACAAAATGATAAACAAAAAGTTTTTTTTAGATGACGAGATTAAGGATTGAATTACGGACAGAGGAGGATGTCTCCTTCATGTATAGTAATAATCTCTATGTTATGATAGCAGGATAAATTAAAACATGTCGGTGGAAGGTAAAAAAGTCTCCAAACCGCAAATTAACTATATAAAAAGGGGAGGAATCATAAAGTGATTATTCATCCAATCAAAGCCTTTTCTGATAATTATATATGGTGCATTCAAGAAGAAACAGAGGCAGTTGTGGTTGATCCAGGAGAAGCGAAAGTTGTCCTTGATTACCTTGAAGAAAAGCAGCTTCGTTTGGTGGCCATTCTTTTAACTCATATGCATGAAGATCATACTGGCGGGGTACGGGAGATTCTAGCGAGTCATCCGGAAAGTCATGTTTATGGACCGAAAGAAACGAAAGACTTGGTGAATAGTGTTGTAAAAGAAGGGGACACCTTTAACTTGTTGAGCCAAACTTTCCAAGTTTACCAATCAGGAGGTCATACGCATGGCCATATCAGTTTTTTAATGGGAAATAATCTCTATTGCGGAGATGCCTTGTTTTCAGCAGGATGCGGTCGAGTTTTTACTGGCGATTACGAAGCTCAATATGAAACTTTGCAGAAATTTAAGCGCTTAGATAATGATATACATGTTTATCCCGGTCACGAGTATACCGAAACTAATTTACGTTTTGCATCCGAAATGCATCCGGATAATAAAAAAATCTCCAAATCATTGGAAGAAGTCCAGGAAATGCGTGCTAAAGGACAGCCAACGCTCCCGACAACAATCGGCAGGGAGAAGGAAATCAACCTCTTTCTGCAAGTGGAAACAGTGGAGGACTTTATCGAACTGCGTAATGCCCGTGATGACTTCTAGAACAATTGGCTTTATTCAATCGCATAAAGTGTACTGATATAGTATCTATGATAAGATAAGGTCAATAAAATGATGGAGGATGATAGTAATGAACCAAGTACTCGTTGAAATTTGTCTACGTGTTAGAGATATTGATGCTACTTTAGATTTCTATACTGGGCTTTTTGATTTTGAAGTAGCCAGTCGCAGAGAATTCCCTGAGAATAAATTTGATTTAATCTATTTAAATTCACCAGGGTCATCCGTACAAATAGAGCTTACTTATAATTATGATGCAGAACCATATGTTATAGGAAATGGTTTCAGTCATTTAGGCGTAACAGTAAATGATTTAGAAGAAATGCATAAAATCTGTAAAGCATCTTCTTATGAAACAGGTGAATTGAAGGGACTTTCAGGTGAAACACCTTCTTACTTCTTTGTGACTGACCCTGACGGCTATAGAATCGAAGTAAAGCGTAAGCACTAAAACATTCTAAATACAAAAATGATTGTAAAAAGCCTACCCCCTCAACCCTCTACTTACAAAATAGAGAAACGAGGTGTAGGCTTTTATTTTGGTTCTATAATAATAAATATTAGGGGTCTTTGTATTTATGAGTTCTGAGACTTTTACCTGAATGTCGGGAGTAAGACTTACATTTTTCAGATGAAGATTATGGATCACTCTTCTACATTCTTTTGATTCAAGATTCAATCTCAAAAGCCGTTCTTCGTTGCGGCCCTCGCTGATTCAACCAATCGCCGGCTGTAGCGAAGATCAACATTTCGATTAACTACTTTACCAAATGTTCTTTATTACGCGAATCATCATTCTTGGGATAAACATCAAGACGTTCCAAGCCACTTCAAATAAGATTGAATCCCGCAGCTCAATTAGGAAATCTTTAAAAGAGCCGTTTCGTTTTTTTCTATTATTTTTCATCTTCTAAACCTCAATAACTCATTTATTTGAATTTCAATCCACTTTTTGTTGCAATAAATATATGGTTCGCCATAAAACTCCTACTTTACTACATCTATTTATCCGCAGGCAAAGTCTCAATCTTTTTTAACTACTACTCAATGTCCCTTTAGTTGAATTAGAAAAAGAGCTGTCTTAGCAGCATAATTATCTTCAAGTAAAGCCACCCATTTGTTTAGAGAATTAAAAATTTCCATTCTTAGCTTTGCTAGTTATAAATCGCTTTATATCACAAAAACCTATTATTCCACAGACGATTACACCGAGCCCTAAAATGCTTGTTAGAATCCAATTTTCTCCCCAACCAATGATTACACTGTATAAGCAACCTAACGCAATAACTAAAGCTGCATATTTTGCTCGCCATTTTTCTAGTTTTGAGGAACTTTCATTATTCAAAATAACCCACCTCCAATTTTGCTGGATGGTAAAGTAGTAATAACACTTTTCAACTACTGCACCCATTTGTAGAATATCATTTTGAAGGTGTATATTCCTTCTAAGTTACTTATTACTACAGCTAACATTACCAGAGTAAGAACAGCGATGTTTATCGTCTTATTATGAAAATGTGATAACCAACATTATTAAATGCATAACAATATGTGCAAACATATGTGCAAGCATTGCAAGCTCTAGATTGTGCTTCCAATAAATCCAACCAAAGAATAAGCCACCTATACTATTCAGGAGAATCATTCGGAACCAAATAAATGCGGTCATTTCTGTCATATTTGCGGTTGCGCTATAGTGACCTAATGCAAATAGTAATGCGCTAATGAATATGGCAAGGATAAAGACCCAATTCGTAGGTTTTTCCGATTTCCGATTAAATAATTGCCAAAAAATAAAGACCAACAAACTCATCACACCGAAACGCATTATTAGTTCCTCAACAATCCCACCGTACAGTAAAGCCGATATAAAGTGTAATGCGGAATACGGTTGTAATGTTTCGATTAAGCTATCTGGTAAGTATGATTGAAAAAAATAATCGAATCCAATCACAACGGCAGCTGCAATCGAACCTAGTATCATAGCTAGTTTAATACCATTTATCCAATCTGATTTTGACTTTACTCTAGCGTTAGGGTGAATAACCACAGATTTCAAACCAACTTTATGAGCTGTGAAAAATCCAATTACAAGCACTACTATTATTATGATGAAATTGGGAGTTACGGCGAGTAAGGCTAAGATTCCAGGTGGTCCCGAAATCCCCATCATTTCACTCAATTGCTCTAATTCGGTGGGATTTGTCAATAATATCGATAGTCCAATAAGATAAAGGAAAAACATTGCAATGATACTAATAAAAAGATAAATTAATAATCCTTTAACACTTTTTTGCTTTGTCATATACAACCCCCTTGATTTAAGTTTGAAAATCCTTAAATTAAGATTCTTTATAATTGGCATCCTCTTTTCTAGGAAACCATTCCATCTACCAAACTGTATCTCCACGAAAACAGCATGTTACCCATACCGATTCACTTTTTCAGCCCGTGGCCAAATGAAGTAGGAGAGTGAGATCACCATATCAAGGCCAACAATGAGCGCCCATAATTTCAGCGTTTGGGATAGTGTTTCTGTTTTATTGGCATCTCCAATTAGGTAAATCATGACAAACAAGAACCCGCCACCGATGATAAATGCTAGTACATGTTGCAACGCACCTTTCACGGAATGGCGCGCATGGGCATATCCTGTTTTCTTCGCAGGTTTTGTGCCTTGCTTCTTGATGTAGTAAAGAAAGCGTTCGTCCGCCCAGCGAATCATACTTTTTCCGAATGCGATGGATACACCGAGATAAATCGCCGCAACGGCATGAACTTGTGTAGCAACAGCGCCATTATAAAGATCGGAAGCCGTGACGACTAGCAATAGTAAATCGATGACTGGTGTTAACGCTAGAAAAAATAAACCGAGTCGTTTTTTGTTATATACATATCGAGCAATGAGGCCAGCAAGAATAACGACCCAAAAACCTATTTCACAAGCAATAATCGTCCAAGCAATGAAATCCATTCAATCACCTCTTTTAGTAGGGTGGTATTGGTTATGCGTATCATAGCATAAAGATTCCGAATTGTTTGTGGATCTCGTATCTTTTACTAGTTGGACACTATCTTCTAGCGTATTTCATTACACTAGCTGAAAGTATAAAGAAAATGATAGTGATTAGTAGTAGATACATGACACTGACTATAGGAGAGACTTGCCAACCATTTACTTTGAAAGCTACTCCCATGTTCAACTGGAAGCTTTCTTTTATTTCGACGGGGGCTTGAGCGAATGCTTCAGTCATTGGAGCGTCCATGAGAATTTGGCGAAGCAAAGCGGCGATATGGGAAATCGGGAAAATTTGTATCATACTTTGTAAATAGGCAGGTAAAGTGCCGATTGGAATGTAGATGCCGGTAAGGAAACCGATCAATGTACCAATTAATGTACTAGCAGCGGCAAATGCATTAGAGGTTTTAAAGAATATGACGAGTAGAGAAATCATTGAACCAGCAGTCAAAACCGCTAAAAATAGTACGCCTACCGATTGAATGAATTGTGTGAATGAAAGTAAAGGCTCGCCAGTGGCGAAAAGCATTGCGTTTGCTACCAGAAGAGTCATGATGCACATGAGAAATCCTATGGAGAGTGAACTGATTATATAGCCACCTAGTAGTTGGGATGGTTTGGTGGGCGTAACACGGAAATCTTTATAGGCATTGGTTGCTTGGTCGTTTACCATGACACTGAATGCTCCTAATGTAGTCGTCACGCTCGTAACCGTGACTACACCCGCGATAATCCAAGACAACAGGAGCCAATGCTTCGCTGGAAAGTCCGGCACTCCATCCGCGATCAAATCGCCAAGAAAGAATACATAGAGTGCAATCAAGATGAAGACAGCTAGCAATGAGAAAAACACTGCAGACTTATCTCGAAAATAGAGCAGTAAATTTCTTTTAGCAAAAGTCAGCATAATCTACACATCCTTTCGATCATGAATACGAATAAAGACATCATCCAAGCTAGATTTTCGTACTTCAAAAGACGAAATAAACGATTGGTATTTAGTGAGTATAGGAATGGCTGCTATCGTACTCGGTAAGTCGATTGTGTATCTACCCGTTTCTTCTTGAAACTCCACATCATCATGTTGAAAAAGTGTGCGCAATGCAGTGTGATCGGTCGTCGTAATAAATAAGCGGTCTGCAGAGTATTGCTGTTTTAACTCTACTGGAGTTCCTTTGGCGATGATCCGGCCTTCTTTTATGACGATAACGAAATCCGAATTGGCGGCCTCTTCTATATAATGTGTCGTCAGAAAAACGGTCATGCCATGCTCTTTTTGTAAGTGTCCGATCATTTTCCAGATTTGCTGACGACTTTGTGGATCGAGTCCTGTTGTCGGTTCATCGAGCAGCAAAATCTTCGGTTGATGGAGAAGGGCACGAGCGATATCGACTCTTCGCTTCTGGCCGCCAGATAATTTGCCGTATCGTCGTTTCAAGATGGAATGAATATCTACAATTTCAGCGCAGCGCTGTATGGCCGCTAGTCGCTCCTGCTTTGCCATTCCATATAATTGTGCGCGTATTTCCAAGTTCTCTTGCACAGATAACAGCGGGTCTAGCAAGCTTTCTTGGAATACGACTCCGATCTCTTTCCGAATTACTTTATCCTCTTTACCAACCGTAAATCCGTTGACCGTGACGGAGCCACTGTCTGGTTGGAGTGCGGTTAAAATAATAGATATCACTGTGGATTTACCGGCGCCGTTCGTTCCAAGAAATGAAAATAGACTTCCTTTCGTTACATAAAAACTCATATCGTCAACAGCATTCACATGACCGAACGATTTACTCACATTCTCCACTTCAATGATCGTTTGCATCTTGATTCCTCCTCTGCAAGATCGTGTGATTTATTTTTAACTCGTCTGCTTTATTGTGTAAATAAATCAGTACAATAACAGATCCATACGCAATAAGCCCCACCAGTACAGCCGTCACTACGTTATACAGCCCGAAAGGATATAAGTCGAAAAATGCACCGGCTACGATCATAACAGCCATGACGCAGCTAGCTTCAAGCACATACACCCATATCGGATTCTCTATTGGTAATTGATGTGAAAGAAAAATAAGAATCGTAATGATGATTGAAATGACTAGCATGGAAAGGGTCATGTTTTCTGTCAGTGGAGGGTAGATTCCAAGAAACCGGAAAAGAGAATAGACGATTGTGCTGAATGTAAATGCGAAGCAAGCCCCGCTTATATAGAGTAAAAGATTTTTCAACTGCTTCACCTCATCCTAGGAAATGCTTTCGAAATATTTTTGCGTAATGACGATTCACGATTACCATTTCACCGTTCTCTAAGATTGCTTCAAATCGCCCATTCAATAACGCACGAACACTTTCAATTTTGGATGTATTCACCATCATATGTTTGCTGATCCGTAGAAATCGCGTATCTTTCAATTGATTTTCAAATTCATAAAGCCGCAGTTCGCTTTCATAGACGTTATCCTGTGTGTATAAAAAGGATGCATTGTCCACTGTCTCGATATATAGAACATCACTGGATTGTATAGAATACACAGCGTCATCTTTTGTAACTGTAAAGCTATACATCATCTGATTGATCTGACGTATGAGACGGGATAAGCGCTCATCGACTTCAGGACATCTGATGGTGATTTCAATCTCTTGAAATTCATTGGATTCTTCAATTTTCAGCCGTATGGTAATCACCTCTATTCGTTGTTCATGGCTGAATCGTATCATGGGGATGGAAATCGAACAATGGCTTTTGTAGTGACCTGCATGTAGAGGGGGCTTAGTTGCATAAACAGCTATTGCTGTTCCATTAAGTTGCCTGTCATAGTAGTAAGAGATGTAAGGCGTTATGAATGAACTGCACTGAGTACAAGTTTTCCTAGCGTGAAAGTCTTAGAATTGTGTAGTCTGCTAGTCACTGTCTTAACGTGAAGTAAAGATAACGACATGCAATTTATTAATCGACTGTTGAAAGATAGTTAGTTTCGGTATAATCAAGAGAGAAGAAGCGTGTCAGTTCGCAAAGGAGTGAAGCACGATGCAAAGTTATATCGTTATGCAAGGACGTACATACGATGAAGAGAAAGAGTTGGGTGTGCTTTGGTCATTGCAGCAAGACAGTATAGGCAATGTTCATCATTTTTGGGAACGGATGAAAGAAGTATGCGAAGGAGATCGCATTTTTCATTATGTAAAAGGGGATATTGTCGCCATCAGTGTGGCGAAGTCGAGTTACCGCGAGGAGAGAAAGCCGTCTGCGATTCCTTTGCCAGACAGTGAAGACGCCAAAGGCTACTTAGTGGATGTGGAGTATCACGAACTCGATAAACCGTTGACGATTGCGGATTTTTTCGATGAACTTCTACCGCTATTGCCAATTAAATACTCGGCATTTCAAGAGAATGGCAATGGCAATCAAGGCTATCTTTTCCCGTGCAATGAAGAACTTACTATCAAATTGGTTGAGTTGATCGCGGATTTAAATATTTACGAAATCGATGAAGAACAATTGGAGTTCGTCATGGGTACCGTTCAGAAAACGGAGCATGATTTCCTCATTCCGGTACTTGCTGAAACCGAATCGGAAACGAAAACAAAAGTGCGAATGGGCCATCAGCGTTTCCGCAACGAGCTCATGCAACTATGGAATGATCAGTGCGCGCTATGCGACATTGAGTTACCGGAATTATTGCAAGCTAGCTACGCTAAACCGTGGAAAGACTGTACGAACAACGAACGTGTCGATCCGAACAACGGCATCCTTCTCTGTCGCAATCATGATGCGCTCTATCATAACGGCTTCATTGCGTTTGACGGAACAGGAAAGATACATATTTCATCTGGAATTCCTGAAGAGGATTACGAGAAGTATGGATTGCACAGCAAGATGAGAGTGAATCGAACGGAGAAGAACAAGCCGTATTTGAAATGGCATAAGAAGCATATGTTTAAAGAGTAAACCTACCGTCACGCTAAACATTCAGTCCGTGATCGGCTATAAGTGCTCCAGTTTCGTTCAATTCGCCATACTTCATCTGCAGCCCTTGCAAAACTTGGTGAGTTTACCCTCTTTTTGTAGTATGATGCATAGAGAGAGTGAATTCGATAACATATTGTGCGGAGGTACGACATGAACTATGGTGATCCGTTAAGAGATAAAAACATAGAACGAGATACGACGATTTATAATAGTGAAGGTTTTGACAGACGAGGCTTTAATAAGTTTGGTTATGACCGTCATGGGTTTAATGAACAAGGATTTAATGCCAGTGGTTTTGATAAGTATGGCTTTGATGCACAGGGTTTTGACAAAAATGGCTATAATAATCAAGGGTATGACAAAGAAGGATTTAGGGCCACCGGCTATAATAAAGCGGGCTTTGATCGAACGGGTTATGATCGTTATGGTTATGACGCAGACGGGTATAATAAAAGCGGTTATAACGTCCAAGGCTATGACAAAGAAGGCTATAAAGCGGATGGTTTCAATCGACAGGGCTTTCACAAGAATGGCTATAACAGAGACGGTTATGATGTCCATGGTTTCAACCGTGCGGGTTTCAATAAGCAAGGTTATGACAAGTACGGTTTCAATAAATACGGTGTGAGTGCCCAAGGTTATGGAACGGATGGATTTAATAACCTAGGCTACGATAAGAATGGTTTTAATCGCCAAGGCTATAATAAATTCGGCTATGACGAAAGAGGATTCAATCGTGATCGCAAGCATATGAACGGCACGATGTATGATGGAAAAGGCTTTGATTTTCAAGGCGTTCATCTAAATAACAGTCCGTTCGATGATCACGGCTTTGATCAAGCAGGCTTTGATGCCCAGGGTTTCAATAAAAGAGGATACAATCGTGAAGGCTTTACACGCGATGGTGCACATATTAGCGAGAAGACGTATGATGAAGAAGGTTATGATCAGCACGGGTACAATCGAGATGGCTTTGACCGAGCAGGATACGATGCATCAGGCTTAAATTCGCTTGGCTATGATTCGGAAGGCTATGATGCACAAGGTTTTAATAAACATGGCTTGGATCGTGAAGGCTATAATCGCGATGGTTTTAATAAAGCAGGGGTCGATCGAGAAGGTTTCGGAAAGAATGGCCGAAATCGCCAAGGTTATGATAAAAAAGGTTTTAATTTGCAAGGCTATGATAAGAACGGTTTTAATAAAGAAGGCTACAACCGATTCGGCTATGATCGATATGGTTTTAATCGGGATGGTAAACATGCGAATGGTACGAAGTATGATACAAAAGGGTTCGACTGCAATGGCTTTACTCCTCAAGGTATCCATCGAAATGGAACGAACCAAGATGATGAAGGGTATGATAAGTCGGGCTATGATGAAGACCGCTATGACCGAAAAGGCTTTAATAAGTTAGGGTACGATAGAAATGGTTATGATAAATACGGTTATGATAAAGCAGGATTTAGAGCGGATTCGAAGTAAAGCAATCCGATATTAAATGAGGAACATCTGGAAGGTTAAAGGACCCTTTAACTTTCTAGGTGTTTTTTTATTGGGAATTATTCTAGCTTCAGAAAAGTACATAATAAAACAGCTCACACTTCATTTTGAAAGTGTGGGCTGTTCTGTGTTTCTTCATTATAGCGTACATACATACTCTTCCAACCACTGATCGGCTTCCTCTTTTGAAGAGACATCTCCATTAAGCTGGCTCACTTCTAAGTGTAGCAAGATTTTAGAGAAATTTGGCCCAGGCTTGAGTCCCGCTTTGACTAAATCGCCGCCATTCAAATAGTTTTGTAGTTTGTTGCGATGATATAAATACTCAATAAAGGATTCCTGATGTGGCACTTGATCAGCCACTAGGATAAACAAAATAGCTTCATCGGAGTAGTCGTGTAAAAATAGATGATAGTCGCCAATTTGTGTGAATTCATTCCACTGTTCTTGTCGTTGCAACGCCATGATTTCTTCCAATAACTTTTTTCTGTTTTTTCGCAACGTAAATTTCTCTACGGCATACAAGCTATCATTACAATAGAAGGGTAGTAAAAAGTAATTGAACCAGCTAGGTTTTTCAGCGACTTGTAAATTCGTAATCTTACGCACCTGTTCGTTGTAAATCTGTTCTAGATGTTCAGCTGTAGCGACCGATGCATCCAACTGTTTTTCATGTACACCGAACTGTTGCCAAACATTCAGTTCAAATAGACGTCGGATGACTTCTTGTGGACTGCCTTCCGTAAACAAACGAATCATTTCTTCGTTCATGCGTTGGGGAGATAAATGGATCACTTTATCGATAGACTCAAGCGCCAATTTCTCTGTCTGTTCATCCATCGAAAATCCGAAACGTTGTTCAAAGCGTACCGCTCTGAAGATCCGAGTAGGGTCTTCGACAAAACTAATATTATGAAGGATTTTGATTTTCTTCTCGCGTAGATCATTCTGTCCACCAAACGGATCAATTAATTCGCCAAACACTTCGGCATTCAGACGGATGGCCATGGCGTTGATCGTGAAATCACGTCGCTGCAAATCATCACCGAGAACGGATGTCTCGATCTCGGGTAAGGCGGCAGGCTGTTCGTAATATTCGAGTCGAGACGACACGAGATCGATCGACAAACCGGATGGCGTATTCCATGTCGCTGTGCCAAAGCTTTCATGTTCCAGGACGTCGCCACCGTGTGTTTCCATTAACCTGTTCGCTAATTCGATTCCATTACCTTCCGCCACAATATCAATATCGAAATTCGGCTTGTCCAATAAAATATCCCGGACAATCCCACCGATTAAATAAACAGGCATGTCGATGCGACTCGCTGTTACTCCAATATCTTTCAACAGCTGGAGAGCTTCTTCGGACAGGTGCTTTTTCATTCTTTTAATCAGTTCATTGGAAGGTGGAGTATTTGCTACCTTTTTATCCGCCGTCATATCACTGTACAGTACTTGGATAATATTCGATCGAGTCACAATGCCCACGATTTCGCCATCTTCGATAACAGGTAAACGACCAATATTGTGTTTAATGACGAGTTCCTGAATTTCTTCGAGTGAAGCTTCCGGTCCAATCGTGTACATTTTCGTCGTCATATACGCTTTTACAGGCGCATGACCGAGTCCGTGGTGATTCGCTTTATCGAGATCGCGTCTAGTAATAAGACCGACTAGTCTTTCGTTTTCTACAACTGGGTAGGCTGAATGTCCGTAGCGATACATACGATGGCCTGCTTCTTCAATTGTAGTATCTGGAGTAAGTGTTTTAACGGGAGAAGTCATCAACTCTTTTGCGGTAATCGCTGGGCGCAGCATCGTTTCCAAACTGCTGTGGATGTCTTCAAGAATCGCTTCTTTATCTCCTTTTTTCACCGTGGCGGAACCGGCGTGTTTGTGGCCGCCACCACCGAGCTTTTTCAGAATGGGTTGCAATGTGATACGCTCTGAGCTTGCACGACCCACGATGAACACGGAATTCTTCATTTTCACGACGGTTATCACCGCATCCGTTCCTTTAACCCCTAAGACCTTTGTTGTAATCAAGGCAAGACCGTTCACGAAATGATCCAATTCATGGGTACTAACCGCAATTTCCAGACCATCGACTTCATGAATTTCCGTATGGGTAAGCAACTGATCCAATAAATCTTGCTGTTCGGATGTTAACGTCTCCTCCGCGAAACTACCAACCATTTCTAGGCTCATTCCCTGTTCAAGTAAATAGGCAGCTGCCTTCATATCCCGCACGGTCGTATTTGCATATGTAAAATTCCCTGTGTCTGTATACAGACCAAGTCCAAATAATGATGCTTCAAAACTGGAGATAGCTATATTCTGTTTACGTATTTCCTCAATAAGTAGCGTGACTGCAGCGCCAGTTAATTCCACGAGACCTTCATCATACTGCACGTCATTTTCATCTTTTTGGTGATGGTCGTAGACGATGATTTTCCGCTTGGATGCATCGAAATCATCAGGAAGTTTGCCTATTCTAGATAAAGAAGCAACGTCGACGATAATCATTTCCGTGACTTGTTCCCAGTCCACCTGAGCGCTCGGAACAAAGTCGAAGACGTCTCGATAAATATTTAAAAAACGTTGTACGCGGCTTTCCAGCTTATCTGAAATAATTAGTTGTGCGTCTGGATACAGTTTTTTGGCTGCAATCATCGAAGCAAGTGCGTCAAAGTCGGTATTGACGTGAGATGTAATAATTTGCACTAGTAGTACCTCCTGTGTGAAGTTACTCATTATAATTAATAAAAAAGTAACCACCTTCTACCCTGACCAAGTGGAAGGTGGTTACTCATTACGTTCGATTGTTTTCATAGCACCAGTTTATCATCCCCGACCAGAATGTTCAATTAAGACTAGTAAATGGTACCTGTCTTATCCCATATACACACTATCGCACGTACCCGCTTGTGGTTCATAGAAACAGTGATTTTTATATTGCCCTGTAAACGGCTGATTATACCAAGTAGGGGGGCAGGGTGCATATGGATTGAAGTACCATAGAGCATAGTGAGCGGGATGTTGTCGCCAGTTAGTGAGAGTTCTTTCAGCTAATCTTTTTTCGGATTCTCGCGCTCGTTGATAGAACAAGTTTCCTTTTTGTACCGCTTCAAATGAATAATTATTGCCTTGTATTTGGAAAATCACATCATATATGGACCGTACATCATTAAAGTCCAGGCAATCGGCTATTGCACGATTCACGATGACATTTCCGACATATAACATTCCTTGATTTCCTTCGGCTTCGGCTTCGGCTCTCATCATTCTAGCCATTAATGAGACATCTGAATCTCGGTATTTTACTCTCGCCATATTTTTCACCTCATTGTAGTGTATGAGAACAAGGGGCAGAGATGTTACGTTTTGAAAAATAATTACACTCGACCTAATCATAGCATTTTTTTCTCTAATAATAGGGTATAGTTTAATAGTTTGAAAAATACAGACATAGGACGTACACTGTGTATAGAACAGTACATTTCCTAAATGAAGTATTATTCTTACAACTTACTGGAGAGCTGAATAATCTTTTTTCTACTAGCGTTGCGAACAAATACATAATGATCTCTTCATTGCATACACATATACCATTCTAATGGTTGCAAATATATTCCAGTATGCATCGCTAGTCTAGTGTTGACTTATTTACATTAAAAAGGAGGACAAGCCAATGGCTGATAATAATTCGAACAACCCGAAGAATACAAATGAAGTTTCCGATCCGGGACGCCGCAGTTTCGTCAAAAACACAGGAATTGCTGTCGGAGGTGTAGCTGGAGGTGCGTTACTCGGCGGTCTCTTTAGCAATCGTTCTAAAAATGATACTAACTCGAATACCGCTGCGGATAAAGGAAGCGGTAAAGAGAAACGTTATGAGGAAGCGCGTATGTACTTCACGCGTATTGCCGATTTCGCTATTTTGGAGCAGGCAGTGGAGCGAATCTTCCCTGAGGATGATAACGGACCTGGAGCGATTGAATTAGGGGTTCCTTATTATATCGATAAACAGTTGGCAGGTCCTTATGGGTCCAATGTTGGCGATTACAGACAAGGTCCTTTTATAGGTTCTAAAGCAGCGGCTTCAGACTCTAGTCTTGATCGCGGGCAGATTTTCATTAATGGGTTACGTACCATGGATGCCGAGAGTCAAAAACGATTTGATACGAATTTCGTTAAAGCGACGGAAGATCAGCAATCAGAAATCATGACGGACTTTGCAGATGACAAAGTGGAAGTCAAAGGCATTAGTTCGAAAGGATTCTTTAATTTATTGCGTTCTACTACACTTGAAGGCGCGTATTGTGATCCGTTATATGGAGGCAATCGAGATATGAAAGGCTGGAAAATGAAAGAATATCCAGGTGCTATCGCATCGTATGCCCATATGATAGAAGAAGATCAGTTCGTGAAAATGGATCAAGTGAGCCTGACAGATTATCAACCTAAATAAATTATAGGAAAGGGGAGAACAGAATGGTAAAAACATTGGATAAAGTTGATGCAGTCATCGTAGGTTCAGGCTGGGCAGGCGGAATTGCGGCAGCTGAATTAACGAAAAAAGGATATAAAGTAGTCGGATTAGAAAGAGGGAAAGCGCAGAAGCGAGAAGATTTCGTCGGTGCAAAAGACGAACTTCGCTACGATGTGCGGAAACTCATGTTCCAAGAATTGAACAAAGAAACGTTGACGATCCGTAATACGCTCGATGAAACGGCGACTCCTAACCGAAGTAACGATACAAATGCGATTAATGGTACGGCTACGGGCGGTTCAGGTGTTCACTGGAACGGCATGGTATATCGCTGGCTTCCAACGGATTTCGAAATGCATACGAAGACGGTAGAAAAGTATGGAGAAAAAATCATTCCAAAAGATATGCAACTCCAAGACTGGGGTATTACATACGATGAACTAGAGAAGTATTATGATCAGTTTGAAAAAACTGCCGGTATTTCTGGTGAGCCGGATCCATTGCGACCGGGACAGCGTTCGGATGACTACCCGACACCGCCAATGAAAGAAACGGATATCATTCGTACCTTTACGAAAGCGGCAAAAGAACTAGGCTATCATCCGTACCGTATAGCTTCTGCTAACATATCCGAGACGTATACTAATCCGGACGGAGAGACGATCAACGGATGTGTGTACTGTGCGTTTTGTGAAGCGTTTGGCTGTGACTTCGGGGCAAAAGCGGATCCAATTGCTACGGTTTTAGCTACAGCACATAAAAGCGGTAATTATGAGTTACGCAATAATTCGTATGCGGTTCGGATTGTACATGAAAACGGAAAAGCGGTTGGTATTAAATATGTAGATACAGAAACAGGAGAAGAGTTCATTCAACCGGCAGATATTGTCGTTGTGGCCGGCTTTACCTTCACGAATACTCGTCTCATGCTGTTATCCGAAATCAGCAAGCCATACAATCCGAAAGACGGAACAGGCGTGATTGGAAGCCACTTGACTGCTCACCAACGGAACTTGACGCATACGCGTGTACGTGGATTCTTTGATGAGAAGAAATTCAACCGCTATGCAGGTACCGGCGCACTTGGCGTGACGATGGATGATTTCAACGTGGAGCAACTCGATCATACGAAACTCGATTTCTTGCATGGTTTCTGTTTGCGTACGTCTCAAAGAGGAGACCGACCGATTACGAATAACCATGTTCCTGCAGGTGTTCCATCTTGGGGGAAAGAGTTCAAGGACAAGTCCATTTTCTATGCGAACCGTCGGATAGACGTTCAGCAACAAAACGGTGCCCTCGCTTGGCGCGAAAACTATATGGACTTGGATCCGACGTATACGGATATATTCGGCGATCCATTACTGCGTGTCACGAGCAAGTTCCATGATCAAGACCGCAACATTGTCAGATATGCCCACCAAAGAGGAAAAGAGTTACTGGAGCAAATGGGTGCAGATCATATAAATATTCCTGAAATTACAGAGGAAACGGAATTTGATAAGACGTCATTATCTGACCATACAGGTGGCGGTGTAGTGATGGGAGACAATCCTGAGACATCTGCTGTAAATAACTATTCACAAGTATGGGATATGGATAATTTATTCGTAGTGGGGGCTTCTTCATTCCCACTTATGGGTAGTTCCAATCCTACAGCAACAGTTGGCGCTCTAGCGTATCGTGCTGCAGAAGGCATGATTACTTTCTTAGAGAGCGGTGGCGGCCAGTTGGTTAAAAAAGAGGAAACAGCAAAAGCATAATTTCACAGGAGGAGAGAGGGATCACAACCTCTCTCCTTTCTTTCATACATAGTAAAGCGAGGAAAGATGCCTATGACTATACGATCCGTCCTCATACTTTTGGCAGCCGCTCTTTTTCTGAGTGCTTGCAACAATACAATCGAAACGAATATGTCAGAGAAGGTACCAGATTTCAACTACACTACACAAGACGAGGATACACTGGGCTTGGATGATTTGACAGGCGATTGGTGGATTGCCTATTTCTCTTATACGCACTGTACGACCGTTTGCCCGAGGACGACGGCTAATATGGTCGGTATTCAGGAAGAACTAAAAAATGACGGTTTAACACCTCGTATTATTTCATTCAGCATTGATCCGGAAAATGATACACCAGAAGTTTTACGAGAATATGCAAAGGACTATGGTGTTGACCTAGAGACGATGACGTTTTTAACGGGTTATAGCTTTGAAGAAATTCAAGATCTATCGATTCATACGTTTAAAGCTTTTCTGGAAAAGGGAGCACTTGACCAGCGATCGCATAGTTTTTTCTTTTATTTAATTAATCCTGACGGAGAGATCGTCAAGCAGTATAACGGTATGAGCGATACGGACAATAATTTGCTGGTGGCGGATGTGAAGAAGGTGTTAGGGAAGTAGAGTTTTTGTTCATGCAATTAAATAGGAGGTTGGGACAGAACAGAAAAAACGTAAGGGGAATGAGTCCTTTACGCTTTTTTTCTGTTCTTATCAGTAAATGTTTTTTTAGAGTATCAGAGTGTACCGGAACGGAGAAAGGCCGACTCCTGAGGGATCAGCGTGCGTCTTGAGACCCTGGACAGGTGCCTTA